>JAPYTP010000007.1:27789-74609 GCA_029941885.1 Myxococcota bacterium
TTGACCGTGAACGGCGGAGTGTCTTTTTAGACCGCGCCATCGCCGACCTCGCCGACCTCGCCGACCTCGCCGACCTCGCCGACCTCGCCGAACCTCGCCGTCGAATTCGACGTCAGCCTGCTCAGTCCTTCACGTCCGCGAGCTTCACGAGCTCGGTCTTCCACTCGTCGGGCCAACCACCGTCGGCGCTGACGATGCGCCCAAGCATCCCCCCTTCGCTGTGGCCGAGGGTATTGAGCCAATTGGGATGACTCGGGCCCGGATCTTCGTGGGCGATCAAGATCTTGATCGAGCCATCATCGCCGTAGCGCGCCGTGAACTTGTTGACCGAGATATCGAAGAATCGATGCTCGAGCGATTCCATCCAGAAATTCGAGAGCTGAAGATTCCAGGTTGCACACTCCGGCATCCCTTCGATCGTGACCGCGAGGGCCTCGTCCGGAGCGAGTTCCCAATGGCTTTGGTAGTAGTGGATCGTCGGATCGCCCCCCGCGGCATGAAGCATCGGTTGATCGTGCAGGGGCAGTGCGTTCAGCGTCGTCTCCTTGTACATCTGCGTCCACTTGAGTCCGATCCCGACGGTGGCTTCCAGGAACCCGAGGGTCTGGCCGAACTGCTCCTCGAGCTTCATCGGATCGAGATTGTTGTTCGGACGCTCCGGATTCAGGCATTGGATCTCGAGCTCCGCTCGCCGCTCTTCCTTGCGATTCCCAAAGGTCTGCCGAACGACCATGTTCGTCGAATCCTTCGTCATCGGCAGCCAATTGCCGGGTTGCTTTTCCTGACTCACCAGAATCTCGAAGGTGCCATCGTCGTTGAAAGTCATCTGACTCGAATCGATTTCACCCGTACTCGCCATCGCGCCCGGACTACCGGCTCCCGCCTTGACCCCGATGCTGAACCACCGGACCGTGCCTCGATGGCCGGAGATCCGATAGTCGAAACGACTGTCGATCTTGCAATTCTCGTAGTAGTTGTCGGGATTGTCGTTCAGGATCTTCTTCGTATCGTCCGCGAGGCGATAGAACGCGGGATACTGGGTATCCGAGTAGTCGACCGCCTGCTCGAGACCCGCTCGAAGGATTCGCGTCAGGAATCGATAGCCGAGGGCCTGGTTCTGAACGTCTTTCGGCGTCCCGTCCGAACGCACGAGGCCGCCTGCCGCTTTCAGCCGATCACAAAAGTCATCCCAGATACGCCCACTCAGGATTCGCTCTTCCGACTCGCTCAGACCCATCTCGTCTCTCCCGTGAATCGATCATGACTGCAGTCAACTTCGGCACCGCCCATTCGACGTGTGCCAGAGGCCCTCGACCCGCGCCATCCTACGCTAGCGTGCAGACCTTCAAAGTCACCGTCTCTCCGAGGGCCTGAAGGGCCCAATGACCGACTTCGAGGCCCCCAATGAGCGAGTCCTACTCCACCAGCCGACCCTGCCCTCTGCGCAAGGTTCCCAGCTTTGACATCGAAGCCGACGTCCTGATCGTGGGCTTCGGGGCAGCCGGCGCCTCCGCCGCGATCGAAGCCGCCGATTCAGGCGCCACAGTGGCGATCTTCGAAGTCGCCTCGGGCAGTGGCGGGACGAGCGCGATGGCCGGCGGGGACATCTACCTCGGTGGGAACGGGGGCACCTCCGCGCAACGAGAGAACGGGTTCGAGGACAAGACCGAGGATTTCTTCCAATACATGATGATGGCCGGTGGACCCGACGCCGACGAAGAACGGGTGCGACTCTATGCAGAAGGCGCGCTCGATCATCACGAGTGGCTGAAAGCCCAGGGCGTCCCCTATCGCGACACCTATATCCCGGGCAAGCCGGTGATGCCTGGAACCGGCGATTGTCTGATCCTCTCGGGTAGCGAGTTTGCGTGGCCCTTCAAAGAAAAGGCAAAACCGTGCCCACGTGGCCACCTGCCCGAGGCGATCGGCGAGACCGGCGGCTTCTTCCTGCTCGATGCCCTGACCAAACGGGTACAAGCCCTCGGCGTCGATATCCATTTCGATTCCCGCGCCCTCTCACTCGTCACCGACGATGTCGGCCTCGTGTGTGGCCTGGTGGTCGTCGAGGGCGGACAAAAGAAATTCGCGCGCGCCCGCGGTGGGGTCGTGCTCTGTACCGGCGGGTTCGCACTCAACGAGGAGATGCTCCGACAATACGCGCCGCTCAGAAAACGCCTCGCCGACGATGGCTTGTCCGGGGGCTACGACGACGGCAGCGGCATCCGAATGGGCATGAGCGTGGGCGGCGCGGCGATCCACATGGACGAACTCTTCATGACGCTGCCTTTCTATCCACCGGAATCTCACGTCAAGGGCATGCTCATCAACGACAAGGGATCGCGCTTCATCAACGAGGACGCCTACGCCGGGCGTGTGGCGCATTTCATCGCGAGCCAGATCGGAGATCAGTTCTACCTCCTGGTCGACGACGCAATCTTCGAGCAACCCTCCGAATACTCGCGGATCGAGATCGCGGCCGTCGGCGAGACCTGGGAAGAGGTCGAGACGGAACTCGGCATGACCCCGGGCACCCTGGTCGCGAGCGTGGAGGTCTACAACCGCCATGCCGCCAACGGCGAGGATCCCCTCTTCCACAAGGATGCGAGTTGGATCAAGGCTCTCGACGAGCCTCCCTTCGCCGCTCTCGCCTGTCACCTGAAGGAGGCCTACTACCCCTTCTTTACGCTCGGGGGACTGAGCGTGCGACCCACCGGTGAAGTCCTGACCACGGAGGGTGGGGTCGTGCCCGGCCTCTACGCGGCCGGCCGAACGGCCTGTGGTCTTCCACGATGGGGCAAGGGATACAGCTCGGGAATGTCGCTGGGGGACTGCACGTTCTTTGGACGTACGGCCGGATTGTCTGCCGCAGGCCGCAGCTCCGACTAACCGATCTCCCGAACGAGCCACCCGTTTAGTGGGAGCATCTTTTCCCAGTGCTTCACGCACCAGCCGGCGAAGGCGGCCGAGCCAAACTCCTTGGGCAGCGAAGAACGGTAGCTGCACGAAAGCGAGGAATGGCGCATTAGCCGAACGCGAAGCTCGGAATGCGATTCGACACCCTTGGGTTGTCTCTTATAGTGCTCGCCCTGCACTGACAGACCAGCCTTCTCGACCTTCCCGACGAGCTTCTCGAGGGCTGCGCCCGATTTTGCATCGTCCACCCGCTCGCGGAAACGCGCCATCGAACCCTTCTCGAAGTCGTGCACGCCGACGCCCATTTCGATCCCGCCCGCACGAATCCTGAGAAACAAGGAGGAGATCGCCCGTTTGCGGTCCTCACCCTCCCAGAACATGAGATCGATGTGATCCTTGTAGGGGGTCTTGTCCTTCGAAAAGCGGACATCGCGGTCCACTCGATAGCTCGACCCGTTGATCCGAGGCTCGGCACGGACACCCGGAGCGATCACCACGAGCTTATCGCCCAATCCCCGCAGAAATTTCGATGTGCCCGGACCGAACCCGGCGAATTTCGCCACACCCACACCCTCCCTCCAACCGGCGACGGCCGGATCGAAACGCCTCGGGAGAATGTCTGCCACGGACGATGGGGCGAATAGTAGAGCCGGTCCACACTGTGGTCGTGCGGGTGAACCGAAATACTCCTGGGATCGCAAATGGCTCCGCGAGCGAAACCCCGCCGTGGCCAGACGGGCTAGCCGGCGCGGTTGGTGACGTCGCGGCCGGCCTTCCAGCCAATGATTCCGTCGATCAGGATTCGACCCATGCCGAGTCGTGCCTCGATCGTGGAGCTCCCGATATGGGGAACCATGAAGACATTCGGCAATCCGAAATATCGCGGATCGACCCGGGGCTCTCCAGCGAAGACATCGAGCCCCGCCGCCCAGACATGACCGCTCTGCAGGGCTCCGATGAGCGCATCGTCGTCGACGACGTCTCCCCGGGCGATATTCACCAGGATCATCCCGGCCTTCGACTGGGACAAGAGTGCATCATCGACGATTCCCCGGGTCTCTTCGGTCGAAGGACACGCGAGGATCAAGACATCACTCTCACTGACCAATTCGCCGACGGTCGAGCGATAGCCGCCACCGACCGGGTGATCAGCCGGAAGCGGATGTCGATTGCAGTAGAGGATCTCCATTCCAAGGGCTCGCGCACGCATCGCGATTCGCTCGCCGATATCCCCCAATCCGAGGATGCCGAGCGTTCGACCGGCGAGTTGAACGCCCACAAGTTGGGTCGGATTCCAGCCGGCCCACTCGCCCCCACGCAGGAGCTCTATACTCTCTGTCGCGCGCCGGGCGGCGCCCAACATGAGGAAGATCGCGTTCTCTGCCACGGAGTCGGCGAGGACACCCGGCGTGTTGAAGACCGCCAGGCCACGCTCCTTCGCCGCCTCGAAGTCGATATGGTCCGTCCCGACCGAATAGGTCGCGAGTGCGCGAACGTCCGCCGGGAGGGAGCGGATCACGTCGCCTCCCATCGGAACGTCGAGGGAGAAGACGATGACGTCGAAGGCCTCACCGCGATCGCTCCGCTCGACCAGTTCGCCAACGGGATCGCCGCCCCGCGTAGCGAGGGTGACGTCGAATGCCGCGGCCAACTCGATCCGCACTTCATCGATGAACGTCGAGGCGACGAAGACCGATAGGCGTTTACCTCGTCCTTCGCTCACGGATCCTCCGGGCCGATCATCAGGACTCGAACGCTACGCCAGCTGCTCGCCGTGCACCGCCCTGTCGTCCGTGCGCGAGAAGAATAGGCGAACGCGCTCGAGGCCGAGATAGAAGACCGGGACGATCAGGAGGGTCAGCAACATCGACGTGAACATGCCGGCCGCGGTCGCGACCGCCATCGGCGCCCTCGTCTCCGAGCCCGCGCCCAGCCCGATCGCAGTCGGCAAGACACCGAAAATCATCGATAGCGCGGTCATCAAGACCGGACGCATCCGGACGGGCGCCGCCTTTCGCATCGCTTCTTCGGCCGAAAGCCCCTCTTCGCGCAGCTGATTCGCGTAGTCGACGAGCAGGATCGAGTTCTTCGTGACGAGCCCGATCAACAGCACGATTCCGATCATGCTGAATAGATTGAGGGTCATATCGAAGAGCCAGAGACCACCGAGTGCGCCAATCATCGAGAATGGCAAAGCGGCCATCACGATCAACGGCTGAAGGAAGCTCTCGAACTGGGCCGCAAGAACCATGTAGATCACCAGCACCGCGAGCCCGAACATCAACATGAACTGCTCGCCGGACTCGCGCATCGCCTCCGCGTTCCCGGTCAGCCGGAGTGACATCGTCGGCGGCAAGATTTCGGCCGCGATCCTTTGAGCGCGGACGACCGCGTCGCCCAGGACCAATCCCTCGAGATTCGCCATCAATTCGACACTGCGCACACGATCCGTACGCGTGATCGAAGATGCGGTCGCGCTCTTCTCCACTGTCACGACGTTTCGCAGGTCGACCAATTCGCCATTGCGGGCGCGCACCCAGAGATTGCCAATGTCCTCGAGACTGTCGCGATGCCCCTCCTCCATTCGGATTCGGACGTCATGCCTCTGTTCGCCCTCTCGGAAAGTCGCCACATCCAGTCCGCCGATCATCGCGTGCACGATCTCGGCGACCGTCGCCGCATCGATCCCGAGCGCGGCGGCCTTGTCGCGGTCCGGCACGACGAGGGCCTCGGGCAATCCGACCCGAAGGCTCTTTTCGAGGTCGACCATGCCGCCTTCCGCGGCAAGGCGCCCAAGCATCAGATCGGAATAGTGATCGAGCTCCTCGAGGCTCGCCGCTCCGACGATCTCGACCTGAAAGTCTCGACTGCTCGACGCCATCGGGTCGACGATCGCGAACTCCTGACCCGGAATCTTCGAAAATGCAATTCGGGCCGCTCGCATGATCTCATCCGCGCTTCGCCGACGCGTATCGAGCGCGTGCAGGCGGACGTTCATGAAGCCGTCGCTCGGGCCCCCGATATCCATGCTCGTGGGACCGATCGCCCCGAAAACCGAAGCGACCTCCTCCTGGGCCATCAGCCAGGACTCGTTCTGTTCGAGAATCCTCAGGGTGCCCTCGAGCGACGTTCCGGGCGGAGTACGGAACTCGACGGAGATGAACCCCGAATCCGAGCTCGGGAAGAATTCGCCCTTCAGCTGCGAGCCGGCCAGGACGGCGATCGCGATCGAAGCGATAGCGATGAGCGTGGTTCTGCCTCGATTAGCGAGGGTCCAGTCGAGCGTTCCGGCGTAAGCCTGTTCGAGTCCTCTGAACCACACTTCCAACCGGTCATAGAGGCCACCCGGCGCCCTCTGCTTCGGGCGCGGCATGCGCGACGCGAGCATCGGCGCCAGGGTGAGCGCGACGATGAGGGAGATGATCACGGCGACCGCGACGGTAACGCCGAATTCGGTCAGGAAGCTGCCCATCTGCCCACTCGCGAAGGCGACAGGAAGGAACACCGCAGCGACCGAGAAGGTGGCCGCGATGGCTGCGAAGGCGATTTCGCGTGTGCCTTCGCGAGCGGCGGTGCGCGCCGACTTCCCGAGTTCCCGGTGGCGCTCGATATTTTCGAGCACGATGATCGCGTCGTCGATGACCACCCCGATCGCGAGGGTCAGCCCGAGTAGCGTCATCGTGTTGAGGGTGAAATCGAGGACCCAGATCATGCCGAACGTGGTGATCAACGAAAGAGGAATCGCCGCCGCCACGATCAGGGTCGGCCGCATTCGCCGCATGAAGACGAACACCACCACGACGGCGAGCAGGCCGCCCATCCAGAGCGCCTCGATCGTCTCCTCGAAGGACTCGCGAATCGTTCGCGAATTGTCGATGAAGCCTTCCTGAGCGACAACCTCGATCCCGTCGGGTGTGCGCCCACGCACCATGTCCATGCGCCGATAGAACTCGTCGACGATGGCCACGGTATTCCCGTCCGACTGCTTCTTGACCGCGATCGCCAGACCCGGCTTCCCGTTCATGTGCGAAGCCTTGCGGATATCCTCGGAGCCGTCTTCGATGCGAGCGACGTCCTGTAGACGAATCGGTGCCTCGCCCTCCCAGGACACGACCATCCGTGCGAGCTCGTCGACCGAGTGAAATTCCGCATCGGTTTTGAGGGCCCACTCGACGGACGGCCCCTCGACGAAGCCCCCGGGCCGTTCGACGTGCTCGCGGCGCAGAGCCCCCAGAACGTCGCTGACCGAAAGGTCTCGGGCGCGAAGGGCATCGGGGTCGATCCAGATCCGGATATTGCGCTCGAGATCGCCGTAGATCTCGGTCCCGGCTGCGCCCGGAATACTCTCGATCATCGGCTTGATATGTCGCTCGACGTACTCGGTCGTCTCCGTGATCGGGAGATCCGAGGTGATCGGCGCGTAGATGATCGGAAACATCGAGAAGTCGGCCTTCCCCAGAATGGGTGGGTCGATCTCCTTCGGCAGGTCGTTCATGGAGATGTTGATCTTGTCGCGCACGTCCTGCGCTGCGACATCGAGATCGTGTTCGAGCTCGAATTCCATCATGACCCGCGCCATACCGTGTGCGGATGTCGAATACGTGTGACGAACGCCTTCGATGGTGGCGAAGGCCTCCTCCAGGACGTCGACGACCTCGTCCTCCATAGTCGTCGGCGATGCACCTTCCATCGTGACGACGACGCCGACGTACGGAAACGTCATGTCGGGGTATTGGTCGATTCCGAGACGCAGGAAACCGAGGATCCCGAAAACGGCGAGTGCCAGCGTCATCATCCACGTGAGGACGGGCCGATCGATCGCTAGCTCCGATAAGCTCAAGAGTCCTTCCCCCGCGTCGCGGTCCCTGCGGTTGTCATCGGCGGCATCGCGATCTCTCGAACGACGACGACCATTCCGTCGGCCAGCCCGCCATGGCCGCGGCGAATGATCCGATCGCCCTCGTGCAGATCGCCGCGGACTTCCACCAGGTTATTCGCGGTCGCGCCCGTCTCCACGACGACACGCTCCACACGATCGCCTTCGATCACCCGGTATAGCGAGGCACCGCCGCTTCGCTGAAGAAGCGCCTCGGCGGGGACCATCATCACGTTCTCGCGTTGGGCGACACCGAGGTTCACCCGTGCGAAGAGCCCCGGTCGGAGCAGGGAATCCGTGTTGTCGATCCGTGCTTTGATCCGCAGTGTTCGCGTCGCCGGGTCGACGATGGGGGCGACGAACGTCACGACACCACCGAAGGTCCGGTTCGGGAAGGCGCCGACGGAGATTGCGACCCGCTGCCCCAATCGAACGCGTTCGGTGTCGAGTTCGGTCAGGCTGAAGATGGCGTCCAGCGGATCGAGAGAGACCAACTCGAAGAGCACGGTTCCCGGCTGGACGAATTCGCCGAGTTCGACCGAGCGTCGCGCGACGAGGCCCGCGAAGGGCGCCGCGACGCTCGAATCGCTGACCGCGCGCCGGCTCACCCCCACCGCAGCCTCTTCGGCCCGCACCTCGGATTGGGCCAGCGCGAGGGCGGTCTCGGCCTCTTCGAGCTGTTGGATGGAGGACACGCTCTGCGAGCGCAGCTCGCGAATCCGTGCGGCCTGGCTTTTTTCCTTGCGGAGGTTCGCGCGCGCCTGGGCCAATTTCGCCTCCGCCGCTGCCAGGTCGAGCTCGCGCCGCTCGGGATCGATCTTCAGAACCACCGCGGAGGCTGCCACCGCACCCCCCTCATCGATCGAGAGTTCCGTCACGCGACCCGCCACCTCCGCGGCAATCATCGTGTGAAAGCGGGCCTGCAGATCACCGCTGGCTCGAATTTCCTCGTTGAGGGTCACCGCCTCGATCCGAAACACGGTCACGGATGGCAGCAACTCCTCGACCTGCTGCTGCTCTTCGCCGCAGCCCGCGGCCGTGAGAAGAACGATCGACGCGAGCGCGACGGTGATCGAGTCGTTCGTGCGGCGGGCGGCAGCGCGGCTCGTGCGGGCAGAACATGAAACCGTCATTGCGACGTATTCTCCATCTCGGCCATGCCGAGAAACAGGGCATCCAGCGCTCGCTCGGCGAGGTTGTCTTCCCAGGTAAAGTCGGGCTGCGTTATGCGAAGCGAGACGAGTCCGTAGGCAAGAGCCCAGAGCATCTTTCCCGCGCTATTGGCGTCAAAGGGGCCAAGTCTTCCACTACCACCGAAACGCTCCACGGCGTTCCCAATACAGCTCTGGACCCGATTCATCGCCTCGGGCATACGGCTCTCTCCCTTGCGCGAGAGCGTCCACATGAGGCGAGTAAAAGTCTGGTGATCCGCGCTGAATTCGAAGTAGGCCAACAGCATCGCGCGCAGATCGTTCTGGGTGTCGCCCGTCGGCTCGACCCGCTCTAGCTGGTCGGCCAGTCGCGCGACCCGTTCCTCGAGAAGGGCTTCGATCAGACCGTCCTTGTCGCCAAAATAGTGGTAGACCGTCGGCGCGGAATAACCCGAGCGATCAGCAAGACTCCGGATCGAGAAATCCGATCCGTTCTTCTCGATCATCAGGGCTTCGGTCGCATCGAGGATCGTGCGGCGCGCTTCCTGGCGCTGACGTTCGCGGCGTTCTCCGATGCGAGGACGAGGTTGCTCGGCCGCAGCGGGCGCTACGTCCGCATCCATCGGGGTGCGGGATGACGAACTCATTTAACGGAGGCCTATTAACTTAATGGACGATCAGTTTATTTATCAACGTTATATAGCCTTGCAATCCCGGAAATGACACCCCTCATCACACTTCGGTGTGAAATAAACGCAGTTCACCCCCTTTTGGGAGAATCTAGCCGCGATCAGGGCAGACCGTTCCAGCCGATCACCTCGGCACTCGGCTTCCGGTAGGCGGGCTTGAAGTCCGTGCCGATCGTGTAGGCGATCGGGAAGAGCCCCACCTGCGTAAAGTGGGCCGGAATACCCAGCAATTTGGCCAGCTCCTGCTCCCGCCAGAGGTGCCCCGTCGTCCAGGCGCTCCCGAGCCCACGTGCACGCAGAGCGAGCATGAAGCTCCAGACGGGTTGGATGATGGAGCCCCAACCACTCGCCTGGAAAAACACGCTTGCCTCCTCCATTCGCCCGGCGAAGAGCGGCAGCAGCACCGCCGGTAGCCGATGGAAATTCTGGCGCAGATGCTCGACGGAGTCGCCGATCCGATCGGCGCGGGGGACGACCGCACCGGGATAGCCCCCGGTATCGGCCATCGTCTCGATATAGTCGTCGAGTCCCCCGTTGTAGATTTCCGCGACCTTCTCGATCAACTCTGGATCATCGATCACGATCCAACGCCAGTTGTTCATATTGCCGCCATTCGGCGCCTGGAATGCGATTTCCAGACATTCCTGGATCAGCTCGCGCGGGACCGGGCGCTCGAAGTCGAGGCGCTTTCGGACCGCACGGGTCGTCGTCAGCAGGGCATCCGGATCGAGATCGAGCATCGACTTCTTCCTCTCGGCGCCCATCCTCTCGGCGCTGGGCGAGGGCGACGCCGGGTCGCCGGTTGCGGCCCTTGATGGTGACCAATTCGGGTTCGATCTGCACCATAATGCGGGGGGTTCTCCATTCGGTCCCGAGCGAGGTCACACCATGCTCTCCCATCTTCGCGTCCTCGACCTGACCGACGGCGGTGCCAGCATCGCGGGTCGGATCCTGGCCGACCTCGGCGCGGAGGTCGTCCTCCTCGAACCACCGCCTGGGGTCGCCTCCCGGCGGCTCGGCCCCTTCGCGGGCGATGTCGAAGATCTCGAGAGAAGCCTCGAATTCTGGGCGAATCACCGCGGAAAACGCTCGGCCCGCATCGATCTCGATCAGCGGGCCGGGTGCGACGCGTTGCGTCGGCTGATTCGGGGGGCCGATGTCTGGATCGAGGACCGCTCCTTCGCAGGGCTCGTCGACGCGGGTTTCGACGCCGCAACGCTCGCAAGCCTCAATCCCGGAATCGTTCATGCGGCCGTCACGGCCTTCGGCGAGACCGGCCCGAAATCCGACTGGGCCGCGACGGATCTGATCGTGACGGCCGCTTCCCACGCGCTCTGGATGACCGGAGACTCCGATCGAGCGCCGCTTAGCTGTTCCGTCCCCCAGGCCTTCTTGCATGCCGGCGGCGAAGCCGCGAGTGCGATCATGATCGCGCTCGCCGAGCGCGAACGGTCCGGGCTCGGCCAACGCATCGACGTCTCAGCCCAGACTGCCATGATGGCCAGTACGCAGAGCGGCATCCTTGCCCACGGCTGGAATGCGGACGAAATGTCGCGCTCCGGCGGCGGAGTGGCCGTCGGCGCCTATCGCCTTCGCTTCATCTACGAATGCCTCGACGGTTATGTCAATCTCACGTTGCTCTTCGGTGAACCGATCGGCCACGCGACAGCGCGGTTCTTCCAGTGGATGGACGAAGAGGGCTATTCGAACGACGCCATCCGGAACGAGGACTGGGTTCGCTACGGCGTCAAATTCCTCAGCGGCGGCGTCAGCCTCGAAGCACACGAAGCCATGATGGATTCGATCGAGCGCTTCACCCGGACGAAGACGAAGGCGCAGTTCTTCATGGCCGCGTTCGAGCGAAAGCTTCTCATCGTTCCGCTCTCGGATTGTCACGACCTCGTCGAGTCGGACCAACTCGCGGATCGCGGATTCTGGGCGCCGATGAAGCTTCCCCAGGTCGGCCGCGAGATCCTGCATCCGGGGCCCTTCGCGAAGTTCAGCGCCACCCCACTCGAAATCCAGACGCCACCGCCCATCCTCGGCGAGTTCGACCCGGAGCTCGCAGCCATGGGCGAACGAGCGCCGGCGGTCCAGCGCGAGTCCGACCCCAACATCCTCCGCAGGCCCCCTCTCGAGGGTCTGAAGGTCCTCGACTTCACCTGGGTCTACGCAGGCCCCGCCGTCACCCGGCAACTCGCGGAATACGGCGCAACCGTCATCAAGGTCGAATCGACGACGGCCCACGACGCCCTACGAGCCAACGGCCCCTTCAAGGACGGCCTACCGGGCGGCGACCGCTCGGCCAATTTTTCGAACGTGAACCTCGGCAAGCGGAGTATCGGGCTCAACATGAAGACGCCGGAAGGCGTCGATCTGGCGCTTGCGCTGATTGACTGGGCCGATGTCGTCGTCGAAAATTTCTCGCCCAGGGCGATGAAATCCTGGGGCCTCGACTGGGAGACCCTGCGTCTGCGCAAGCCCGATCTCGTCATGCTCTCGAGTTCGCTCTCGGGCGCGACCGGCCCCCAGGCGATGCTCGCCGGGTACGGAACCATGGGCTCTGCACTCGCCGGTTTCGGTTTCGTCACGGGCTGGCCGGACCGGCGCCCCGCCGCGCCCTATATGGCCTACACAGACTACGTGTCGCCGCGTTTCGCGACCCCGGCGCTGCTCGCTGCCCTCGACCACACACGTCGGACGGGGATCGGCCAACACATCGATCTCTCCCAGGCCGAATGTTCGATCCACTTTCTGGGCTCTGCACTCCTCGAATACACCGTCAACGAACGGATTCCCCAAGCCCGGGGCAACGCCTCTCCGCACTACGCACCCTCCGGCGTCTATCCGACCCGCGGCGAAGAACGCTGGCTGGCGATCGCAGCGCCCGAGGATCGGATTTGGGATGCGCTCGATGCGCTCGCTGGTCTTGGCTGGGGAGAGAACACACGATTCGCGAGCTCCGCTGCACGACGACAGAATTCCGCTGCGCTCGACGAGGCGATCGGGCGCTGGACCCTCGAGTCGTCCGTCGAGGATCTCGAAGCTCGACTCCAATCCGCGGGTATCCCCGCACATCGCGTTACCACCTCCCGGGACGCATTCGAGGATCCTCAACTCCTGGCACGGGGACACTTCGTTTCGATCGAGTACGCACAGGTGGGCTCGGTTCCCTATGAGAAGAGTCGTGCGAACCTCTCTGCGACCCCCGCCGACCTGCGCCCATGCCCAACGCTCGGCCAACACAATCAGGAGATCCTGTCCGATATTCTTGGGCTCTCCGACGACGAAGTGACGAATCTCGTGATCGCCGGCGCGATCGAATAGGAAGATACCGATGCACCGTCTGCTGATCGCGAACCGGGGCGAGATCGCCCTCCGAATCGTGCGCACCGCGCGCGAACTCGGCTACGAGACCGTCGCCATCCACTCGCCGGAGGACTCGGAACTCGCGGCTGGCTATGCTGCGGACCTGCTCGTGCCTCTCGCCGGCCGTGGGGCGGCCGCCTACCTCGACATCGAGGACCTGATGCGGATCGCCAACGAACACGCCTGCGATTCGCTGCATCCGGGCTACGGCTTTCTGAGTGAGAGCGCCGAACTCGCGGGGGCGTGCGAATCGGCGAACGTCGACTTCGTTGGACCCCGAAAGAGTGTGCTCGAACTCTTCGGCAACAAAGCAAGAGCACGCGCCCTCGCGAGCGAGCTCGGGATTCCGGTCGTCCCTGGCATTCCCGCACCCGCCACCCTCGAGCAGGCTCGAGCCTTCCTCGAGGCCCAGCCCCCCAATACCGCGATCCTGCTCAAGGCGGTGGCCGGCGGCGGCGGGCGAGGAATGCGCCGTATCGACCGGGCCGATGACCTCCCCGAGGCCTTCGCTCGGTGTGAGTCCGAGGCCGCTCGATCCTTCGGCACGGGCGAGCTTTTCGCCGAGCGGGTCGTCGAGAACGCGCGACATATCGAAATCCAGATCGTGGCCGACACCCTCGGCGGCACGAGCCATCTCTGGGAGCGCGACTGCACGCTCCAGCGACGACACCAGAAACTCGTCGAAATCGCGCCCGCCCCGACCCTCGACGCCGCGCTTCGTGAGAGTCTGCTCGACGCTGCCATCACCCTCGCCAGGGCGGCCAACTACACGGGCGTCGGAACGTTCGAATTCTTGTTGAGCGGTGAAGACGACTTCTTCTTCATGGAGACCAACCCGCGAATCCAGGTTGAACATACGGTGACGGAAGAAGTCACGGGAGTCGATCTCGTCGAGATCCAACTCGGCATCAGCGCCGGAAGATCCCTGAAGGACCTCGGTGTTGCCGATTCGCCGTCGACGCGAGGCCATGCCATCCAGCTTCGGGTGCTGGCCGAGACGGTCGATTCGGATGGGCAGCCGCGGCCGAGTGGTGAAACGATCACCATCTTCGACGCCCCGACGGGCCCGGGCATCCGTGTCGACACCGCTTTCCGTCCTGGTCTTGCGGCTCATCCGGCGTTCGACTCCCTGGTCGCAAAACTCATCGTCTCGAGTGCCGACCCGGATTACGCCCGAACGATCCGCCGGGCGAAGCGAGCGCTCGCCGATTTCGCGATCGAAGGGCCGCGAACCAATCTCCATTTCCTCGCCGCACTGATCGATCGTCCGGAATTTTCGGCCAACGCCGTCACGACGTCCTTCGTCGGTGATCATGCGGGAGAACTCGCCGAAGACGCGGCCCGCCGGACCGCATCGAGCCGAATCGACACGAACACGACCGCGTCTCCGCATGCGAGACCCGAACCCGACCTGGCACCCGGAACTGCCGCGATCCGGGCCCCCCTGATCGGGACGGTGCTCGAGATCGTGGTCGCGGACGGTGAATCGGTCGCGATTGGACAGCCGATCTGCATCCTCGAGTCGATGAAGATGGAACATGTCGTCGAGTCGAAATCGAGTGGAAAGATCTCGGGAGTCTTCGTCGCCAGCGGCGACGTCGTCGCCGAAGGTGCCCTTCTGGCAGGCGTCCTCGGGGAAGGCAGCGAAGATCGAAGCGAAGGCGCGGCGATCGTTCGAGATCTCGACGAGATCCGCCCCGATCTCGCCGCTGTCCAGGCCCGCCACGAATTGCTCGAAGATGAGAATCGACCGGAAGCCGTCGAGCGGCGACGCAGCCGAGGACAGAGGACGGCAAGGGAAAACCTCACCGCCTTGTGTGACGAAGACAGCTTCACCGAGTATGGAGCACTCGCGATCGCCGCCATGCGCAAGGTCCGTCCCCTCGACGAACTGCAACGGAAGACGCCCGGGGACGCCATCATCACGGGCATGGCCTCGGTCAACGCCGATCTCGTCGGTGCCGAGAACGCGCGCTGCGCGATCCTCGTCGTGGATGCGACGGTGCTCGCCGGCACGCAGGGATTCTTCCATCATCAGAAGATCGACCGGATCCTCGAACTCGCCGAACACGCGGGGACACCCATCGTCTTCTTTCCGGAGGGCGGGGGCGGGCGACCCAACGACACGGACGCGAGCGACGTCTTCGTCGCGGGCCTCAATATCACGAGCTTCCATGCGTTCGCGCGGCTATCGGGCAAGGTTCCACGCGTGAGCATCGTCTCGGGCTTCTGTTTCGCGGGCAGCGCCGCCTTCGCCGGCTGCGCGGATGTGATCATCGCCACCCGGAACACCAGCCTGGGCATGGGCGGACCCGCGATGATCGAGGGGGGGGGCCTCGGCGTCCACGCGCCGGAAGACGTCGGTCCGATGTCCGTCCAGGAGCGCAACGGCGTGGTCGATCTGCTGGTCGAGGACGAGGTCGAAGCCGTGCAAGCGGCGAAGCAATACCTCTCGTATTTCCAGGGCCCCGTCACCGGATGGACTTCCCCGGACCAGCGCGAACTGCGCCATGTCATCCCCGAAAACCGTCGCAGGATCTACGACGTTCGACGGGTGATCGACGGACTATGCGACGAGGGATCGGTCTTGGAGCTGCGCCGTGCTTATGGCGTCGGCATGATCACGGCCCTGGTCCGGATCGAAGGCCGCCCACTCGGCCTGATCGCGAACGATCCGACCCATCTCGGGGGAGCGATCGACGACGTCGGGGCCGAAAAGGCGGCGCGCTTCCTGCAGCTCTGCGACGCCTTCGGCCTGCCGGTCTTGTCGCTCTGCGACACACCGGGCTTCATGGTCGGCCCCGAGATTGAGAAACGCGGCCAGGTCCGCAAGGTCTCGCGACTCTTCGTCGTCGGCGCGACCCTCTCGGTCCCCCTCTTTTGTGTGATCACCCGAAAGGGGTATGGGCTCGGTGCGCAGGCGATGGCGGGGGGCTCCTTCGCGGCCCCCTTCGACATCGTCGCCTGGCCCACGGGCGAAATCGGAGGCATGGGTCTCGAAGGGGCGGTTCGCCTCGGCTTCAAGAAGAAGCTGGATGCTCTCGAGGACGAATCCGAAAGGACCGCGCTCTTCGATAAACTCGTCGGCGTCATGTACGAGAAGGGAAAGGCGCTGAATGCAGCGAGTCAGCTCGAGTTCGATGCGGTGATCGATCCCGCCGAGACGCGCGAGAGAATCCTGCGTGGGCTCACCGCCTACGGACCGATCGCGCGCGGATCGCGCGGATTCGTCGATACCTGGTAGGCCCCCGACCCACGCGCCCAACCCAACCATCCCACTCGGACGTCCAGCCGATCGGAGCCCCGATTCATGTCCCGCCCCGCCCCTCGTCCGACGCTCGTGACCGGCTGCTCGTCCGGAATCGGTCGGGCCATCGCCTTGCGCCTCGCCCACGAAGGCTGGCCAGTCTACGCCAGCGCTCGCCGCATCGACGCGATTGCCGATCTCGCGGAAGCCGGCTGTCAGTTGCTCTCTCTCGATGTCACCGACGAGGCCTCACGATGCGCGGCGGTGGCGCGAGTCGAAGCCGACCATGGGGCCGTGGGTGCGCTCGTCAACAACGCGGGCTTCGGCCAGCAGGGTCCACTCGAAGAAACCCCCCTCTCGATCATGCGTGCCCAATTCGAGACCAACGTCTTCGCGGCCATCTCGCTCTGCCAACTGGTCCTGCCCGGAATGCGGCGGAAACACGCGGGGCGAATCGTCAACGTGTCGAGCATGGGGGGACGTCTCAGCTTCCCGGGTGGCGCCGCCTATCACGGCTCGAAGCATGCGCTCGAGTCGATGACCGACGTACTTCGATTCGAAGTTGCGGGATTCGGCATCGCTGTGGTCATCGTTGAGCCCGGCCCCACCCGCACGGAATTCGGCGTGGCCTCGGTGCGATCGCTCGACGCGCTTCCGCGCTCCGCAGACGGCGCGTACGACGCCTTTCGAGCGGGAATTCGTCGCGCCCTCGAGTCGACCTTCGAGGCGCCCGGCCCCGGCGCCTCCCTCCCCGAGGATGTCGCCGATGCGGTCTGGACCGGGCTCTCCGCGCAGGATCCCGAACCCAGGGTCGTCGTCGGAGAGATGGCGCGCCAATTGATCGAACAGAAGGAAAAGGGGTCGGCCCGCGACTGGGATCGCGTGGTCGCGGGAATGTACCCGCGACCGGGAATCGACGGAACGAAGGAAGATGTAGGCTGAGGGCGTGTATCGCGCGGACTTGCCCTCGACCGTCCAGCCTCCAAACGGTAATCCCCGACCTAGGATGATCGACCCACCGATTCACTGGAGAAGCCATGAAAGACCGACGCTACTCGCTCGAGGAGATCCAGGATCGCTTCGCCATCATGGACCTCTACGATCGACAGCTCGCCGCCGCGGAAGCCTTCGATTTCGAGCGCTACGACACGACCTTCGCGGTCGATGCACGCCTCGATCTCTCGGCATTCGGACTGCCCGCCTGCGGTTATCCCGAATATCGCGCGTGGTTGGCGGACCTCGAAGATACGATGGTGGCGGCACAGCGGATCACGGGCGGACTGCGCCTCACCCTCGACGGCGAGCGGGCCACGTCGCGAGTTCCCGTCGCATGCCACGTCCAGATGCGCGTCGGATCGGAGGTCCGCCTCACCCATACGGGTATTTTCTACAACGATATCCTCGAGAAGCGCGAGCTGGGATGGCGAATCGTCGAGCGGGTCGAAGAATTGGCCTGGGCTGCACAGGACGACGACCCTGGTCGACCCTGATCCGATTCAACCGGACTCACCGAAGTCGATCGCGCGCTTGGCCCGATAGTCGGCCATCGGAGAGAACTCGGGTGCATCTCGAAACCGCGATTCGAGGTCGGTGAGAACTTCTTCGTCACTCATCGACGGATCCCATCCCTGGGCCTGCGGCTGTTTCACGTGCCAGGGCGTGTCACAGAAGATCTCGATGCCATTGCCTTCCGGATCCTTGAAATAGACCGACAGCGCGTTCCCGTGCGTGAGGGGAAGGCCGTCACCGACGCGTTCGTCCGCGGACACACGCTCGATCATCGCTTTCACCTCCGCGATCGAACCGACGCGGAAGGCCAGGTGTTCGAGGCTCGTCGCTTCTTCTGGACCCCGGATCGAAGCGAAAGCGATCTGGTGATGATCGCTCGAACTTCCGCTGAGAAAGGCGATCTCCGGACCGGTGTCCCCGGGACCGAGGTAACCGCGATCTGCGATCTCGAACTCGAGTACATCGCAGTAGAACTTGACCACCGCGTCGATATCCCGAACGCGGATCACGGCGTGCGACCAGCTGATATCCATCTTCGACCCTCCTTGGCCCCGGCATCGACAAGTCTCGAGCCCATCAGCAGACGAGTGTGCTCGAGGATCGTCGGGTGCGATGCTATTTCTGCGCGCCCCGCACCAGTCGACCCGGCAGCGCACCGGTATGCTCGCCCTCGCGGAACGTCACCTGACCGGACACGACTGTCGCTTCGTAGCCCCGGGCCTTCTGAATGAAGCGCCCCGCTCCCGCCGGTAGATCGTTGGCGATCTCGGGGAGCTGATTCTCGAGACGATCGAGATCGATCACGTTGAGGTCGCCCTTCTTTCCAACTACGAGCTGGCCACGGTCGTTCAGGCCGTAGAGTTCGGCGGTGTCCGAGGTCATCTTCTTGACTGCCTTCTCGAGCGCGATCTTGGGCCCACGCGTGCGACTCTTCACCCAATGTTCGAGGAGCGAAGTCGTCATGCTCGCATCGCAGATCGCGCCGCAATGCGCGCCACCATCTCCGAGGCCAAACGCCGTGCGCGGATGTTCGAGCATCACGCGCACGCTATCGAGGTTGTAGTCGCTGTAGTTGAGCAGTGTCAGCATCAGAAGCTGCTTCCCCTCGAGTTCGAGCAGCCAGTCGTAGAGCAGGTCGAAGGGGTCGCGACCCTCGTCCGCGGCGATCGCCTTCAGGCTCTCCTCTGGCGCGGGCTCATAATTCGGCGGATCTCCGAGACGGAAGATCTTGTCGATCCCGTTCTCGATCATCTGCACCACGACCTTCATCTGCGGGATCGCGTAGAAGGAGTCCTCGGTGAGAATCTGCTCCCGGACCTCGGGTTTGCGAAGCTGCTCGACCTTTTCCTCGAGCGACAGGTCCTTCATCTTCATGTAGGTCGGTCGAAAGCTGAAGGGATGGAACGACTGATGTCCGATGAGCAGCGTATTCGGGCGCGCGCTCACTTGCGGACGCAGGATCGCGCCGTCCTCCTCACCGGCCCGGTCACAGAGGTCGAGCAGTCGCTTCCAGTCCCGGGGAGCGACATCGTGCTGAACGAGGGCGAACGAAATCGGGCGCTGGATCTCGGCCGAGAGCCGCCGCATCCAATCAATTTCCTTGTCGGGCTTGGACATGTCCTCGCCCTGGATGCCAGCGGGCGCCAATTCGACGATGCCCTCGCCGAGTTCTCCGAGGACGCGCGCGATTCCGAAGATCTCGTCCTCGGCTCCGTGGGTTCCGGGCACGACCTCACCGTCGACCGCGCGATGGACGATCGTCCGCGACATGGAGAACCCGAGCGCGCCGGCCTGGATGGCCTCCTTCACGACGGCGGCCTGTTTCTCGATATCCTCCGGCGTGGCCGGCTCGTTCTTCGCGCCGCGCTCTCCCATCACGTATGCACGGACCGCACCGTGGGGCACCTGGGTCCCGATATCCATCGCGTATCGCCGCCGATCGAGTGCATCGAGGTACTCGGGGAAGGTCTCCCATTCCCATTCGATGCCCTCGTGGAGAGCGGTCCCGGGGATATCCTCTACACCCTCCATCAGACCGATCAAGAAATCCTGCTTGCCGGGCGCGACGGGCGCGAACCCGACCCCACAATTCCCCATGACGAGCGTCGTCACGCCGTGCCAGGCCGTGGGAGTCAGGAGGCTGTCCCAGGTCGCCTGTCCGTCATAGTGCGTATGAATGTCGACGAAACCCGGCGTCACGATCTTGCCGACGGCGTCGATCTCGTGACGGCCCCGTTCCGACACGGTACCGACTTCGGCCACCTTGCCGTCCTGAATGGCGACGTCACCGCTGAAGGGTGCGGCTCCGGTACCGTCGACGACAGTGCCTCCTCGAACGACCAGATCGTACATCGCTAGCTCCTTCTCACGTCGGGTTTGCGTTCTCTACGTGTCTCGACTCGTGCCGCGCGCCTTCTTTCCGACCCGTCAGTCCGGCAGTCCGACGTGCCAGCGATCCCCTTCTGCGCGAACCGGAAAGCAGGTTCCGGGCCGACGAATCGGCAGGCCCCGTGGCGATCCATCTCGCAGATCCATCAGTCCGCCGTGAAGTGGACACTCCAGGATCGTACCCCTGATCAGCCCGCCCTTCATCGAAGCCTTCACATGGGGACATTCGTCGCGTACGACGTAGGGCGTCCCCTCAGCGTTGCAGAGCAACAGCTCGAGTTCCCCGACGGCGAAGACATCCGTCTGCCCGAGCGGTGGCAGCGCGATCGGAATCTCGATCCATCGCAGGGACTCGTCGGGTCGGTCGCTCACGCCGATGCTGCGCCCGCTTCGAGGTATCCCTCGAGGGTCTTGTGGTGATGGAGGATGCGAACCTCCTGCGTGCCGAGATGGAGGTTCTCGAAGGCCCCCGAACGCATCCCAGCCTGGATTCGCGGCAGGTTGTAGAGATCCTCGTCGAGGAGGTCCCCACCGTCGCATTCCCCGTCCAGGGTGTCGCCGTTTGCCGTCGAGTAGAACTGCTTCTCCGGTCGTGGCACGTCGATTCCAGGTGCGTTCATGATGCTGATGAAATCGAAAAACATCTTGTTCGGGTCCTGTGGGTGCGGGCGGTGCATGAACACCCACGTGAAGAGAGCATGGGTATTGAAGGTCATGTTCGGGAAGACCGTGTAGTGGAAATCGTCGCAGAGCTGCGACTCGTTCAGATCCTCGAGATTCGCGCCCATCGTCGGCGCGATCTTCCGCTGCGCCTCGGCGAAGACGCTGCGCGCTTCATCGGGGCTCCCCTCGAAGTCCTTGATGCCGACCCTCTCGAGAAACATCTCCTTGATCTCCGGCGTTACCGTATTCGCGCCCGGATGCCGCAGACTCGTCTGGACCTCGGGGAAGATCATTCGAGTATGTTTGTCGTAGCAATCGTAGAGGGTTCGCGTGTCGTCACTGAACGCGAGCGTCCAAGTATGGGTAGCTGCGAGATGGTAGGCCTCGTTGAACGCGTCGACGCAGGTCTTCCAGTTACATTCGATCTCGATCGTGCAGTCGTAGGCGATCTTCCAGTCTTCGAAATGGTAGGGATCCAGGTGCTCCGGAATCACGCCGAGGTAGTCGATCAAAGGCCCGGCCTCCGGATCGAGATTCACGAAGACGAAACCCGCCCACTCCTCGCAGCGAACAGGACGGAGCGAGAGCTTCTCCGTGTGGACGCCCTGTGGAAAACACTCGGCGTCCAGCGCCGCGATGAGAGTTCCATCGAGTTCGTATTCCCAGCCGTGGAAGAGGCAGGAAAACTTCTCTGCGTGACCGCGACCGGGCTCTCGAAGGCGATTGCCGCGATGCATGCAGACGTTGTAGCGGGCGCGGATGGATCCATCCGGCTGCCTGACGACGAGAATCGACTCGGTACCGAGTTCGTAGGTGAAGTAGTCACCCGGCCGCGACAGATCCGAGGCGCGCCCCGCGCAGGTCCAGGTCTTCGTCCACATGTGATCCCACTCGCGCTGCGCGTATTCGCTGCTCGTATAGCGGGACTTCGGGATCGGAACGTATTCGAGGCCAGGATCGGGGGCGCGTTGCATTGGCGTGGGCATCGGGGCTCCTCCGTAAGCGCTGCCCGATGCTCTCACCTCGACCGGTCCGGCGCTCAAGCACGGTGCGCACCGATCCGAAAGCCGATGGGCACGCGATGAAAGTCAGTCTACAGATATTGATCAATGAGTCAATAAATTGAAATTCCTCATCGATTCTAGGGATCTGTATCTCTCATCCGGACGTCCCAGGATCGACCGGGCCTACAGGAGCTGGCCCCGAAGCAGTCGCTGGCAGAGACGAAGCATCTCGTCATGATCCTCCGGCTCGGGGACGAGGCCGTGAAACCAGGACAGGCCGAATGAAATGGCGGTCAATAGGCGCACGGTTCCCTCGATCTCGAGCCTACGATCGATCTCGCCTCGGCTCACCCCCTCTTCGAGCCAGGCCCGGAAGAGTTCGGAAACGGGATCCTGCGTCGGTCCGAGAGATGACGCGAGTTCTGGCGAGCGTCGCAGCTCCATCGGCGACCCCGCGAGAAACTCGGCCAGACCGGGATGTTCTCTATTCAGCATGACATTGGCCTCGAGAGCCGCACAGAGGCGATCGACGCAGCTTCGCTGCTCCTTCGCCGCAGCCATATACGCCGCAAGCAGAATCTCGACGCTCTCTTCGAGTGCGGCGCGGAAGAGGGCCGCCTTCGAGTCGAACCAGTGATAGAGCGCCGATGCCGTGACATCCGCCGCTTCCGCGATCTGCTTGTTGCTCGCGCCCGAATATCCCGCCGCCGCGAATGCGTGCCGCGCCGCAGCGAGGATCCGTCCACGCGTCTCCGCGCTCGCCGCAGCCGACGGTCGACCGACCCGACCGCGTTCTCTTCCCGCCGGGCTCACCCCTGCTCGTCTCGTCATGTGACAAGACTAGCGGAGGGTCCCCCGCGCGGCGTGGCGGTCCAGTAGGCGCCGCACGAAACGATGGACAATCCGGGGAGCTCTACAGGATACAAGCCTCGCCCGGAGGCGTGCAGATTCCGAGCAACGGATTGCAGCAGGTCGTGCCGACGGCGCATGTCGTCGCACCGCATGTAGCGGGCGGCAGATGCGAGCAGGCACCGGGATGATCCAGCGCCGCCTGTGCGCGTTGGCGGTGGCAGTCATTCGAATAGGTCAGGCCGTCACAGCCACAGACGGGATCGTAGATCTCGATACACGCCTCGGAAATGTCCTCACAGGTCCCCGGGAGATCGGCGATCATGCAGGTCCCGGCGGGCTGCTCGCAGAATTCCCTGGGTTCACAGGAGGGATTGGGAGGAAACGTGAAACCGCCGCAAGCACGCGAACTGCCTCCTTCCACCTTGGTGTAAAACTCGCTCGTGACGAGCTTCCTCCCAATGCCGGCAGGCCCCTCGATCTTGCGACGACGGCCGAACCCGATCAGTCCCGGTCCGGAGGAGAGTTCGCTGAATCCAAACCCGATCTGTTCGGACGTCGCGCCCGATGATCCCAGATCGATGCCATGCAGCCAGAAAACGACTTGCCGGTTGAGCTTGAAGCTGACCAGAGTCGGACAGGGGTAGGTGATGCAGACGATGCCGCTTGGGGTGACGCCGAAATAGCGCCCGCGATCGCCCTGGTTCCCAGTGACGCCTCGCCAGGCGTCCGTCGCCACCAGCGTCGAAATCTCGATCCCCGTCCCGAATTCGACCGATTCGAGGCCACCGCGAACGAGCACGCGCTTGGCAGAGAAATCCGCGTGCAGCTGCGCTTCTTCCTCGGTCGAGAGGCCGAGGGCCGAGAAGTCGACGATCCCCACATAACACTCCCGTTCGCGAGTCCCGTCCGGGCATCTCAACTTCTGCTTATTCACTCGTTCGACGAAGACGCCGCCGCAGATTGGTGAAGGACAGAGGCGAGGGTCGAGGCGCGTCACACGGTAATAGGTCGCTCGCGGAAAGCCATCCTGCTCCTGGGTGTCGACAGCAGCATCGGGGCCAAAGGGCCCGATCCCATTTGCTGCGGGCGCGATCAGGCCGATCGAGAACAGCGCGACCGCGACTGAGGTGAGCCGGATCGCGCGGCCGCGCTGGGCGCAGCCCGATCGCGCTGTGGTGGGGGAACGCGAAATCACTTTCAGCATCGGAGCATGTCCCTTTAAACCAACCGGTCCCCAGGATAAACCACGCAGCGGCGTCATCGACACGAAATCGCGGTCCGCTGAGGGCGTTTCGACGGCCATTTCCAGTTGGAAATCCGTTCACTCACCCCCATCGTGGAGGTGACCGCCTCCGGCTGCGGCCCCTGGGCGCGGTGCGGTGGCCCCCTCCCAAAGCCACGAATAATGTCCCTCCCCGCGCCCCTCACACTCTCCGGAGGGTGCTCGTTCGGCGAGCACTCTGCCCATCGGATGAGCAGATAAGGGCACACTCCCCGCACCGAAAGCGGACGAGGTGTCCTCGAAAGAGCCCTCAGTCGCTTTTCAGCCCGCATTTGTCTCCGCCGGGCGATTGAGATCCGTCGCTGTCTTTGGCACAGTCGTTGCTTCATTTCCGGTGGATTGTGGAGCTCGACCCACCGCCCAGAGTCGCCGCTTTGACGCATCCTCCCGGATGTGGGTCAGAGGGCGAGCGGGCCACGGCAAGAACCCGGTTGTGCTCGTGCTCGGCGCCCGCCTTGCGGAGACGAACACGGCACCTGGGAGCGCCTCCGCGAACGGAAGATAAAAATAGGAATCACGCTCCCTGAACCCGAATCGACACTCCAAGCAAGCTGCAAGCTCTTGAGAGACTGACCTGCCGAGTCGGCATGAGTCAGCCCCCGATTCACCGAACGAAGGAATGGAGGTCCCCCCGAATGGGCACCAAGGCGAAGCTCGAATACATCTGGCTTGACGGTTACAAGCCTACGCAGAGCCTGCGAAGCAAGACGAAGGTCGTCGAGGACTTCAGCGGCAAGCTCGAAGATGCCCCGATCTGGGCCTTCGACGGCTCCTCGACGGAGCAGGCCGAGGGCAACGACTCGGACTGCGTGTTGAAGCCGGTCTCGGTCTATCCCGATCCCGGTCGCAAGAACGGTTGGCTCGTGATGAACGAGGTCTTGAATGCCGATTCGACACCGCATGAGTCCAACGGCCGCGCGACGATCGATGACGACGACGAAGATTTCTGGTTCGGATTCGAGCAGGAATACTGCATCTGGGACAATGAGACGGATCTGCCGATCGGCTTCCCGGCTGGTGGCTTCCCAGCTCCCCAGGGCCAGTACTACTGCTCCGTCGGTGCCGCCAACGCGATCGGTCGCGAGATCGTCGAAGAGCATCTCGACCTCTGCTTGGATGCCGGCCTCAACGTCGAAGGCATCAACGCCGAAGTGATGTGCGGTCAGTGGGAATATCAGGTCTTCGCGAAGGGTGCCAAGAAAGCCGGAGACGAGACCTGGGTCTCTCGCTACCTGCTCGAGCGAACGGCGGAGCGATACGGCTATTCGATCAACCTGGAACCCAAGCCGGTCAAGGGCGATTGGAACGGTTCGGGCATGCACGCGAACTTCTCGAACACCCTACTGCGCACCTGCGGAAGCCAGCCTGCCTTCGAGCAGGTCTGCAAGGCCTTCGAGCCCGTCATCGCGGAACACATCGCAGTCTACGGGGCCGACAACGATCAGCGCCTGACGGGTGCCCACGAAACCGAGTCGCTCGATCAATTCAGCTACGGCGTATCCGACCGCGGCGCTTCGATTCGCATCGGGATCGCGACGGTCGAAGCCGGATGGAAGGGCTGGCTCGAGGATCGTCGCCCGGCCTCGAACGCCGACCCCTACAAGGTGGCCAGTGTCATCGTGAAGACGGCCAAGGCCGCGAGCGCCAGCGTCAAGATCTAGGGCATCGTCAAGGCGAAGGACATTCGGCCGACTCGACTTTCAGTCGCGCCGGAAGGCCGAAAAAGAACGGGGCGTCCGATTTCATTCGGGCGCCCCGCACTCGCTCGCACCCATGAATCCCCATTCGCACTCAGCGGAAAATGGGCTCAGTCGTTCACGCATCGAGACGTAGGCTCGACGTCAGGCTGCAGCGTAGACCTCGGGGTCGAGCGCGCCGCTCGACTCGCCCCCGTCGAGGCCAAGTTTCTTCGTCGCTCGAAGGACCGAAGAGCCAATCGCCGCGATGCGGATGTCGCCAAGAGGCGTCCCCCCAACCCGGTTGTTGATCATCGCCATCGAGAGCCTGCGTGAAGGATCCGCCCACGCCCCCGATCCTCCGAAACCAAAGTGTCCGAACGCCGACTCGAGCCCGCCACGACAAGTGAATGCGGTGTGATAGCCGAGACGCCATCCCATTCGAATCGGCAGCACCAGATCGCGGGTCGTCACCTGAATGCGACTCATCCGGTCGATCGTGCTCGGCCTGAACAGCTCGACCCCATCCAGGGTTCCCCCTTCGGCGATCGCCGCATAGATGCGTGCCAGGGAACGGGCCGTAAAGAGTCCGTTCGCTGCGGGCACCGGCACCCCGAGGATTCGCTCGTCGAAGAGCAGCTCGGCGTTGTCAGGGGGGACCAGCGCGTCCAGGATATGTTTCATGTCGAGCGGTGAACCGAAGAGGCGATGGAGTCGCGTCAGGTTTTCCGCGGTCCGATCAGAGAAGAGCGCGCTCATCAGGCTCGACTGCTTCGATCCGAGAGGCGGCGAGAGTTGCGCGGCGCGGGCGCGGGCCTCTGCCGGGGCTCCGATATAGATTCCGTCGAGACCGAGCGGCTCTTCGAGTTCGGTGCGGATCACCTCGCCGAGGGATTGCCCGGTGATGCGTTGGATCAACTCGCCGGTCAGCCAGCCGTACGTCAGCGCATGATAGGCGCTCCGCGTCTGGGGTTTCGCCTCTGCTCGAGCGAGGCGATCGACCATGTAATCCCAGTCGAGAATACGATCCCCGCGGTCGAGAAGCGGGCGAAGACGCGACAGCCCCGCGCGATGCGTCATCAGATCGCGAACGCTGATCGTCCCCTTCCCTGCCGCCGCGAACTCGGGCCAATAGCGCGCGATCGGATCGTCGTAGTTGAGTTCGCCGCGATCGACGAGCATGTTGAGAAGAGTGGACGTGACGCCCTTCGAGGTCGAGAAGGACATCGACATCGTGTCCTCCCGCCAGGAACGACCGACTTCGTCCCGAACACCGCCCCACAAGTCGACGACCTTGCGGCCCTGGTAGTAGACGCAGACGGCTGCGCCGCCGCCGCTCGAGTCGATCTGTTTCTCGAAGGCCTGGGCGACAGGCCAGAACGACGCCGCAGCGGTCCCCTCAATCGTCATCTCACCCCCCGGTGTGACCCACTCGATCAACTACGATCGCAGGGTCCCGATTGACAGGCCGATTTGTGCGCTGCCAACCGCGCATGAGCATACCGCTAACTCGGGACGAACGGGGGAGCCACGCCAATGGCCACTGACCGCAGGTCAACGCGATGTTCTTGACACCCTAGAGCCGCGTTCGATTTCCTGAAGGCTCGTTCACAAAACCCCGAAACCCGCTGGAGTAAATCCATGAGAGTCCTTGTCACCGGCGGAACCGGCTTCATCGGAACCCATACGGTCCGAGCGCTCCTCGGCTCGGGACATGACGTCAGGCTGCTGGTTCGAAACGGGGAGAAGGCGCGCAAACTCTGGGCGCACGAGCCTCGCGTCCTCGAGGACCTCGTCGTCGGCAAGATCACGTCGGGGCCCGCCACCGTCGATGCGCTGCGGGAATGCCAGGGACTCGTCCACACCGCCGCCCCCGTCGCCCTTGCGGTCTCCCGATCTGAAGCCCGGGCGGTTGCCCGCGACAATCTGCGTGCGGTGCGCATGCTGATCGACCGTGCACTCGAAGATGGCGTCGAACGGATCGTTCACCTGTCGACGACCGCACTGCTCGACACGTCGGGCCTGAAGGTAGCGACCGAAGATGCACCGATCGTGGAAGGCGGCGACACCTATGCGCTATCGAAATCCGCGCCCGAGATACATCTTCGACGGTTGCAGGGCGAGGGAGCCCCGGTCTCGATCGTCTATCCACCCGGTGTGATCGGCCCCGACGATCCCGGTCTGTCCGAGGCGATGACCGGCATCCAGCAATTCCTGCAGGCGAGCGTGGTCGTGACGAGTTCTGGATTCCAGACCGTCGATGTCCGCGATCTCGCCGCGGTGCATCTCGCGCTCATCGAACGCAAACCCGAGCCCGGACGATTCATCGCCGCCGGACGCTACCTGCGCTGGGAAGAGTTTGCAGAACTCCTCGACCGGGCGGCCGGGATCCGGCTCCCGCGAATCAATCTGCCCGGACGCGCCATTCGATTCCTGGGGCGACTCGGCGATCGCCTCCGGCCCCTGATAGAGGTCGATCCTTCGATCTCCAGAGAGGCGACCCGCCTTGCAACCCAGTGGGTCGAGTTCGATTCGAGCCACGTCACCGCGGAGCTCGGCATCCGATTCCGCGATCCCTACGAGACCCTCAACGACACGGTGCGTTGGCTCGCCGAGAAAGGTCATGTCGATCCGGAGCGTGCGCTCCGTTTCACCCACCCGGGTCGCGGAAGGAACTGACCGGCGTCGAAGTCACGAAGGCTTTCCCGCGTGTTAAACTAGCGGCAGCCGGCTTCGGCCGGAATCCAGCGTGCTTCTGCACGACCGAGGACACGAACGAAATGGGCGATCGACTCGCGGGCAAGATCACGATCATCACGGGCGCGGGCAGCGGCATCGGCCGCGCGAGCGCGCTGCGTTTCGCCTCAGAGGGCGCGACGGTGATCGTTAACGACGTCAATAGCAGCGGTGCGGAGGAAACGGTCAAACTCGTCGTGAAGGCCGCCCGCGCAGGCAGCGGTCCGGCCGTAGCGCACCCGGCGGACGTGACTGATCCCAAGCAGGTCGACGAACTCGTCGCCCGCGCGACCCGGGACTACGGGCGCCTCGATGTCATGTTCAACAACGCCGGCGGAGCGCAGCCGGAGTCGACGGTCGAGATGACGGTCGAAAAATACAGGTCGATTCTCGCGCTGAACCTCGACGGAGTCTTCTACGGGACCCAAGCCGCACTGCGCGTGATGCTCCCACGGAAGAGCGGTTGCATCCTGATGACGACGTCCGGTGCCGGACTCGGCGCGGTCCATCACCTCGCTGCCTACGGAATGGCCAAGGCCGGCGTGATCAACCTCGGCAAGAGCGTGGCCGCGGAATACGGGCCACGAGGGATCCGATCGAACGTGATCTCACCGGGCCCGATGGGCAGCCCGGGTTTCATGAGCTGGCTCGACACCATCGAGGGCGGTCTCGAGCGATTCGAAGCCGAAGTTCCCGTCCGCCGGCTCGGCACTCCCGAGGATATCGCCAGCACCGCCGTCTTCCTCGCCTCGGACGAAGCCAGTTTCGTGAGCGGAATCGTCGTGCCTGTCGATGGCGGGATCTCCTCGCAATATCCAACGCCGCAATTCGACCTGCCGGACGTCTGACACGCCCTCCCTGGAGCCCACGATGACAACAGCTTTCCGATCAGCAGCGCCCCCCCCGGAGCTGACTCACCTCGACCGCGGCGGCGACCTGGATTCTATCTGGAAAGCGCTCGACGAAGACGGCGGCGTCATCGTCGACGACTTCATTTCCCCGACGATCCTCGAACAGTTGCGAACGGAGATGTTGCCCCATGTGACCGCTCATCCTCCCGGCAGCACTCATCCGGCTCGGCTCTGGACCGACTTCCACGGAACCGAAACCAAGCGAATCACGGGGCTATGCGAAAAGAGCGAGGGCTGGTCGACACTCCTCTGTGACCCCCTCTACCAGATGCTCGGCGATCGATACCTTGGCGAGGGCAACTACTACCTCAACACGGCGCAGCTGATCTGCATCGGTCCCAACGAAACTTCCCAGCTTCTTCATCGCGACGAACTGAACTGGCCCTCCGCAACGAATTCGGACAGCGAGCTCACGATCACTGCACTCTTTGCGCTCACCGACTTCACCGAGGAGAACGGAGCGACGGTCGTCGTACCCGGAAGCCATCGCTGGACGGATTCGATGCGCGAGGTTCGCGAAGAGGAGATCGGGCGTGCGACGATGCGAGCGGGCGCGGCACTCTTCTACAGCGGCAAGATCATTCACGGCGGTGGACCGAACAGCTCGACGGATGAATGGCGAATCGGCCTTCATGCGGGGTTCGTGCTCGGTTGGCTGCGCTCAGAAGAGAACCATCAGCTGACCACCTCCCTCGAGACCGCGAGGCGCCTCCCAGAGCGAGTTCAGCGACTCATCGGCTTTCGATCCTACGAGCAACCGCTGGGTGGACGGCTCGGGCTGGTCGACTACAACGACGCCGCGAGACTTCTCGACACCTGAGTGCCTCCACGGGGACTTCGCCGAAGCAGCCATAAGACCCGAATGGCCGGGAACCTCTTTCCATATCGGCTCCCCTCCGCAACGTTCAGAAGAGCCGCACGTTCTTGGGAAGCCACACGCAAGGAGCGCTGATCAATGCAAGAGAGCCGCGGAGCAATGACGTGGACCATGCTCGTCATCGGCATCGGAATGATCGCCAACGCTCTATGGATGCTGGCCGGCCCGATGCACTGGTATACAGACCTGCCGGCCGCCGTTCCCGATACCGGCCCCTTCAATCCCCACTTCGTTAGGGATATCGGATGTGCCTTCCTCGCTTCGGGCGTCGCCCTCGTATGGGCATTCAAGAGCCCTCGCTTCCGACTTCCCCTGGCCTCCATCGCGGCCCTCTTTCTGGCCGCGCACGCGATCCTGCATGCCTATGACACGCTGCGGGGTGCGCTCGGCCACGCCCATTGGCTGCTCGATCTGCCCGGGGTCTACCTGCCAGGTCTCCTGCTTCCGTGGATCGCATTTTCCCTGGCCCGCGAAGACCGCGAGGCCATTGCGATTTCCGACTGAAAAAGCCCCCGCTCCGACCACGAGGAACTCAGCATGGCCCGGCACTACCCGTCGTCGTCCTCGCTCGAAACTTCCGATTTCGGCGATTCGGCGGTTTCGGCGTGGCCAGCGGCTTCGGGCAGGCCTTCGACACGCCACGCGCAACCCGACCGACGTCGCTTGTCGGCCTCACTCGCGTCGGTCGCCAGAGTTTCGACCTGTTTTGGCTCCGGGGGACGGCGTGGGCGCCGAATCGTATTCGACGCGACATGGACACGGAGGCGTCCCGACAGGTCGTAGATCATCGTCTCACTGATTCCGAGTTCCTGGAAGCGCTCTCGCATGCCCCGGCCTCTTCGATCTGGCCGTCCAAGCTGAGGCGCAGGAAGCCCGGATGGATCTTTCCGATCAAGAGCCCGCCCTTGCCGTGTTCACTTCGGTAGGGCGAGAAGATGAAGGGTGAGACACCGGAGAGATCGTTGTAGTCATAGGACTCGACCGTCGATTCCTCCGTCCCGATGAAATTCGTGCTGATGAACCCGAACAGGATGAGCAGGGGCAGAGCCGCCGCGACGAGCGCCAGACGGCGACCCCTCGGCCACATCACCCACTGGTTGTGAAGCGACTGGTAGGTCGCGGCCGCACCCCGAAGCACCGTTGTCCCGGACTCCGCCTCGGCGAGCGCCTCGCGGCTGATCAGCCGCATTTCGTCCGCGGCATCGTCTTCACCGACCCGGTGCATCGCGGCAAGCCGCTTCTTTTCTGCGTTCAGCGCCGACATGGGTGCCAGCAGATGCTTCGTCTTGATCCCAGAGAGGATGCTCGCGAGTTCGTAGTCGTTTGCGGTCGTGAGCTTTTCGGAAACCGAGCGCCCAAGACGTTCATTCAGTTCGCTGACCCACGCGCTGGAGAGTTCGAGCTCCGAGATTCCCAGTTTTGCGAGCTGGGACTGAACGGCCCCGAGATCCCGAACGAGCAATCCGACAACCGACGTCCGGGAACGAGTAGCTCGGGCGGCGGCTCCCGACCGCTGCGGGACCCTTGCGGACAGGAGACCGAGTCTGCACCGCGTCGCTCTGCACACTTCTCGGCCGTGGAGCAGGCGCGAGGGACTGCCCTACAGTGTCCCCAAGTCTTCAACCATCCCGATACGACTTGGAGAACCCCCCGTGAGCCGAATCGAACCCCGCATCATCCGCTACGGCGGCGCCCTCTTCGACGAGAACGAAATCGACCGCGTGAACGCGCAGCTCCGAGACCCGATGGGACTCATCCCCGGCGAAAAGGTCATGGAGTTCGAGCAGCGCGTCGCGGACTACATGGGCATGCAGCATGGCGTGATGGTGAACTCGGGATCATCTGCACTGATGATCGCCATGCGGCTGGCGAATCTACCCCTCGGCTCCGAAGTGATCACCCCGGCGCTGACGTTCTCTTCCGATGTGGCCGCCATCTATCACGTAGGCTGCACACCGGTCTTTCTCGACGTCGGACTCTCGGACTATCAGATCAACGTCGATCAGATTCCGGACGTGGTATCGGACAAGACCCGCGCGATCCTGATTCCGGACCTCGTCGGGGGCATCTGCGACTGGGACAAGGTTCGCGCCTATGCGGACGCGCACGACCTCTTCGTGATCCACGACAGCGCCGACACCCTCGGCGGAACGCTGCGCGGCCGCAAGACCGCCACCCGTGCGGACATCTCGATCACGAGCTTCTCCATCCACCACATCATCACCGCGCTCGGCAACGGCGGGATGGTCTTCTTCGACGACGACAAATACCTGGACCGCGCACTCGCGCTGCGGGCCTGGGGACGTTCTTCGGAGAAGTGGATGTTCGGCACGAAGACGAACGACAGCGACGGCCGCTTCCTCGAGGACGTGGACGGGGTCGAATACGACGGCCTCTTCATCTTCGAGGAGAATGCCTACGGCTTCATTCCGAACGAATGTGGAGCCGCCTTCGGGCTCGGTCAGATGGACAAGATCGACACGCTCTGGAAGCTGCGCGAAGAGCGCTTCGGATGGCACACCGAGTTCCTTCGCAAGCACGAAGACAAGTTCGTCATTCCAACGGTCCTCCCCGAGACGGAGACGACCTGGCTCTGCTACCCGATCCAGCTTCGACCCGAAACCGGCTGGAGCCGGCGCAAGTTCCAGATCCAGCTCGAAGACTCGGGCATCATGAGCCGCGTGATCTTCTCCGGGAACATCACTCGACATCCGATGCTTCGTCACCAGGAATTTCGCACACACCCGGACGGACTCAGGACCTGCGATCAGATCATGGAGCACGGCATCATGCTTCCCTGCCAGCCCACCCTCACACGAGAGGATTGCGGCTACCTTTACCAGGTGATCGAGGACTTCATCGCGGCCGAAGGCGAGGTCACGGCCAAGCCGCTCGGATAGGGCCATCCCGCACGAAGAGAGAACAGCCCAACCATGGATAGACGGACTGCATTCACGAGCACCCCCTCAGAATTCGAACCAACCCACACGACTCCCCAGCGAGTTCAACCTACGAAATGGAACCACCATCATGGCCGATGCAGAACGCCGCAAGCGCGGAGTCGAGATGCTCAACAAGGTCTACGCGGGAGATGTCGTCGTCCCACCCGAGGGCAATGTATTCATCGATACCATGCTCGAGCAGGTCTTCGCCGAGGTCTGGTCCCGGGACGTGCTCTCGATGCGCGACCGTCGAATCCTGCTCCTGGGCATCATCGCCGAAAAGGGCGAGGTGGCGACCTTTGGTATTCAGGTCAAGGCCGCCCTCAAGAATGGTGAGCTCACGCCCGAGGAGATCCGCGAATTCATGCTGATGATCGCGCAATATGCCGGCTATCCCCGCGCAGCCGCACTGGTCGGCGTCATCGAAGCACAGATCGCCGAGGTCGAAAAAGAGAAAGCCGCCGGCTGAACCGCCTCGGGAGTCGACGCGTCAGGCGTCGCTCCCGGGTGGCGCGATCTGCATCATCCCGACTGCCGCACCCCCATCGACACAGATCACTTGCCCCGAGATGTAGGCAGCGGCCGAGCTGCAAAGGAAGAGCACCGCGTTCGCGATATCTCGCGGTGCGCCAACGTAACCGATCGGGCAGCGTGCGTCGCGCTCGTCGCCGCTTCCGATCCGATCCATCCCCTCGGTGCCGCCGATCGCGCCCGGAGCGAGCGCGTTCACACGAACTCCGTGAGGCCCGAACTCGACCGCGCAGGTCCGCGTCAGAGAATCGACCCCGGTCTTCGCCGCAGCAACATGAGCCTGGAAGGCGACGCCCATGCGTTCGAAGGGCGCCGTGATATTGATGATGTGACCGCCGCTCTGTTTGAGGGCCCCCTCGAAGGCCGCCTTCGTCACGTGATAGGTGCCGCGAAGATCGATGTCGACGATTGCTTTGAACCCGTTGTAGGAGAGGCCCTCTATGGGCGCCGCAAAATTGCCCGCGGCGTTGTTGACAACGATGTCGAGGCGCCCCCAGCGTTCGAGGATCGCCTCGATCACGGCCTCTACCTGAGCGGGCTCCCGCACATCACACGGCACCCACATCGCCTGGATTCCGGCTGCCTCGAGTTCCTCGACCGCGGCGGCCAGAACGTCCGCGCGACGAGCGGCGATACAGATCCTCGCGCCGTGTTCACCCAGCGCTTCCGCGATCCCACGTCCGATTCCGGTCCCGCCTCCGGTCACCAACGCACACGATCCGCACAGAGATCCGCTCGAAAGTCGCTCGTCGGAATGCCTCCTCCCTTTGACGAATGGCCGGCGGGCATGGGAGATTCGACACCGAACCCGGCACCCCGAGTCCTGCTCCGCACTGCCCTTCCCAGCCCGAAGGGTTCTATACTGCGAATTTCCCCATACGGCCAACGGGTCGAGAAGGAATCGCCATGGCAGATCTGGTCACCATCGAAGTCCGAGATCACGTCGCCGACGTGCGGCTCAATCGTCCGGAAAAGATGAACGCGATCAACCACGATATGTGGGTCGCGATCGGCGAGTCGGGCGAGTCGCTCATCGAGAATCGCGAGATCCGCGCGGTCGTTCTCTCGGGCAATGGACGCGGATTCTGTGCCGGACTCGACATGGCGAGCTTTCAAGGGATGGCGGACGAGAGTGGCGATTCTCCAGGGCAGAGAGGGGAGCTCGCGAGTCGCGACGATCGACCGGAGAATTTCTTTCAGCGCGCGGCCCTCGTGTGGAAACGTATTCCCGTACCGGTGATCGGCGCGATCCACGGCGTGGCCTACGGCGCGGGCGCACAAATCGCCCTCGGCGCAGACATCCGCATCGCCGCGCCGGACATGCGATTCTCGATCCTCGAGATCAAGTGGGGATTGATCCCCGATGTCGGCATCACGCAGACGCTCCGCAACGTCGTCTCTCTCGACGTGGCCAAGGAATTGACGTTTACCGGCCGAATCCTAGATGGTGCCGCCGCCCGGGAACTCGGTCTCGTCACACACGTTTCTGAAGACCCCCTCGCGGAGGCGCTCGAACTCGCCGCCGAGATCGCGAGCAAGTCTCCCGATGCGATCCGATCCGGCAAGCGACTGCTCGAGGAAGCCTGGTACGCGGATGAGCGAAGCGGCCTCGAACTCGAAGCCCGACTCCAGCGCAAGTTGATCGGTAGTCCGAATCAGATCGAGTCGATCAAGGCGAATTTCGAGAAGCGCGCTCCCGACTTCCAATTGCCGGAATGAACGAAAGAGAGCGCGAGAGCATTCCTCGAGGAACGAAGAGAGATCGGAGAAGTCGCGCATGGCTGATGACGCGGGGCTGAGCCGAAAGGCGTTCAGCGATTTTCTCGAATTGATCCAACGGGTCGATACCGAGTTCCTGAGCGACGAACGTCGCGTCACGGAAGCGAGCGATGTCGCGGAAGGCGAGCACATGCTGCTCCATCTCGTCAAGGCCGCGCTCGACGTCTGGGTCGACAACGACGCCACACGCCCACGCTTTGCGCCACTCGCGAGCAGTGTCCTCAAATGGGGCGGCGAAGGCGCGGACAACCCCTCCCATTGTGCCCCCCTCGATCCCACTCGGCGTTATGTGATTCGCGGTCGAATGAAGGACGAGGCTTATATCAGCTTCACCGTCTACACCGGCAAGGCGGAGGGCGACTGGAACAGTGGAGTCATCTCCGCCATGAATCACCGCGGATTCGAGATCGCGCCGGATGGCCGCTTCGAGATCCGGATCGAGACAGACGCGACCCCAGGCGCGCTGCACATGGAACCGGGCAAGCCCAATTGCGTCATCTCGAGGCACTACTGGGAAGGTGAGACCTGCGGGATGGCGGACGCAGAGAAGGCAGTGGTGCTCGAGATCGAATGTATCGACGACCCCGGCTATCCACGCCCCCTCGGTCCGACTCGCCTCGCCGAGAAGCTCGAGGCCGCGAAGAACTTCATCCGGGGACAGACGCTCGATCGCCCGGCCAATCCGGATCCGGCAAATCATCCCGAATGGTTCTCGCTCGTACCGAACCAGCTCCCGAAACCGATGCAATGGGTCCCGAGCGAAGGGGGCGGCGCCGGCGCGGTCGACAATGCCTACTGTGCGGGACTCGTTGTGCTCGACCCCGACCAGGCCCTCGTCGTAGAAGGCCGCTGGCCCGAGTGCGCATACGCGAACGTGATGTTCTGGAATCGGTTCCAGCAAGCCCCGGACTATCGATATCGTTCGTGCTCACTCAACCGCAAACAAATGAAGGCCGATGCGGAGGGACGCTTCAAATTCGTCGTGGCCCACGTCGATCCGGGTGTCGCCAACTGGATCGACACGGAGGGCCATCTCTTCGGCACGCTCTATTGGCGTTTTCTGCTTCCCGAAGGCGACATCGAGCAACCGCGTTGTGAAGTCGTCCCGCTAAAAGAGTTCCAAGAACACTCGGCGGTCGATGTCGCCAACCTCAGATCGGCGCGCGAGCGCTGACCCCTGGCCGAACCGAGGCGGAACGACCAGGGGCGACGAGTGGGGATCGATCCACGTGATCGTGGTGGGGGCCACCGACTCCGCATGAGCCGCTGCTTCTGAACCGACGTGCAGCCTCATTCGCGCAGCATCCTGTCGGCAACCCGGACGCTCTCCCAATCGTCTCTCTCACCCGCAGATCGGAGTTGACCGACGGGTGGGAACACCAGCGAATCCCGCTCGAGCCACGGTGTGACATTCGATTCGGTTTTCGAATAGTGAGTGATCGTCCGGCCGCTCCCGGGTCCCCTTTTCTCGTAGATTTGGAGAGACCGGGCTTCTCGACTCCTTCTCCAGGGTTTGGGCACAAGAGAGGCAGGGGCAGGCGCCTGCCCGGAGCCCCGCCGACGAATGTCTCGCGTCAAGCAGCGAGGTCAAAATGCCTCAGATCGTCAGTCGCGTGCTCCTACGAGCTCCGACATCAACTCGTAGGCCTCGTCCTGTTCCGTGCGCACGGTCACGCCCGTGTAAGGCATGTCTTCCCAGATCGCGCGCCAGCGTTTCTTGATCCGATCGACGTCTCCGAAGAGCCCGCCTTCGTCGAGATACTCGTCGGGGACCGCGGCGATCGCCTCCTCCCGCTTGCCCGCCTGAAAGAGTTCCTGAATACGATCCGCGGCCTCGCCCCAGCCCTCGCGATGCATCCGCTTCTTGTGGAAATTGAGCTTGGGATGTCCCATCCCGCCGACATAGAGTGCGACAAAGGGCTTGCCAACCTGGAGTGCAGCCTTCACGTCGTTGGTGATCGTGACCGACACGCCACCCTGGATCTCGAAATCGTCGTACCCCTTACCACCTCCCGCGCGAGCAAATCCCTCTTCGAACCAGGACCTGAACAGATCGACGTTCCCGGGTCGCATCCCGAAGGCGAGCCATCCGTCCGCCAACTCCGCAGTCATCTTCACCATTTCCGGCGCGCCGGTCCCGAGCCAGATCGCCGGCCGCTTGTCGTAGTGGAGAATCGACTTGAGCGGCTTGCCCATCCCCGAAGATCCCGGACCGTCGTAGGGCAGCTGGATCTCCGGGCCATCGTGCTCGACCGGCCCCTCTCGGGCGAAGATCTTGTTCATGATCGTCACGTAATCACGAAGCCGATCCTTGGGTCGACCCCAGGGTGACCCGTACCAGCCTTCGACGATCTGGGGACCGGAGAGCCCGAGCCCCCCGATCACGCGACCGCCCCCCGCGAGCTGGTCGACGGTCCCGAGCGACATCGCGGTCATCGTGGGCGTCCGGGCGCCGACCTGGATGACGCCCGTGCCGAGGCGAATCTTCTCCGTGTGTGCGGCGATGTAGGCGAGTGGGGTGATCGCGTCGGAGCCATAGGCCTCCGCCGTCCAGACGGAGTCGTACCCCAGCTTCTCGACCCTCTTGATCCGGTCGATCGGAATCTCGACCGAGCGTCCTGCGTATTCGACGGCGCACCCAAGCTTCATGAAGATCGTCCCTTGCTAGATTGTTGGACTCGGATCATACGGAATTCGTCTCGGGTCGGGACGGGCCGGATCCCGGACGGAGCGAAGTCGGAATGTCCAACAGGGACGGATCCAAACCGAGGCGTCCTGCGCGAATCCGCTTTCGCGGACTCCTCGTCTCATTGACCCTGCTCGCGCTCACGAGTGGTTGTGATGTAGCGCGACGGAGCCTCCCTCTCGAAAGCGCGAATACGCCCTCGATCCAGCTCGGCCCGCGGCCCTTCTACCTGATGGACCGGATGAGCCCGGGCGCGCTGCGCGAGCAACTCGAGTCCTGTCGCGAGGGTCCCTTCCGCTCTGCTCGTTTTTCGATCGGGCATCGCGGTGCGCCGCTCCAGTTTCCCGAACACACCCGGGAGTCCTATCTCGCTGCCGCGCGAATGGGCGCTGGCGTGATCGAGTGCGACGTCACGTTCACCGCGGATCGTGAGCTCGTCTGCCGACACTCGCAATGTGATCTCGCGACGACGACCAACATCCTCGAAACCCCACTGGCCGCAAAGTGTTCCGAAGGCTTCCGGCCCGCAACTTTCGACCCGGAATCCGGGGAACTCCTTCTCCGAGCGGGCGCACGCTGCTGCACGAACGATCTCTCCCTCGACGAATTTCGGCGGCTCGAAGGACGCATGGACGCCGGTGATCCGCGAGCGAAGACGCTGGCTGATTTTCTGGATGCAACGCCCGCATGGCGCACGGATCTGTATTCGAACGGCGGCACCTTGATGACCCACGCCGAAAGCATCGAACTCTTTCGGGAGCTCGGAGTCGCGATGACTCCGGAGCTGAAAACACCGGAAACCCCCATGCCCTTCGAGGGCGAGTACACCCGTCGCGCCTACGCGAAACAGCTGCTCGACGCGTATCTGGCGGCCGGCGTTCCGCCGCAGGACGTGCACCTCCAATCCTTCGATGCCGACGACATCCGGTTCTTTCTCGAGGCCGCGCCGGCCTACGGGGCTCGCGCCATCTGGCTCGTCGAACGTGGACCGTCGGCCGCGACGCCTCCGGACAGCGAGTTCGAGGCGCTCCGCGAGGAAGGCTTCCGCACGATCGCCCCACCCCTCTCGTCGCTGCTGGTACGCGACGAGAGCGGAGCGCTACGGGCCTCGGAATACGCGAAACGAGCCCGCGCGGCGGGTCTCGAAATCGTCGGGTGGACCGTCGAGCGCTCGGGAAGAATCCGAGACGGCCGGGTCGAGGGACGAGCGCGCGACTTCTATCTCGGCCCTGTGCTCGCGAGCCTGATCGACGACGCAGACGTCTACCAAGTGATCAACGCCCTCCATCGCGAGGTCGGCGTTCGCGCCCTCTTCTCGGATTGGCCGGCGACGACGACCTACTACGCTCATTGCTTTGGGCTCGACTAGAGTCAATCCGTGCGGAACGAGACGAAACGAGAAGCCACGATGCCGCCCTTCTATACCCGCTATGGCTTTTCCCGAACGAGCGGGACGGGTGCCGATCTCGCCATCGCCCCCTATCCAGAACTCGCGGTGGAGGGAACGCTGCGGGCTACGGTCGTCGCCTCGGCGATCGACCTCGTCGGCGGATTCCACACGCGTGAAATCGCCGGGACCGACGCCACCTTCACAAGCGACCTGTCGCTGCGCATTCCGAATCCGGGAATGCCAGAGAAGATCGAGGCCCGAGGCGAGCTTCTCCGCGCTGGACGGCGACTCATCACGACCAGCGTAACCCTAGAAACCGACGGCGTGCCGTACGCCTACGGCACGACGACCTTTTCCCGGATCGCCCGCCGCGGCGACGAAGCACCGGATATCGCGTCGCTCTCCACCCCCGTCGTCATCGAACGCCATCCCCTCGATCGACCTCTCATAGAAGAGGTCGGAATCGAGGTGATCGAACCGGCGAGTGGGCTCGTTCGGGTACCCTTGCGATCGGCGCTCTTGAATCCAGAAGGCGTCATGCAGGGGGCGCTCGTTGCGCTCGTCGTCGAATGCGCAGCCCTTGCCCTCGCCGATGCCGGACTTCCCGGCGCGCAGGTCGTCACCGAACTCGACCTGCGATACCTCGCGTCGGCCTCCATCGGCCCCGTCGAGAGTCACGCGGTGTGGGTCGGGAGGCCCGCCGATCGGATGATCCGTGTCGAATTGCGAGACTCGGGGCGCGAGAATCGTCTGACCACGCTCGCCCTGCTGCGTGTGGCGGGCGCGCCGGAATAGACGCGTTCGCACGCGAGCCGATCCCACGGCTATCGTGTCAGGATGGACGTAAACCGCGAGATCCAGACAAATCTGACGGGTCACACCATCATCGTGACCGGAGGAACGCGAGGCATCGGCCTCGGCATCGTTCGAGTCCTCGCCCGCGCCGGGGCTGAATTGATGGTCACCGGTCGCAAGCTGGCGCGACTCGAAAAGGTCGCCGAAGAGTTGACCGCCGCCGGGGTGCCGCATCGTACGATGCAGGCGGATGTCGCGAAGATCGAGACGAGCCAGACCGTCGTCGAAGCGACGATCGAAGCCTTCGGAAAGATCGATGGCCTGGTCGCGAATGCCCAATCATTCCGACCCGTAACGAAACTCGAGGACGTGACGGAATCCGATTTCGATCTCGTGCTCGAAACCGGCCCGAAGGGAACACTCTTCCTGATGCAGGCCGTGCTGCCCTCGATGCGCGAGCGGGGCCGCGGTCGAATCGTCACCTTCGGCTCCTCGATGGGCAATACCGGCGTCCCGGGCTATGGCCCCTACTCCGCCGCCAAAGAGGCCGTTCGCTCGCTCACACGAACGGCCGCCCGCGAATGGGGCCAATACGGCGTGACCGTCAACTGTGTCTGCCCGGCGTCCGTCGCCCACCGGATGCCCGTCGCCGAAGAGGGCAGCGCGCGCGCGAAGGCCTTCCTGGAGATGTACAAGGACCATCCCCTCGGCCGTGACGGCGACCCCGAAGCGGACATCGCGCCGGCAGTGACCTTTCTACTCTCGGACGCGAGTCAATATCTCACGGGCCAGACCTTCATGGTCGATGGCGGCGGCATCATGCGCGCCTGATCGAACGCGCCTGATCGAAGAGACCATCGCTCACGAGAAAAGGAGCCCCGAGTGCCTTCCAGAATAGATGAATCTCCCGAGGTCGAGGCGTGGAAGCGCTTCTGTCGACGCATGGAAGCGCTGGGGGAGCGGATCCTCGAAGACGATTTTCCGAACGAACCCGCGGATCGCGTCGAGGGCATCGCCCACCTCGCCGATCAGGTCTCGTGTTGGCTCGGCTGGGCCATCCCTCACGGAGACACCACGGCGCCCTTCTTCCAGCGATCGAACGATCTCGTGAGCCAATGGGGCGGCCCCAACCAGGACAACGCCTATCACCATGCGCACATCGATCCCAAGCGCCGCTACCGCGTTCGCGGCAAGATGCACAGCTGCGAGCATTTCGTCATCACGCTTCGGGTCGGCTTCATGCACATGAAGGAGTGGGGGACCAAGGCCGCCGTCTCCTCCGTCGATCGCGGCATCCAGCCCGGCGAGGATTTCGAGATCCTCTTCGGAGGAGACGGATCGGATCCGGATTTCTTTCCGATTCCCGAGCAGGTCACGACGCTCTCCCTGCGCGAATACTACGTGGATTGGCAGCCGCTCGAGCCTGCGGTCTTCACGATCGAATGTCTCGACGATCTCCCGACACCGAATCGTCCGAATGGCGAGTCCCTTGCTCATCAGATCGACCACGCCCTCGACCAGGTCGAGAGTTCGATGTTCGGCTGGAACGACTACATGAAAGAACATCGGGCCCGGGGCACCGACAATACCTTCGCCGCACAGCAGACCGTGGCGAAGGGACTCAGCGACGCTCGCTATGCATTCCTCTTCTGGAACCTCGAACCCCACGAGGCCCTCATGATCGAAACCGACGTCCCAGACGCTCGCTATTGGGGTCTGCAACTCGCCACCCTGGGCTGGTTCGAACAGGTCGACCCCATCCATCGAATCACCTCGATCAACCAGCACCAGGCGATCCCGAGCAGCGACGGCCGGATCCGCTTCGTCCTTTCCCACGCGGATCCAGGCGTCCCAAACTGGCTCGACACGGGCCAACACCGTGAAGGTCTCCTGACCTATCGCTGGTTCTGGCCGAAGAGCGATCCATCACCGACCGCCCGGATCGTTCCGCTCGCCACGGCGCGAGACGCGTTTCCAGAAGACACGCCCTCGATCGACGAGAACGAGCGCCGGGCCCAGATCCGCGAACGCAAGGCCCATCTCGCATGGCGATTTCGAACTTGATCGGAATCGAGGGTCGTTCGACGCCGGGTCCGCCAAGATGAGCTGGATGCCGAGCGAGCGGCCGGAGTGGGTTCGAGCGATCAATGCGGGAGAAGTGGCGCCGATCGCAGAGGAGGCCTCGCTCCCTCTCACACTCGATTTTCTCGTCGCGGAGGCGGCAGCGCGGCAGGGGCGCCTCTCCGGCAAGACCCACCCGTCCGCGGGCGCGCTCCAGAGCCCTTTCGACCATCCCGACTTCCCGGCCGACCCCGCGTTCGAAGCCCTCGAACGTTTCCTCGTGGCCGTCGAGGAGGAGGCTCGTCTCACCCCGATCGGCCGCTGGATGACACGCCGCTTCCTGCTGCGACTGCTCGAAGTACGACTGCAGATCATCGCGTACCTCGCGAAGGACCCCGGAGTCCAGGAAGAGCGGATCGAGAAACCGCTCTTCGTGGCCGGCGCGCCGCGCACGGGAACGACGATCCTGCATACGCTTCTCGCCGCGGATCGCCGACATCGCGTTCCAGAGGGCTGGGAGCTGCTTCGCCCCGTCCCTCCCCCCTCGCCCGATCCCGAAGGGTTCGCATCGGATCCGAGAATCGCGCTCGCCGATCGCGAACTGGTCCGTCCGCAGACGGTCGTCACCGGCCTCTTGTCCATCCATGAATACGGTGGACGAAAGCCCAAGGAATGTCTGTCGGCCATGTCGTTCGCCTTCCAGTCCGAAGAATTCAGCGCGCGCTATTCGGTCCCGAGCTTCGAGAGTTGGCTCGGAGCATCCGATATGGGCCCCGCCTATCGGATGCATCGACTCGTTCTCCAGATCCTCCAACGCCGATGGGGCAGAGATGCGTGCCCGGCCTGGGTGCTCAAGTCTCCCGTCCATCTCCACGACCTTCCGACCCTCTTCGAGACCTATCCCGACGCCCGGGTTGCGGTCACCCATCGCGATCCCCTGACTCTGCTCGCATCGCTCACGAGCCTGATCGCCAACCTGCGTTGGGCGCACAGCGACTCGGTCGACGCGCAATCGATCGCGGAGTCCCATCTGCGTCGCTACCGGAAGACCTTCGAGCGTCTCGTCGATTGGACCGAGGGCGGCGTCCTCCCCGCGGACCAGATCCATCACAGTCATTTCGCAGACTTCCAGAACTCGCCGATCGGGACCGTGCGCGGCCTCTACGAGCGCTTCGGAATGGAATGGTCGAAGGACGCCGAGACCTCGATGCGTGCCACCCTCGAGGCGAACCCATCCGATCGCCACGGCGAGCACATCTACTCGCGCGACGATCTGGCAGGGGATCCCGCTACACTTCGCGGGAATTTCGACCGCTACCAGTCGCGCTTCGACGTGCCATCGGATGTTTGATTTCCAGCCTCGAAGACACCCGCGCAGTTCTGCGCCACTCTCCGCCGAATGCGATCCCGACCTCTTCGACTCATCCTCTTTGCGCTCCTCGGCCTCACCGTCCTGATCGTCGTGATCGTCGTCGTTCCCGGACTGGGACGCGTCGAGGACCCCGGTCTCGAACCCGCCTTCGACGCTGCGAGTGCCCCGCCCCTGCCCTCCCGAGTTCGAATCCCAGCCAATCCCGTCCGGAACGCGTGGTTCGGGGACCTGCATGTCCACACCAGCTATTCGACGGACGCCTTCATCTTCGGGGTCCGTGCGCTCCCGGACGACGCCTACCATTTCGCCAAAGGGGGGACGATCGCGCACGGAGCAGGCTATCCGATCAGTCTCTCGAAGCCCCTCGACTTCCTGGCCGTCACCGATCACGCGGAATTTCTCGGAACGGCCCGCGCGGCGAATCCGGACGTCCCCTCCGTCCGACGGCCCCTGCGCGACATCCTACAGGGCGGAAATCGGCTCGACTTTTCTCGCTATTGGGCGGAAAGCGTGGCGTTGATGACCAGCGGGACCTTCGCGGCCTTCGGAGAGAATCGCGCCGCCGGACGCGCTGCCTGGGAGGACACCATTGCGGCGGCCAATCGCCATGATGATCCCGGCATTTTCACGGCCTTCATCGGATACGAGTGGAGCAGCATCGGCATCCATCGAAACGTCGTCTACGGCTCGCAGCGGGTTCCGAATCGCCCGTTCAGCTCGGTCGACTCCCGCAGACCCCAGGATCTGTGGCGCGCGCTCGAAGCCCAGAACGAGGCCGGCCAGCCCGTGATCGCGATCCCACACAACATGAACGAAAGCGGCGGACGGATGTACCCGAGCGAGTCGATCGAGGAACTCGTCTGGAGTAAAGCCGAAGCGAATCTTCGACGCCGGATCGAACCCGTCTCTGAGATCTATCAGGTCAAGGGCTCCTCCGAGGCCCACCCGACCCTCTCCCCCAACGATCCCTTCGCCGACTTCGAGATCATCGATCTGCCGGCCTACCGCGGCGTCTCCGGGGGGCCCGACGGATCTTATTCTCGAGACGCCCTCCGTCTGGGACTCGAACTCTCGATGCGCGACGGCTGGAACCCCTACGTGCTCGGGGTGATCGGCAGTACGGATAGCCACAACGCGAGTTCCCCGATCGAGGAAGACCGCCACCATGGAAAGCTCCCGGTCCTCGATGGCAGCGCGGGCATCCGCTCCGGTGAGGCGCTCCTGATTCCGACCTCCGCAACCCCGGGAGCGACCTGGGGCGGCGGCGGATTGGCCGGGATCTGGGCCGAGGAAAACACGCGCTCGTCGCTCTTCGCCGCACTCAAGCGGCGAGAGACCTTCGCGACCTCCGGACCGCGTATTCGCGTGCGCTTCTTCGGAGGATGGGACTTTGGTCCCGCGATGCTCTCGAATCCGAGCCTCCTCCGCGACGCCTATCGCAGCGGGGTCCCGATGGGGGGCCATTTGCCGACCCGAAACGGATCTGCACCGACCTTCCTCGTGTGGGCCGACAAGGATCCGTCGACCGCCCACCTCGACCGCCTGCAGATCATCAAGGGCAGCATCGACTCCACCGGAGAGAGCTACGAGAGGATCTACGACGTGGCCGCGTCGGGCGATCGGTCTCGCGATCCCGAAACGGATCTCTTCGGACCGGTCGGAAATACCGTAGACATCCCGAACGCGAGCTACACGAATTCGATCGGTGCTGCGCACCTCGAGGCCGTCTGGACGGACCCCGATTTCGACTCCGCACGGGATGCGTTCTACTACGTCCGAGTCCTCGAGATCCCAACGCCCCGCATGTCGACCTACGACGCCAAGACCCTCGGAATCGACGCGCCCGAGCCTGCCACGATCCAGGAGCGCGCAACCACTTCGGCGATCTGGTACACCGCTCGTCGTTAGGCGATGTGATGGATTCGCGGGCCCATGGGGTCTGCGCGAAGCCACCGGCCGGCGTTCGAATCAAAGAATCGGATCACCCATGCGTGCGTAGACGTCGAGCATCGAGCCTCCGAAGAATCGTTCGCGCCTCTTCTCGTCGAGGGTGGCGAGCTGCTCGCGGTAGTAGCCCATCGGATCCGTAAACCCCTCGAAGTGCGGGAAGTCCGAGGAGAACACGAGCATATCCTCGGGCAGATCCTCCATGGTTTGAAGGATCGGCTGGTCACGGGACCAGGAAAGAGGCGTCCCGCGAACGTTGCGGGCCATGTACTCGCTGGGCTTGAGGGGGAGTTCGTATTTCCCCAGGAACAGTTCGGATGAGGGGGCGATGCGACCGTCGATATCCCGGTAGATATAAGGGAGCCAACCCGTTCCGAGCTCCGCAAAGAGGACCGTTAGTTTCGGGTGTCGCTCGAAGACGCCGTTGAAGATGAACGAGTTGATCACCATCTGTGCGCCGACATGGCCGAAGCTCGACGCGAAATAGCGCAGCTTGTTCGTGTCGGTGCCGAGGTTGGCCCAGCCGGGATTAAAATCCATTCGCTCATAACCGACATGGAGCATCGGGGTCATCCCGAGATCCGTTGCCGCGCTGAAGAGGCGATCCCAATGGGGATGACAGGGCGGAAAGCCACCGACCGGATAGCCGGGAATCAAGAAGATTCGGCTGCCCCGCGCCCGCATGCGAGTCAACTCCGCGATCGCCCAGTCGAGGTCCGTGTATTCGAGGCAAGTCACCGGGAGCAGTCGCCCACCTGCCTCCTCGCAGGTGGTCGCGAGCCAGTCGTTGCAGGTCGCGGTGATCTCCTGCAGAAGGGGGAGGTCCCGATCCCCGATCCCGAGTTCATAGCCGTAGCCCGCCAGACAGATCACGTTCTGGATATCGATGCCCTGCTCGTCGAGCCATTTCACACGCGCTGCCGCGTCGGCGATCGCGCGTTGACTCTTTCCCTCGAACTCCGACCGACGTTCGGCCTCGCCAGCCTTTTCTTCGCCGAAGAGAACGGCAAGCCCGGGCGGCGTGAGTTCGTCGAGGGTCGGGCGATCGGATTCGGGAACCATTCGAAGCAGATCACCGGCGATGCCCTCGACTGCGGTGATCGCCGGATGAAAACTCGGCAGCTTGGCCCGGAGCTTCGGGTAGGGTTCGAGCCAGTCCTCGCAGTGCTCGAAA
>JAPYTP010000008.1:0-65867 GCA_029941885.1 Myxococcota bacterium
GCCGGAGGTCTATTCGAAGCGGCTCGGCCGGGGGCTCCAGGGGCTCTTCGCCAACGCACAGCCCGAGCGGTCGAACACGATCCTCGGGCCCGAAACGATTCACCTCGCCGGAGAGCACGCCACGCGCGAATCATTCGGAGGCGTCGACGTCTTCTTCCCCCCCGCTGCGTTCGGCCAGAACCATCTTCCCCTCTTCGAACGCGCAGTCGATCGAATCGCGGCCCTGGTGCCGGACCGCGCACGAGTCGCGGAGTATTATTGCGGTGTGGGGGCGATCGGCCTGGGACTGCTCGGGCGCTGCTCCGAGGTCCGCTTCAACGAGCGCAGCCCGCATGGCCTCGAAGGACTCGAACTCGGGCTCGCCGAACGTTCAGCGCAGGAGCGTCGCCGCGCGAAAATCCTGCGCGGCGGCGCGGGCGAGCGTCTCGAGGGACTCCTCGAGGCCGAGATCGTCATCGTCGATCCGCCGCGCAAGGGCCTCGACCCGCCGCTCCTCGAGGCACTTGCGACGGCGCCACCGGAACGACTCGTCTATCTCGCCTGTGGCCTCCCCGCGCTCCTGAAAGAGCTCGAGATCCTCGAGCGCGAGGGCGGATTGCGACTGGCGGGGATCGAAACCTTCGATTTCTTCCCGTTCACTGAGCACATCGAGATGCTTGTCTGGCTCGACCGCGAAGGGGAACGAATGGAATCAGGTGCGCTGCCCCTTCCGTGATCCCAGTACGGCGAGGCCGAGACCGACGAGCAGCGCCGTACCGGGTTCCGGAACGACCGGGCCGTCCGTTGTCGTGATCGTGACCGACGCGTTGGTGACGAGGTTGTCCTCGGTGCCGGTGTATCCGTCGAGATACTCCGCGTAGGTGCCGATAAAGAGCGTCGTAGTGCCGGGAGCGGCCATGGTGAACACGACCCGGAACTGGGCGTCGCCGGGAACGCCCGTCACGATCCCAGGATCGATCGAACCATTGCCCTCCGCCGCCGTCACACCGAGCGTCGCGAGGAATTCCGCCTCGACACCCGGACCGACCGCATTCTCCTGGAAAGGGATCGGGGAGGGGACCTGGTTCACCAGGCCCTGGATACAGCCGAAGCTCGGGAAACAAGCTGAGGTCAGCACGTCGTGCGAGATCCGGCTCGCTCCGGCGTTCAGACTCAAGACCGTATTGTCATAACCGTTCACCGAACCGGCGATCGCGAGGGCGCGGTCCGTCGTACGCAACGTGATGTCGAGGATGATCTGGTCACCGATCGTCACCACACTGAGACCACCGGGGGCGTCCGTGCTCACCTCCACGGTCCAGATCGCCTCGGCATAGGCCGTCGAGGCCGGCAAGAACATCGCCCCAGCAACGGCGAAGAACATCGCTGCCACGCTGAGGTAGGACACAAGAAATCGCGTCCCGATTCCCCTTCGGAGAAGCGCTGGGCAGAGTCTCGACCTCAGTCGACAGACATTCCTGAACATTGGCAGCCCGATCCCATGTTGGCCGTCTAGTGAGGGAAGTAGTCGATTCCGGCCCCAACGTGGCAAGCAGATCTGGGGAAGATTGAAATCGGCGGCTCGGATGCAAGACTCCCACCACGGTTCTACTCGCAGATAGAGATATGACGTGCGAAGACCGAAACGAAGAGAAGATTGGGCGGACCTGGATGCACGCGGACCCGGACAAGACAGAGACCGTTGCCGATCGGCAGGAGACATTGGACTTCGGGCCGCCACGACCCCTGGTTCGCGAGCCTCGTTCGGGCGAGCGCAGGAGGGTGCAAGAAGTGCTCGGACGCGCATTCTTCGATGACCCGGTGTCGATGTTTCTGTTTCCGGACGAACGCAGGAGAGAGACTGGCTTCGCCGCCTTCACCGGACTCGCCATCGACGCCTTCGGCGCGGATGCACTCGTATTGACGAATGAGGCCGTGCAAGGGGCTGCGATCTGGCAGCGACCCTCGCCTGGACGGCCAGGATGGTCGAAACAGCTCCGAATGGGCGTGCGGATGCTGTGGGTCATTCGAGGCGGGTTCCGAAAGGCGATCGGACTTGGTGAGTTCATGAACGAACATCATCTGCAGGAACCACACTACTACCTCGCGGCCCTCGGAACGGATCCCGCTTTCCAGGGATCGGGAATCGGATCCGCATTGATCCAGCCCGTCCTCGAGTGTTGCGATACGGAGCGCAAACCCGCCTATCTCGAATCTTCGAAGCGGAGCAATATCCCCTTCTACAACAAACACGGATTCGAAGTCATCGAGGAGCTACAGATTCCAGGCGGTCCGAGCATCTGGCCGATGATTCGGCGAACCGGCTAGCCCGTTACGCGGTGGCGCTCGAAGGACCAAGCTCCGCTCGCCTCTTCGATATGCCGGACGGAGTTCGCGCGACCGAAGCGCGCGGAGATCCGGGCCTGGGGCACGAAGGGGGGGCCGACCGCAGGCGCCTTCAGATCCCCAGCGAATCGCGAGAGCAGCAACTCATCGATCCATTCGCCCTCGACCCGATCGACCCGGTCGTTCCCCGAACTGGAGGTGGCAGGCGTGGGGTAGAGCGTCCTCGAAACGGTCGGCCCCGCCTCGACCAGGACGGTGCGGGCGCCGAGGAGCTCGCGGGCACGGGCGATTGCGCGGAGGACACTCGCGCGCAGCGGCTCGCCCGGTTCTTCCGGCCCCTCGATCGAGAGGCGGGCCACGTTCTGCCCGCCCAGGCGCACGCGACCGGCTGGCGTCGTCCAGACGAGCCCCGCTCGCGCCGCTACGAGCGCCGGGTGTTCGATCGGGAAGTCCCCGCTCTCGGACAACACCACCACGCCGGGAGAAGCGTGCTTGCCGAGCACCCGCTCGCGCCATCGCGCGAGCGCGACCTGCCCCTCTTCGTCCTCGGCATAGCGATGGACGAGTTCTGGCTCGGCGCGCAAGATCGCGCCGGTCGTCACGATCGCATCCGCCCGCGCACGTGCGAGCCCGAGAACGAAACGGTCTGTCGGGCTCGTCGGCGCGCTCGAGCCGATCGCAATCGCACAGGCCGGGCTCCCCGCGATCGCCGCGACGTGCAGGAGCCCCGTCGCGGACCGCCAATCGACCACCCCGTAGAGGGTCTCGATCCGTTCGGAGAGTGCCGAAGTCTGCATGCCTGCGCGTTTCCTCGATGACCGGCCGCTCTCCCGATGACTTCGGGGCGGGCGACCCGGCTTACCCCCTGACCACTCGGCCAATCCGTGGCATCCTACACCCGGGACTGGCTTCTGAGTCTGTGTCTGGGGGGGGAACCATCCGATGATGTCCCACCTGTCTCTCTTGCAGGAGTTGCTGCTGCTCGGACTCGTTGCGCTTTCGCTGATCTACGTCCTGTATTTCCGAATCTGGCTCGCCCTGGCGATCGGTTCCGACGTGGTCTTCGCCGCGGCGCTCGGACTCGCGGTCGCGGCCATCTCGGCACCCGGTGTTTTCCATTCCGCCTCGACGGCGCTGATCGATCGCAGCCCACTCCCCACCGCCCTCCGCGATGCCGACGCGAGGGTAGCCGCGATCGAGGCGCTTCCCCGCAACCTGATCGATCGCGCCCTCGCCCAGATCGGATATTCACCCGAACCGGTCGAGGACAATTCGGACCTCGAGCCGACCCCACCGCCGGGACCCTTCGTTTCCGCGATACGACCCTCCGTCGAGGCCCTCGTTTCAACGGTCCTCCGCTTCGCGAGCTTCGCTTGCGGATCGTTCCTGATGCTGACGTCGCTCGCCATGCGATCGTCGACGACGACCGCCCGCAGACTCCAGCTATTTTCCGTGCGAATCGAGCGACTCGAATCTGCACTCACGCCTACTGATTCCGTGTCCGAAGACACGATCGACCAGGGTTATGCGACCTGATGATGAATTCCAAGAGCGACTCAAAATCACAGGGAGGTCGAATCGCAGACCTGATAATGAGGGCGGACGCCTATTTCCTTTCCGACGCGCTCCGCAACGAAGGCGCCAGCGAAGTCGCCAACACGCGAATGGGAGTCCTCTTCTGCATCTCGGCGAGCCTCGGCACCCTCATCTTCATGCCGATCCAATTTTCGGTATGGCCGATCGAGATCGGTCTGGCAGCGACTCTCCTCGCGACGGCAACATTGATTCTGCCCTTCGCGCTTCGGCAGACCCGGGCGATTCGCTCCCTCGGTCAGGTCGCCTGCGGGATCCTGGCGCTGGGAACCACGATTTCGGTGTGGATGAGCGCGGGACAGGCGGGGGGGGGCCTTCCCTTCCTTCCCATTCTTCCGATGGCGGGGCTACTCGTTCGGGGCGGGCGAGGCGCCCTGCTCTGGGCCGGCGTCGCCCTCGCGATTTCCGCCCTTGGCGTGGCTCTGCTCGCCAGCGGAGCCGCTCCGAATCCCGGATACACGGGCTCGACGGAGATCTCCCGGTACGTGATCGCCATCATCTGCATCGTCGGAATGGGCGCGATCGCCCAGCTCTTCGAGGTCTTCTGGAACCGCACGGCAATCGAAGTCGCCAACCGTGCCCAGGCCGAATTGCGAGCACGGGAGGAACGCAACCGCAGCCTGCTCGAGTACGCGACCGAAGGCGTCATGGTCGTCGATGCGGACACGATCGTGAAGTTTGCGAGCCCCGCGGCAGAGCGTCTGCTCGGAATCGGTCCGGGTGAAGCGATCGGCCAGCTGCTCCGGAATTTCAGCGACCCGGAGGACCTGCACGAGACCTATCGAGTGTGGTTCGAGGTCACGTCCCGGCCGGACGGTGTCGGACGCTTCCAGAGCCGCACCCGGGGCGGTCTCGGCCCCGGCGATCCGGCCAAGGCCCGGGTGCTCGACATCACGGTTTCGAATCGCCTCGACAACCCCTCGGTGACGGGCGTCATCGTTCGCCTGAGAGATATCACCGACCTCTCGCAGGCCGAGGCGAATTACCAATCCCTGGTCGAAAACTCGCTCCAGGGCATCTTGGTCATCTGCGACGACGCCATCGTCTACGCGAACGACGCTCTGGCCGAACTCTTTGGTGTGAGCCGGCAAGAGCTTCTCCGCAACGGCGACGTCGGCGCTCTCGACCACGTCCACAGAGACGACCGCCAACGCGTCCACGATTGTTTCACGTCGAACGACCCGACTGGCTCCTGTTCCACAGAATTGCGCGTTCTCCGGGGCGACGGCGCATGGTGCTGGATCCAGATGCGTTGGGCCGACATGAGCTGGGAGGGCCGGCCGGCGCGACAGATCGCCCATGCCGATATCAGCGCCCAGAAAGAACTCACTGCCCAGCAAGAGCGGGAGCACGAGCGCCTCGGCGCCGCGATCCTCGAGCGGACGCGTGAACTCGAGGCGAGCCAGCAGAGCCTCCGCGAACAGGAAAGAATGGCGGCGGTCGGGACCCTTGCCGCCGGCATTGCGCACCAGATCAACAATCCGATCGGGGCGATCCTCACGTCGGCCGACTTTGCGATCATGACCGCGCACGAGGATGGAGGCGCCCAGATCCGGACCGATGCGCTACACGACATCCGTGCCCAGGCCATCCGCTGTGGAAAGATCGTTCGCAGTGTGCTCCAGTTTTCTCGCTCCGAGGCCACGGAGAAATGGTCGAGCGATCTGACCAGCGTCCTCCGCACGGCAGTCGATGTCACCGCCCATTACGCGACGGAGCGAGCGGCGAGCATACAGGTCAGTCTCTCGCCGGAGGCATCCGACCGAACGACGTTGATGAATCCGATCGAGCTCGAGCAGGTCTTCGTCAATCTGATTCGAAACGCGATCGAATCCCAGCCCACAGGCGGCAATGTGAGCGTGTCGACTCGCATGGTCGACGAGGAAATCGAAGTCGTGATCGAAGATGATGGCCCGGGGATTGCTGAGATCCATGCAATCCACGTCTTCGAGCCGTTCTACACCACCCGCCTGCGCGACGGTGGAACGGGACTCGGACTCTCCGTGGCTCACGGCATCGTCGTGGATCACGGCGGCAGCATGTGGCACGAGAACTCGGAGGAGGCTCCCGAAGCGGGCCCACGGACGCCTCGAGGCGCCCGCTTCCACGTTCGGCTCCCATCCGAGAAGGCGAAGATCCTGGCGTGATTCGCCCTGCGAAACATGTTTAGTCGTCTGCGGAATCCGACGGGGGCGGAAATTTTTCGAGAATCGCGCGCACCCCCTGCTCCATCTGCTCGCCCCGCCGATCGCGACTGCGAGTCCCGACGATGCCGGTTCCCCAGCCGCGCCAAAGCAGCTCCTCGCTCGAGGGATCGAGCAGATCCAGAATCAGGGTGGATTCTTGATAGGCACGCACATTCGTCGTCGAATACACATGGCCCACACCGATTCCACGCCGACGAAGCCCACCGGCCGAAGACGAGATGCCGTCCACCCGCACCTGATCATCCAGAATCACCGCATAGGTCACCAGGAAATCCGCCTCATCGGGGCTTTCGACCAATCGAAATCCCCGGTCCTCGAGCACCGTTTCGACGGCGAAACGAACCCTCTTCCGCAACAGGGAGTTGTCTGCGAAGGGGTCCGCGCCCTCGATCACGGGCGGTTCGACGAAGTAAAATCGCTGCAGACCGTCGAAAGCGATCGATGAATCCCAGTCCGTCTGCACGTTGTAGGTCTGGCAGCCCGCCAGCCCGATCGCGAGAGCCAGGACCACGAGGAATCGGATCGGGTCGGGTCCAATTCGTCCGACATTTCCGATCGTCGACGCGGATCTCCCATCGACCCTCGCTCGGGCGCTCACCGGGGTGTTGTCGAGGGTCGTTTCCCGGGCCATCGCGACTTCCTCCGCTGACACGCCCGATCCGAATCCTGGATGGGCGTCATCGAACCCGGAGGATAGCGGCTCAACGGGCCCGCTGATCGCCTCTCGGTGCTAGCCTCCGGGCGGTTGCTGTTCCGCATGGCTACTCGGAGGACGCGCCCCATCGTTAGGGGCGATTCTCGATTTCGTGACCGAAATCTGAGCGTCAGAGTAGCCGGAGGTTCCATGCCCCTCGATCCCGAATCGGCTCCGACGTTCGGCGGCCAATCCGACCCCCACGAGGTCGACCCATCGTCGCCTGCCCTTCGCAATCTGTTCGAGGCCTGAATCAGTCATGTCGTGGCATCGGATCCTGCTCGATTCCCCACTCGCACCGGGTGAAAAGGTTCCCACGCGCATCGAGGATCGAGAGATCCTGATCTGCCGAATCGAGGACGACTATTTCGCGCTCGCAAGCCGCTGCACACATTCCGCCTGGCCGCTGGCCGAGGAGGTGATCGAGGGCACGGAAATCGTGTGTTCGTTGCACGGCGCGCGCTTCGACATTCGCGACGGCTGCCCGACCGGTGGCCCCGCGAGAAAACCCCTCGCCACCTACCCCATCGAGATTCGCGAAGGCGAACTCTACGTGAGTATCTGAAAATGACCCGTGTACGAATCGCTTCGTGTCTCGCCCTATTGGTGGCGAGTCTCGCCTGTAGCTCGCTCAACTACCCCGATACACCCGACGCACCCGGCGCGCCCGACGGATCCCAGGCGGCACCGAGCGCACCCGTCCTGCTCGGTCTCGATTTCGGCATCCCGGAAAGTGACATCGACGCAAGCGAGGAGGAAATCGCCCAGGAATGGGATGACCTCACGCGCCGCGCACGAGCGGACCACCAGCAGGGCCAATTCGATGCGGCACGGGATGGACTCGAGAAGGCCAGCATTCAGCTGTCCATGCGCGCCCCATCGAATGCACAGCGTCGAACGGTCTTTGGCATGCGGGCACGACTGGCAATGGACTTCGCCGCCCTCGGGCAAGACCAGACCGCCGAAGACCTCGCCGATCAGCTTTTCGAAGAGGTCGAACAGGAGCCCCAGCTCGGCGGCCCCGCCATCGTCGAACTCGCCTATCTCTTCTCCCAGCGCCGTGCTGCCACCGCGCTCGAAGCGGGCCTCCCCGAATCGCAGCTGCCCTTGTTTCGAATCGCCCTGATCTCGTCGGAGTCCGCTGCGGCAAGTCAGGATCGACTGAGCCTCGCCTTCGAGATCTCGAATGTGGCCAGCGCCGAGGGAGATCACGGCCTCGCGCGCCGCGCGATCGACCGGGCCGTGCTCGATGCCCAGACGATCGCGCCTTCGGACAAGAGTCAGATCGCGTCGCTCAAGATCTTAAAGGCTCGCATCGCGATCGCGCAGGGAGATCTGGCCACCGCCGTCGCAACGGCCACCTCGGCCAACCGGATCTTCGCAGCGATCGATGCCCCCTCTCCCCAGCGGGCGATTGCGGAAGCGACCGTGGCTCGGGCGCTCGCGGAAGCAGGCGAGATCGAGCGGGCCCGCGCGATCGCGATGGGAGCACAGGCCCGGATCGGAGGCGACCCGCCGCTTGCCGAACACTCCGCGCGACTCGTCCTCGCCGAACTCGCGCGTCTCGAGCTCGCGGCCGGCGATCCGGTGGCCGCTCGCAGCCAATTTCAGGCGGCGCTCGACATTCCTGGGATCGATTCGGCTGACGATGTGGAATTGGTCGCCCGGTTGACCGAAGAGCTCGCGGCTCTGCGTCCCACACCACCAGCAGGAACTCCAGTCGGTGCGCCAGCCGGAAATCCGGCCGGCATGGCCGTCGAAGTCGAGACGAGCGACCGGGAGTAGCCCGATCAGTAGCGTCCAGCCACAGCAGGAATGGGCCTAGTCGTCCGCTTTCGGCGCGTCGTCGCCGACCGCGTACACGCAGACTCGATAGCGACCGGATTACTTGGCGCGATAGAGGGCCGCATCCGCGCGCTGAACGATGGGTTCGGGCGAGTCGAGATTGGGAACCCAAGCCGCAACACCAATGCTGATCGAGGTCGACAGGGTCTCGCCGCCATCCAACTGGAGCTTGATTCCCTCGACGGCCCGGCGCCATCGTTCTGCGAAGACGATCCCGCCGTTCGCGTCGTTGCTGCCGAGGATCGCCAGGAAAGGGACGTTCTGCTCGCCCCGACCGGCGTCTGACTCATACGCACCACTTCTCGCCGTCGAGTCCAGGCATTTCGAGGTCGCAGAGCACCAGGTCGGGCGAGCCGGAAAGAAGAAGCTTGAGACCCTCGATGCCGTCCCGGGCCTTGAGAACGTTGTCGAATAGCCGGGAGGCCTCGAGGGCGGCGCGCACCTCGGCCCTCTGACCCTCGGAATCTTCGATGACGAGGATTGTGGACATCCGATCTCCCACGATTCGCTTTTCTTATCGCAGCGAGCCGCGGGGACCGAAGTCCCCCGGACCAAAATACAGGGAATGCCTGACAGGACCTCCCCTGTTTCACCGGATCGTTAGGCAACTCGTTCGGCGACCACAGATTGGTAGGCCGGATGGTCCAACCCCGGGATGACCGGAAATCGAGTGACGGAAAGGACTCGTGCCCCTGCCCCCTCGATCAGTTCCGGATAGTCGGGGATCGGGTGGAGCGCGCACAGACCCAGGGCCCATGCGATCCAGTTGACCGGCCGGTAGTAGGCCTCGGTGATCCAGCGCGCGGCCCCGCCGGCCTCGCTGGGGGCAAAATCCGCAAACATCAAGCGGCCCCCCGGTCGCACGAGCCGACACAGGATCGAGAGCATCGCTGCGGCGCCATCGACGTCGAAGAGATTCAGAAAGTAGTGTGCGACGACCGTGTCGTAGAGAACGTCCGGACGATGTTTCGCGACATCGCCCTGGATCGACTCCGCATCCAGAGCCTCGCGACGGAGGGTCGCGGAAAAGCGCCTCAGCATGATGGGCGACAGATCGATCGCGGTCACCGCTGCGCCACGCCGGATGGCCGGGATCGCGTCCCGCCCACACCCCACCCCCGCAAAGAGTACGCGCTCTGACGCCGAGAGCGTCTGGATCTGGCTCTGCTTCGACGCCTCGATCTGGCCGAGCGAGTAGACCGACGCCAACTCGTCATAGACGTACGCGACGCCGTCGTAGGAATGGGCGTCGAATTCCATCGATCGACCCGACCTAGCGAAGCTCGGCTTCGAAGAATGTGTGTACGTCTCGCCAGACTTCGGCCGCGGTCTCCGCGTCGAAGACCTCGGGCCGTGCGTCGTTCAAGAAGGCGTGCTGAACCCCCACGTAGGTGAGTAATTTCGCTTCCAGTGAAGCTTTCTCGAGAGCCTCGCTCAGGATCTGAACATCGGCCGAGGAGATGAACTCGTCATTTTCCGCGAAGATGCCCAGGATCTTCGCCTGACAAGCGGCGAGATCGAGTGCGACCTTCGGATGCACCCCATAGCAGTCGACGACCGCAGCAATCTCCGGGCACAGGCAGGCGGCGTGAAGGGCGAGCTTGCCACCCATGCAAAATCCGATGCAACCGACTTTCGATCCATCCGTCGCGGGCTGGCGCCGAAGCACATCGACAGCACACACGAGGTCTCGCCCGGCGCGAGGGATTTCGAGCTCCATCATCAAGCGGCCCGCCTCGCCGGGGTCCATCGTCGAATCGCCACGGTAGAGATCCGGCGCGAGCGCCACGAATCCTTCGCGAGCGAGGCGATCGCACACGTCCCGAATCTGGGGAACGAGCCCCCACCACTCCTGGAGAACCACCAGTCCGGGCCCGCTTCCCGAAGCGGGCGTCGCCAGATAGGCGAGGAACGAACCGTCTTCGCTCTCGATTTCGATGTCCACTCCGGAGCGGCCCGTCTCGCTCATGGGCTCCCTTTCCCGCGCCATCGGCATTCGACGAACCTTCCCCCGTGGTGGTCTCGCCTACCCAGGCGGCGACCGAATCGTTCGAGGCTCGACACACGACCGCGTGACCACCCGAATGGGCCGCCACGCGGTAGGGCGAGACAATACAGCGATTTCGTCGATTCGATCAGCCCGGGGCCGAGCGAGTCGCAACGATCACGGGTTGTTGGGCATCCTCTGCGGCCTCTGTCCCGGGACGAGGATCGGAGGATTCGGCATCGGGTTCGGCCCGACTCCCATCACATTGCGGCATCCGGCGCCGGGAGAATCACAGGCCTGACGAATTCCGTCGAGTTGGGTCCCGAAAGGTTGCGCAGCAGCAGCGAGAGCCATCGGGGATCCACCGACCGCCGCGACGGGCGGGGCGAATCGAGCCACGACGGGGCCCGCCGTCGACTCATCCGGCCCGCCAAAGGCTTTATCAAAGGCACCGGTTGCGGCAGCCGCCAGCAAGACCGGGGCGGGAATGCTCGCCGCCACCATCGTCACCGGCCCACCCGCTGAGACGGGAGGCAGGAACGCAGCCGCCACCGGCGCTGAAGCGACCGGCGTCGAGGCCGCTGCTTCAGCCCCGGCACCACCCGCGCCGCCACCGCCGGTCGTGCCGGCAGCGACTGCGCCTCCGGCAACACCCGCACCACCCAGACCGGCGACGACTACGCCGCCCCCGCCCACTCCGGTTGCCGCACCCGCGGTTCCGACCGAAGCACCCGAGAGGGCTCCGCCACCTACGACGACATCGTCCGCCGGCTCGGCGACGGCCGCCGCAGCGACCTCAGGCTGTCCGAGCTGGGCGCCCGCGGCTGCACCCACGACGGCTGAGCCCAGAGGGCCGGCCGAAGAGGCCTTGGGTCCGGCGGTCACTGCGGGAAGTGGGGCACCACTCCCGTTGGCTCCACCGAGCCAGCCGTCCAGGGCCCCAAATGTGAACAACAAGGCAATTGCGATCAGGGCGCTGCCAATCATCAAGCTATTTCGAGAGGTCGGGCTCATATCCATTCTCCATCAATCATCGACATGATCGTCCCGCGACGACCGGCCACCCTCAGTCGAATCGGAAATTCAGGTAACCGCCCACGATGTGGCGGTCGTAATTGTAGGCGTCGCGATTCGAATCGTTGTTGAGATACGAATAGCGAGCGCTTACCGAGATGTTTTCAGTCAGATCCTTCTCGACTTCCCCTTCGATGATCACTTCGTGCTCGCTCCGATCGCTATTCGAGAGCGTGTATTCGACGTTGACCGTTTCGACATCGGGGAACGTCGAGGGATTCAAAAAGTCGCGGTGCTCATAGCTGAAGCGGGTCGCGACACTGATGTCCAGAGGAAGCTCGATCTCGATACCGGCGCTCAGGAGATGGCTGAAATGCTCCCATTCTTCGCCTTCGGAATCGTAGAAACGGAAGCGATAGCCGCCACCGATCTCGATCTGCTCGAGGATCTCGTCGATCAGATCGGGTACCGGAACGAGGAATCGATGGGCGATTGCGCCACTGAGGCCGTAGCCATCGCGCTCCCGCTCCCGGTTCTCGTTGACGCCGACGGGACTACAAGCCACGCCCACTGCCGGACTACAAGCAGGCGCGGGCGGACCGCCACCCGGACCGTCGGCCACCAGGTCGGGCTCGAATCGCAGATCGTTCACCAGCGCGTCCAGGATGACGACGGTCGTACCCGCCTCTTGCCAGGTGTGCGCCAGCGAGAGTTCGGTCGTGTGCGTCTGGAGGTAGGGATCCTCGTCGACCCAGGCGTGGCCGAACTGGTACCGAATCTGCCCGATCGTGTCGGGACCGAATCGATTCGCCAGATAGCCACCGATCGTCGGGTAATGCGTGTCGAGATCGCCGAGTTCGTAGTGACCGTTCCCCGCGTAGCTGGCGGTAACACCGCCGCTCCAGTCACCGTCACTGAAGAGCTGAACCCCGCCTTCGATTTCCCAGACCCCTCGCCAATCGTTCTCGCCGGCGTTCGTGAGCGGGTTGCCGTCCACGATCTGCGTCACGTCGCCGCGCAGCAGGACGTTGTCGTCGTACTCGATGCCCACGCTCCCGCGCACGAAGTAGGGGAAGAGTTCGGTCGATTCGAGGAGCTTCCTGGCTTCCTTGCCCCAGGCCCCGTCGCCGTCGATGTCGATGACGCGCTGAAAGGCGGCGCGCGCCTTCGTGCGCTCGGCAGCGCCCTGCCACGCGAGGCCGGCGTAATAGGACGCAACGGGTTCGGTCAGTCGCGGAGAGAGACGGGCCGCCGACTCCAGCGACGGCGCGGCGCGATCATTATCCCCCTCTCGCAGCGCGATCAGGCCGCGGTAGAGCGCGAGTTGCGCGGCTTCGCGAGTCAGCCCGCTCGCCGTGTCGAGGGCAGCGGCGGCCTCGGAATAGCGTTCGAGGTGATAGAGCGCGACGCCTCGGTAGAGTTCCACGTCGCCCACCTGCCCGGAGGTCAGATCTCGGCCGCCACGGGCGAGATCGAGATCGCCGAGGGCCTCGGGATAGAGCCCGGCGCGGATGCGGCACTGACCCGCCAGCAAGCGAGCGCGACTCTCGAGTCCGTCGATCGAGGCGAGTCGCCGATACGCCTGCTCACATCGCCCGGTTTCGACGTCCCGTTTGGCCGCCGCGACCGCTTCTTCGACCGGACCCGCCGTCGCGAGGCCGGGAAACGTCGTGAGTCCGACTCCCAGAATCAGGACTCCACCGATGATTGCCGAATGCTTACGCAATATTTCCCCCATTCCACTCCCTGACCCGTCCACTGGAAGGCTCGTTCGAACCGTTCCAAGAAGCTGACCGCGTGATCTGCGACCGCGTTCCGAGTGACCTCCCAGCGAGGGAGATGACACGCGGTGCCCAGAAGACACGTCGGCCACGGTCAGAACCCGGCGCCGTCAGTCGCTCTCCCGACCGAATCGCCGTTCCCCCGTTGCGAGCAACGCGAGGCCGAGTCCCATCAGCATAGCCGTACTCGGCTCTGGAATGACGGAACGTCCGAGCGCATTTACGTGCAGCGTCGGATAATGGCGACCCTCGGGCGCGCTCAACACGTCGAAACGGAACGAGAAGGTCTGGCCGAGCACCACCTCCCAACCGACATAGTGTAGGTCCGGAAAACCCATCGACTGATCGGTCACGTCCACGATATGGACGAGAGGCGCAAAGCCGAAACCGTCGATGCCTGAAACGTCGGGCAGATCGGAAAGCGTCGGGTTCAGCTCGACCGTAACTTCGTTCGTCGAATAGAACGACGTGGTCTCGGACCGGCAGGGACCATCGGCGGCACTGGCCATCGTGCAGAGGCTGTTCAGGAAGAGCGTAAAGGGCCCGCTGATCACCGAAGGATCGACGGCACTCACGGTGACGGTCACCAGCCCGGAATAGGCGCCCGTGATCCCCGTTGTGTTCGACTGACAAGGTGTCGACCCACCGGGACCCTCGACGAAAATGCAGATATCCATGTTGCCCAGAGTGACGTTCAGAGAGCCCATCCCGAGGTCCTGGCCCGCAGTGAGAAAATCGTCGTTGCCGAAATCCGCCTCTCCGGAGGGAAGGGCCCCGAGACCCTCTTCCTGGAATCCGAAGAACGAGTCGAAATTCGCGGGGGTCGCGGCTGCCTGCGCCGCCGCCAGGAAAATCGTCGCCAACAGGAAGGCCGCGCCCACGAGCGCACCCCGGAGCGTGCCTTGGCCCCATCCCATCGAGTTCATCCGTCGCATCAAATCCACCTCCCGAACCGCTTCCGGGACGCGCCACTTGTCGCCTCCCGCAAACGGATCTCCGCTCCAAATGAGCAGGGACAGCGGGAAAGACGCAAGCGCTCCCGAGGTTGCAGAGAAGTGGTGACGTGAGGTGGTTTGTGTCAGGCACGATTAAAAAAAATGTGGCTTATTAGCTACAAATTTCAGCGCAGGAAGCGGGAATCTTTGCCGCAAGAGGCGAAAAATCGTTAAAATTGTACCGTTTGATCGAGATTCCGCACGGGGTCAACCCCCGTCTGGGCATCGGTCAGCGAAGAGTGAGCATCCAGCCCTCGAAGGGATCCCCCTCCGGGAAGCCACTCAGACCGGGATGGTCGAGTCCCGCCTGGGCAGGCTCGAGGCTCGAGAGTGCGCGCTGCGACACGCGAAGCGCTCGCTCGAGCACCCGCTCGAGCCCGAGCGGGGGCCCGGCCCGGTTCTGCGTGACGAGCAGGATGCCGCCCGGTTCCAGGCGATCGATCGCCAGATGCAGCAACGGTTCGAGGTCCTGTTTGACGGACCAGAACCGACGCCCAGCGGCGGCGGCCGTCGGCGGATCGATCACGATCCCGCGGAAGGTCTGCTCCGTGCCGAGCCCCTCGAGATATCGACGAACGTCTCCGCGAAGGGTCTCGTGCCGCGCCGCCTCGACACCCCGATCGACGTTCGCCAACAGGTTTTCTTCGAGCCGTTCGAGGTAGCGTGGGGACAGATCGACCGACACGACCTGCTCGGCCCCCGCCGCGAGCAGCGCGACGCTGAACGCGCCGGTATGGGCGAACAGATTCAGCCAACGCCCACCGCCCGCGGCGTGCAACGCGAGACGCTCTCGGTTCTCTCGTTGATCGACGAAGAGGCCGTAGCCCGGTCTCGGTTCGCACGGCGCATCCCAGCCCGGATCGACCGCGAAGCGCAACCCTCGCTCCTCCACGAAAAAGCGATCCCCCCTCGTCTCGAAACCGGCCGCCTCGAGTCTCTCGATCCCGCCTTCGACCCAGCGGACGCAATCGATCTTGGCGAGGCCCGACCGACGCAGGTGCAGCAGTTCGAGCACACTCCAGGGATCGCCCTCCGGCGTCGTCGGGAGCTGCACGCGAAGGGCATCGAGCGTGCGCTCGCGAAATCCATCGCTCGCCCGACCGGCGACCAGCACACGCAGGAGAGGCCCCAATCGATCGACGGAGAGTCCGGGCAGTCCGTCCCCCTCGCCGTGAATCAGGCGAAACGCGTTCGTTCCGCCCGTCGCCCCGTCGACCAGCAGCCCCCGGCGACGCGCGATCGCCCGTGCAACCCTCGACTCGACGGAGGGAATCTCCCGGCGATCCAGATCGCCGGTTGCCCAGAGTCGCGCAGCCAGTCCCGGGGCTGCCTCGATATGCGCCCAACCGAGCGGGGCGGCGCCGCGTTCGACCAGCCGCACCAGAGCCCCGGGCCGATGGCGCGTCGCCGGATCGCTCGCATCGTCCGGGAGAATCCAGGGATGGCCCCCCGCGAGCGCCCTGCCCGTTTCGCGGGAGACGATCAGTTCTCCCAGCCCCTCCGCGTCCGACGCCCAGACCTCTTCGTTCGGCCAATCGAGATCGCTCCCGGTCCCCTGATCCTCGACGGGCGCGAGCCTCGGTCCTCCAGCCACCCCGAGCCCACCGTGCGTGAGGTCACCGACGACGGACATCGAGGCGCGGGCCAACCCCTCACAGAGATCGGCCGCACCACTCGGCTCGCCACAGAGAACCAGGCGCGCAAGAGCACCGCGTATTTCGGCGCACGTGAATTCGAGTTCGTGCCCGCCGCCGATCTCGAGTGCCCCGGAACGCCAGGGCGGGAGGTCTACGATCGCCTGCCAGCGTCGATGCACGCCGAGCACGGGGTCGTCGCCCAGGAGATCCGATGCATCCTCGATTTCGACCATCGCCCCGGCCGGACAATCGCGGGTCGATCGGTCCACGATCCGGCCATCCAGGCGAACGCATCCATCCTCGATCAGACGTCGCCGATTGCGACGGTCGAGCGAGGGCAGCAGCGATGCGAGCCAGGCACCCAGGGGTTGGACACGCCCGGGGAGACGGAAGCGCAGGGTCGTCACGCCCGCATCATAGGATAGGCGGACGACTCGGAGAGGATGTGGATCGTGCCGCTTGCGCGGTGGGAATCAGCCGCAGAGACCCGTGATCCGACAGAAGATCGGCGTCATGACGCCCGTGCCGAGTCGGCGCGAGCGCCGGATCGCCGACAGCAACTTGGCGGCCATGTCGGCGTGTTCGACGCAATCGCGCAATCGCTGGCGGTTCTCGTCGCCGGCCTCCACGACCGCTTCGGTGCCGGTCAGAACGACCACGGGAAGGCGGTGGGCGAGGTCGCTCGCCAACTCGAGCGCGGCACTGCGCTCGACGTTCGGCAGCATCGGATCCATCAACAGGAGGTCGAAGCTGTCACCGCGGATCTGCGCGGTCGCGTTGGCGAGACTCGTCTCACAGACGACATCGAAGGAAGCACGGCTCGCATTCCCGAGGCTCTGTCGGATCTCCTCGGCGAGCATGGAGCGGTCCTCGACCAGGAGGATCCTCACGTTCCGTTCGTCAGATCTTGCATCGTCACCGTGAGGTCGATGACCCGCAAACTCAGCCCCAGTACTCATCGCCTGCCCCCAACCCATCCAGCCACAACGGACCCGTCTCGCCACGAGAACTCCGAGGGAACCCCCGTCGCGCCGGATACTCCTGAAGAGTCGGAGGTTTTTGCCCAGACCTTGAGGGCTGTACGCAAGGAACGTGAATTGGCTTCCGGAATGAACGCGGGGGCGTGCTTGCTTCGCGTGCCTATCGTGCGAAGACGTCCTTCATCGCGCGTAGCGTGCGATCGTATTGCGCGTTGCGGAGTCGACCGCTGACTGCTTCTGAAGCGGCCGGCACTCGGTCGACCACGAAATTCCTGCGCGACACTTCACGCGGCTCGTTTCGCGTCTCGCAGCCAACGCCGCCTGCCTCGCCACTCCAGCACTGGGCAAACTCTCGCTCGAGCGCCGTGGGAAGCCCGGGCGGGGCGGGCTCATGCGCCACCGCGTGCGCAGCGAAAAAGCAGATCCCGATCCCGGCACACCCACCGAGGAATGCCGAAAATCGATTCCACGACGACATCCCACTCTGCATCGATCACTCCTTCGCCTGCGAATGCGGCCGGCACCTTCTCCACGGTCTACACTGTCCGTCCCACATGAGTCAACCAAACATCCTCGATGCCCCTCGTGAGCTTCCGAAGCCCGTGCTCGAACTCTCGGCCCGACTCGAGGAGCGCGGCATCCGATCCTTCAGCCATGGGGAGGGTTTGCTAGACGACTTGCGCGCAGACCGCGGTTCGGGGATGCATGGAGCGATCGAAACGGATCGCGGCGCCGCGCGCTCACTGTTGTGTGAGGCGAGTTCCGCGAAGATCCTTCGGGCGCTGCCCCGCGCCGTCGTGACCGGAGAAGGCGCCAGCCGAATTACCCAAGCCACGACGGCGGGCCCGGTCGATCTCGTGGCCACCGGGGGCGACGATACCGAGCAGACGCTGCTCGCCTTCGGCCTCGGCCCGCTCTGTTTCGGTTTCCGCCCCGCCGACGGCTCGTGGTGCGATCCGGCGGACCAGCGAAGCGCCTATGGCGAGGGCCGGCTCGAGCTCGCGACGACGGATCCGAATCCCTTCGTCGTCGCACCCCGACGGTATTGGATTGCGGCGCGGCTGATCGCCGAACGGGGACTCGAGGTGTCTCCCGATCTGCTCGCGGCCGCGATCGACGGATTCCCGGAGATCGAGGAGCGCCTGCCCCAGGCCGCGCCCGCCCGACGGGAACTTTCACGCATCCTCGCCGCGCGCCGGCCGGGACCGGCCTTCGCCCTGCTCCGGGCCTCGGGCGTGGCCGCCGCGTTGTTTCCCGGCACGAGAGAGGTGAACGAGGCACGGATCGGCGACCTGCCCGCGCTGCCCGCACTGCGTTGGGCGGCATGGCTTCGGGGCAGCGCGACCGCGAGGGCGCTCGTTCGATTCCGCGTGCCCCACGCACTCGCCCGTCGGATCGAACGCCTCCAGAGAAGCCATCCGATCGAGCGCTGCGTCGGAGAGGGACGCGATCTCGGTGTCCGCAGGCTGCTGCAGCGCCACGATGGGGAAGAGATCGATGCGCTCTTCGCCTGGCGGCGTCTCGAACTGGCAGCCGCCGCAGACCCGAAAGAAACCATCGAGGGAGAGGCGCGCCTCGCCGCGATCGAGTTGCGCATCCAGGAAGCGAAGGCCACCGAGGAACGTACGGGGCAGGTACGCACCCTCCCCGTCGACGGTCGGGCCGTCATGGCGATTCTCGGCACGGGCCCCGGGCGCCACGTCGGACAGGCACTCGCTCATCTCGCTCGATTCGTCTCCGAGAATCCCGACGCCAACGAGCGCGCCGTCCTCGAGAAGGAACTCCGGCGTTGGGCGACCAAGAATACGAACCTCCTCGACTGACCCCGACAGTCGATCGCTCCCCCACCCGCGTATTCGCGAGCCCGCAAGTAGGTGAGATCGGTTAGGATCTCAGGCCCCCCTTCGATCGCGCGGAACGGTTTGGCCCCTTGGATGAGATGCAGCTGATCTTCGATGCCGTTCAAGAGGCCTGTCCGCGCGCGGTCTGGTCGCGGGGAGTCACGCTCGCGCGAGGCGACGCGGTGAGCATCGAGGAGCGCCGCAACGGGTCGATCACCCTACGCGTCGAGACCAAGAAAGGACTCAGCGCCCCCCAGGTCACTCTGCACCCCACCGACGAAGATTGGGAGTGCAGTTGCAATACTCCCGATGATCCCTGCGACCATGTTGCCGCGAGCGTAATCGCGTTGCGGCGTTCGCAGAAGGCCGGCGAGGAGCTTCCGACCCAGGGCGAGGGCAAGGGACGCATCGTCTACGAACTCGAAGACCGTGCGGGTCAACTCCACATGACCCGTACCATCGAGTTCGAAGGCAAGCGAACTCCCCTCCTGGGCAGCCTGACCGCCGCTGTCGCAGGCCACCGCGTCGGTCCGGATTTCGTCGCGACGCCGTCGGACGTCGCGATCGAAAGAGTCCTGGCCAATCGCCCTGCCGGCTCGGCCTCTCGACCCAATGTCGCCAACCTGCTCGACAAACTCGCGGGATCCGAACGCGTCTTCCTCGACGGACAGCCGATCAAGGTTGATTCGGAACCTCTGGGGCTCACCGGGCGCGTCGTCGATGCGCCGGGCGGCGTGCGGCTCTTCGTCGAGCAGGACAAGCGAATCGAACGAGCCTTCCGCAATGGCCTCGTTCTCACGAACGACACACTCCACCCTCTGGCACCCAACAAGCTGAACGGCCGAGAACTCGCCGATCTCCCACGTGGGCGATTCTATAGCGACAACGACCTCGCCGTCCTCGTCACCGAGGTCATCCCCAACCTCGAAGAACGCATCCCGCTGAACGTCGAGACCAAGAAGCTCCCCACCGCCCGGCACGGCGAGCGGCCTCGCATCCGAATCGAAGTCAAACGCGAAGGCCTGGGGCTCACCGTGCTCCCGACCCTCGTCTACGGCAATCCGCCCGTCGCCCGGATCGATTCCGGGCGGCTGGTCCATCTCGGCGGCGGAGAAGTCCCGATCCGAATCGAGGCCGCCGAGAACGAAGCGATCTCTCGCCTCCGCAGCGAATTGGGTCTGCGACCGGGATTCGCCGTGCGCCTGTCTGCGAGCGACGCGATCGTCTTCGCGTCGCGGCTCGAGAACACGTCGATGGAGGTCGTCGGAGGAAGCTACCGAGACTTCCAGCTTCGAGGAGATCTTTCCGCGGAGATCGAGATCGACGACGACCGCCTCTCCGTCAACTTCCAACTCGACACGCCACCCGAGGGCGGCCTCGACGCGACGCCCCGCGGCGAACGCCAGGCGGGAGCGGGCGGCGGCGCTACGGCGACGCCCGAATCGGTGCTGCGCGCATGGTCGAGGGGGGAATCGGTCGTCGCCCTCAACGGGGGGGGGTTCGCAAAACTTCCCGAAGACTGGCTGGCCCGCTACGGCGATCGCATCGCCGATCTGTTGGCGGCCCGAGATCCCCGAGGCCGCATCGCACGCCACGCACTCCCGGACCTCGCACTTCTGTGCGAGGACCTGGACTGGCCGCCGCCGCCTTCGCTCGAGGGATTGCGCCCGTTGCTCGAAGGCTTCGATGGAATCCCGACCGCCGAGATCGACCCCGAACTCGAAGACGTCCTGCGCCCCTATCAACGTCAGGGCGTCGATTGGCTCGTCTTTCTCCGGCGCGCCGGACTCGGGGCGCTGCTCGCCGACGACATGGGCCTCGGCAAGACACTCCAGACTCTCTGCGCCATCGAGGGCCGAAGCCTGGTCGTCGCCCCGACGAGCGTTCTCCACGGCTGGATCCGAGAGATCGAGCGGTTCCGTCCACACCTCCGTGTCGGGCTCTACCACGGACCCGCCCGGCGACTCGACCCGGACGCCGAAGTCACGATCACCAGCTACGCGATACTGCGCCAGGATGTCGACGCCTTGTCCGCTATCAGCTGGGATTGCGTGGTGCTCGACGAAGCCCAGGCGATCAAGAATCCCGAGAGCCAGATCGCGCGCGCCGCCCATCAGCTCGATGCACGCGCCCGCTTCGCGTTGACCGGCACCCCCGTCGAAAATCGCCTGGATGAACTATGGAGCCAGCTGCATTTCCTGAATCCCGGCCTGCTCGGCGGCCGCGCGGATTTCCGGGATCGCTATTCGCGGCCGATCGCCGATGGCGACGACGAAGTCGCCCGCCGATTGCGACAACGCATCCGCCCCTTCCTGCTGCGACGTCTGAAGTCCGAGGTCGCCCCCGAACTCCCGCCGCTCACGGAGATCGTGCTCGACTGCGAGCTCTCGACCGAGGAACGCGCGGTCTACGACAGCGTGCGCGCCGCGACGATCCGTGATGTGGTCGAGCGATTGCGGGCCGGCGGAAATGTCATGGCGGCACTCGAGGCGCTGTTGCGTCTTCGCCAGGCATCGTGTCATGCGAGTCTCGTACCCGGGCAGACCTCGGAGAGTGGATCGTCCTCGAAGCTCGAAATCCTTTTCGCGCGTCTCGAGGAGGCGGTGGCCGACGGACACAAGGCGCTCGTCTTCTCGCAGTGGACGAGTTTCCTCGATCTGATCGAGCCCGGGCTGCGGACCCGCAAGATCGACTGGCTGCGCCTCGATGGATCCACCCGCGACCGGGGTGGCGTCGTCGATGGATTCCAGTCCGAGGACGGACCCCCGGTGATGCTGCTCTCCCTGCGTGCGGGCGGAACGGGCCTGAATCTCACCGCCGCGGACCATGTCTTCCTGCTCGATCCCTGGTGGAATCCCGCGGTCGAACAACAGGCCGCCGATCGGGCCCACCGGATCGGGCAGGACCGTCCGGTCGTGCTCCATCGCCTGATCGCGCGAAACACCGTCGAAGAGGGCATCCTTCGGCTGCACGCCCAGAAACGAGCGCTCGCGGACGCCGCCCTCGAAGGTGCCGATGGCAGCAGCCGGCTCTCCCGTGACGAGCTCGTCGAACTCCTCGAAGGGGCCTAGCCGTACGGCCTGCGCGGGGGGCACGAGCGCCTTGCGTATCGCCCGCACAGCCTTCGACAACAGATGGTTTTTTCACCCAGAATTCTCAAGTGGGCTCGAGCGTCCTCCGAACGAAGATTAAAATGGGTGCTTTTGACAACATTTTGAATCGAGGCCGACTTCGATCCGCGAACCTCGCGCTCGTCGCGGCGCTGCTCCTGGGCAGCGCTTCGGTCGCCGCAGCAGGGCCTCCCGAGGGCAGACTCGACGCTCGTTCGTCGGGTCCGATCGTGAACGCGACCGCCGAGACCGAAGCGTCGGTTTCGACCAGCCCCATCGCGCTCGGCGCGACCGGCCCCTTCGAACGAGCGACTGCTCCCCGGTCACACCGGGAGACGATGCCGCTGACGCGGGCGGCCTCGCAGCAGCGGGTCGAGGAGATGAGCCCGATGGCCTGGCTCGCCCGCTATGGAGCGGTCACCGTCGGGCGAACCGAGTAACCGACCTCTCAGCCTCGCTCGATCCGTGTATGATCCGCCGCCATGGCCTCGTCACGCACCCTCCTCACCATCGTCCGCCACGGGCAGACCTCCGCCAATCTCGACGGGGTCTGGCACGGCTCGACCAACACACCGCTCACGAACCATGGCCGGCTCCAGGCCGCCGCCGTCGGGGCGCATATCGAGGCGAACCACCGCCCGGTCGCTCATGTCTACGCGAGCCCCCTCGATCGCGCCCATCACACCGCCCAGGCAATCGCCGACCCTCTCGGCCTAACGCCCTCGCTCGAAGCCGACCTGGTCGAATACGACCTCGGAGTATGGGAAGGCCTTTCGTTCAAGACACTCTGGGAAGAAAAGAAGCTCTTCGAGAACATGAAGAAGGATCCCGACTTCAACCCGTATGGCGGAGAATCTCCTAAGCAGGTCGGCGATCGCCTCTCCGGCGCCCTGCGCCGGATCGCAGATCGCCATCCGGGTGAACGGGTCGTGGTCGTCACACACGGCGGCGCGCTGTCGATCGCATTCGGGATCATCCTCGACGATGACTACACCCGTTGGGACCGCATGATGAAGAATTGTGCGATCAGCGAGCTCGTATTCGAGCCCAGCCCCGAACTCATCTCCTTCAACCGGATCGAGCATTTGCCGCCGGAAGATCCGACGCCTCACTGAGACCGGACGTGCGTCGAGTGCGCCAGCGGTCCGTCCAACACATCGAGATTGGAGAAACTCATGCAGATCGCAGTCATCGGAGCCGGGGTCATGGGGAGCGGTATTGCCCAGGTCCTCGCCCAGGCGGGCAACGTCGTCCACTGCACCGACGTCGACGAAGACGCCGTCGCAAAAGCCCGAGAAGGGGTCACGACGGGCCGCTACGGCTTCGAACGCGCGGTCACACGCGGCAAGCTCGATCGCGCCGATGCCGACGCCGCACTCGATCGCCTCACTTTCTCGACCGACTTCGAAGGGCCCGTGGGAAACGCCGAGTTGATCGTGGAATGTGTCCCGGAGAGGCTCGACCTCAAGATCAAGGTCTTCCGCGAGCTCGATCGATTGGCGCCTCCGAACGCGATCCTCGCTTCGAATAGCTCGGGGTTTCCCCTGGCCGCCCTCGCCGCCTCCACAGACCGGCCCGGGAACGTCATCATCTGGCACTGGGCGTCGCCGCCGGTCGTCATGAAATTCGCCGAGATCGTCGTGAATGACGACACGGATCCGAAGGTGATCGAGACCGTGAGCGAGATTGCCGCCGGCTGCGGCAAGAATCCAGTCGTCGTGAAGGACCACCCGATGGCCTGGGGCTATGTCGCGAACCGCGTCTACGCCGCCATGCTCACAGAGGCCAGTCGAGTCGTCGCAGAGGGCGTCGCCTCCCACGAGGACGTGAATCAGTTGATGGTCGATTGCTTCGGTTGGCCCGTCGGTCCCTTCGCGATGATCAAGGGCGCCACTACGGGCTGGAAGGACTAGACGGATTCGGCCGCGCGCGCGACTCTTCATGCGAGCGTTCCAAGGCGTTGTTCGAGCGCCGCGGGAGGGGGGGGGGCCCATCCATGGACGAAAGCGGAACCGGTTCGCAGCCGGGACGCATCGCGTGCACGGCCGTCGGGCTACTCGGTCTCGTCGTGTTGATCGCCTCGGCGGGCGCGCTCGTCGCGCCTCCGGCGAGTGCCCAGTACTCGATGCTTGGCGACATCCCGCCCAGATTCGAATGGCGCAGTCGGGTAGAGACCCATTTTCGAAACGAGTTCGCCAGCAGGAGCGACGGCGGCGATGAATTCGACGCCTGGCGAGTCGGCGTCGTGGGCGAGATCGGAGGACCGATCAACGAATCGATCCTGATCGGATTCCGTGCCGGGTACCGCCACACGAGTTACGAGTTCAATCTCGAAAACGCCCCACCGCCGGCCTACGGCACGACCACCCTGCCCCACGACCCCTGGAATCCGCTGAACACGGTCGACCTGCTCCCGAGTACCACCGTACTCGTCGGGTCGCGCGTATCCGTCGTCGCGGCCGTCCCGATCCGATGGGCGGGCGAAGCCGGCGCCCGCCGAAATGGCTTCACCGCGGGGATCTCGGGGCTGGTTCGCTGGCAGGTGAACGATGCGCTCTCGATCGGAGCCGGAATCGGAGTCACGAGCCAGCTGGAGGACGACGCGGAAACGTTCCCCGTGATCAGTCTACGGTGGCGGATCTCCGAGAATTTCGAGTTCGCAACCGAGGGCAGCTGGCTTCAGGGCGGCAACGCGATCCTGTTCTGGGGCCCGAACGACGCGATTCGATTGAGTCTCTCGGCCGGCTACGAAAGGATCCGCTACCGCCTCGACGACCACGGAACCCTGCCCGACCGCGATGGGATCGGCGAGGTCACCACCGTCCCGATCGAAGTCGGTCTGCGCCTGCAAATCTTCGAAGAGGCGTTCCTCGATGTCCGCGCCGGGCTCGGCGTCGCAGGTCGCCTGCGCATCGAAACCGACAATGGGCGAAAGCTCTACGACCGGCAATACGACCCGGCTCCCCGACTTGGCGTGAGCCTGACCATTCCCTTTGGCCTACCGGATGCGCGGTCGACATCGGACCGCTAGAACCCAGGCGGAACCCGGACACACCGATCGACCGCGTCCGGACCGTGGCCTAGGCAGTGATCGCCCGCTTCGGGAAATTCGGCATCACGATCCCCGCCAACTCCTCCAGACACCGGACGACCTGACGGCTGTAACCGAATTCGTTGTCGTACCATACGTAAAGCACCGCGTGCTCGTCCTGCACGATCGTCGCCTTCGCATCGACGATCCCCGCGAATCGGTTCCCCACGAAGTCGCTCGAGACGACCTCCGTCGAGTTCACGTATTCGATCTGATTCTGCAGATCGCCCTCGAGCGAAATCTTGAGCAGATGCTCGTTGAGGGCCGCGACGGTCGTGCTCGATTCGAGGTTCAGACTCATGACCGCGAGTGAAACATTGGGGGTCGGCACGCGGATCGCGTTGCCCGTCAGCTTCCCACCCAATTCGGGCAGGCATTTCGCAACGGCCTTGGCGGCCCCCGTTTCGGTCACGACCATGTTGAGCGGAGCGGAACGACCGCGCCGTTCCTTCCTGTGATAGTTGTCGATCAGGTTCTGGTCGTTCGTAAATGCATGAATCGACTCGATGTGTCCGCTCTTGATCCTGAACTCGTCGTTGACCGCCTTGAGCACGGGTGCGATCGCGTTCGTCGTACAGGAGGCCGCCGACAGGACGTTGCCTGCTTCGGTCATCCCGTGGTGATTCACGCCGTAGACGATATTCGGGACGTCGCCCTTACCGGGCGCCGTCAGGATCACCTTCGAGGCGCCGGGCACCGCGACATGCTTCTCTAGCTCTTCGCGCGTTCGCCAGATTCCAGTGTTGTCGACGACGATCGCGTCGCGGATCCCGTACTTCTCGTAGTCACAGTCGACGGGACCGTTGGCATAAATCACGTGAACGAGGTTCCCGTTGATGATCAGCGCGTTTTCGCTCGGATCGATCGCGACCTCGCCCGAAAAGGGTCCGTGGATCGAGTCGCGACGGAGCAGACTCGCACGCTTCGCGAGGTCGTTGTCTCCACCGGGTCGAACGACGATCGCGCGCAGTCGGAGGTTCTCGCCGCCCCCCGTCTTGCCCGCCAGGATGCGCGCAACCAGACGGCCGATTCGGCCGAAGCCGTAGAGAACGACATCCTGCGGATTGGATCGGATCGAGGCCTTGCCCGTCGCGATGCCCGCGAGCTCGTCGCGAACGAAATCGCCCACGGAGACGTCGGTCGCGCGCCCCGTGAAATGACTCCAGAGATTACCGAGATCGATCCGCGAGGGTCCGAGATCGAGCTCCGCCATCGCAGAGAGGATCGGATAGGTGTCAATCAGGCTGATCTCATTATCCATGTTCGAGCGCGACTTGCGATGCAGTTCGAGGATTTCGAGCGGTGATTTATTCACCAGCGAATGGCTGAACAGCGTCACGATCACGCCGTGTTCGCGATACAGCTCGCCGATGATCGGGACCATCGCCTCGGCGTTGCGCTGCTGCTGGGACCATTCTTGCAGGGTCCGCTCGGACTTCTCGATGGCCTGGTCTGACAAGGAATTTTCTCCCCTTGGAATGGGCGGAAATTAGATGATCCGCAGTCCCGCGAAAAGAGATCCGATTGTTGCGGGTCGAGCGGGCGCCAAAGTCGCACTGGCGCACTAGATTCCGCCCCCGGGTCGGATTCCGCGACGGCCGGTGGAGGGACGAACTTGAGCGAAAACCAGGGCTCGGGAAGCGAGCGCGAGCCCAGAGGGAGCCTGGGAGTCCTGTTCAGCGTGATCGTGGTCGATCTGATCGGTTTCGGAGTCGTCGTCCCGATCCTGCCCTTCTGGTCGGAACGCTTCGGGGCAAGCGGCGCTCTCCTGGGCCTGCTCCTCGCGAGTTACGCGGCGATGCAATTCCTCTTCGCCCCGGTGTGGGGCCGACTCTCGGACCGAGTCGGACGAAGACCGGTCATGCTGATCACGATCGCCGGAACCGCTCTCTCCCTGCTCTTGCTGGGTCTCGCGGATTCGCTCTTCCTGCTCTTCTGTGCCCGTCTGCTGGGAGGCATCTTCGGATCGAACGTGAGCGTCGCGACGGCCTATTTGACCGACGTGACGGACGAGGCCGACCGGACCCGTTGGATGGGCATGATCGGCGCCTCCTTCGCCGTTGGATTCACCCTCGGACCCCCGATCGGAGGCATCCTCTCCCGAGTGGGGCACGAGGTCCCGATGCTCTTCGCTGCAGGATTGGCGACGCTCAATCTCGCCTGGGCCGCCCTTCGACTGCGTGAACCCGAATTCCATGAGGAGCGCCCACAGCCCAACCTCACCAGTCGACTCGAAGTCTTGCGCGTACCCATGATCGGACGCATCTGCTTCATCTATTTCCTGTTCAGCCTGGCCGTCACCCAGCTCGAGACGACCTTTGCCTTCTTCATGTCCCATCGATTCGGGTACGACGAACTCGGTGTCGGGCTGGTGATGCTCGCGATGGCGATCGTCATGGGCGGAATTCAGGGGGGTGGGATGAAACGACTGTCAGAGAGATTTCCTCTGCAGCGGCTCGTCCCCGTCGGGCTGATCATGATGTCGCTCGCCTTCGCCGCGATTCCACTCTCCTCGACCGTCGCATTCCTGCTCCTGCCTCTCGGCGCAGCCGCGGTTGGACGCGGCATCTCGCAGCCGCCGATGATGAGCCTCGTGTCCCTCGAGGCGGACGAGGGTTCGCGAGGGCTGGTCATGGGCGTCTTTCAGTCGACCGCCTCGGCCGCGCGGATCGTGGGTCCGATCGCCGCCGGCATCCTCTACGACGTCGGACAACCCTTCCCCTATTGGACGGCGGCGGGGCTCACCGCGGTCGCAGCGCTCCTCGCCCTCCGGATTCGCACGGACACGGACGTCTGAGTCGAAGTCGCGATCAGCGATCGGCCCGAAGCGCGTACTCGGCGATCTCACCGAGTTCCGCTTGCTCGAGCATCGCCGCACGTTGAAGTCGCAGCCTCTTGTTCCCCGGATCTTTGCCGATCGCTGAGAGAACCTCGTCGATCGCGTCGTACCAGATCCCCGACAGCGCGTAGGGCCCGTAGGCAGTGCTCGCGCCACGAAGGGAGCGTTCGAGGGAAGCCGTGATGCCGGTTCTTTCGATAAATCCTTCGGCCAGCGTGTCGATCGAGCGACGCTTCGCGTCCTGGACGATCGCGACATGCCAGCGGTAGGTCTTCCAGGGCTCGAGGCTGAGTCCGAACTCCGCGAGCACGAGCGAGTGGATCCCCCGACGAACGGGCGCGGGCACGGTCATTTCCAGCAGCGGATCGATCGAATCGTCATCCACCAACGTCAGATCGATTCGCTGATCCGTATCCGCCGACACGAACCAATAGAGCGTCGGCTGGGCGCGGGTCGTGAACGCGACATGGTCTCTCGGCGCGAGTACCGCCACGGTCACGTCGCCCGATTCCGTCGTCAACGTGCGCGTACCACCCGCAGCCGTATTGAGCGCACGACCGCGATTCGGCGGGACGTACAAGATGGGACTCCATTCGTCCGCAGTATCGGGCGGCTTCGCTTCCACCGCCCGATCGTCGCTAGCCGGCTTGGATTCGTGCGCGGGTGGGGCCTCATCGGAGTGCCCGTCCCCTCCGTGATGATCCGCCGAGACGGCGTCGGCCAGCGCGATCGAGATCACGATGGACAACAGGAGCAAGGTCCGTGGACGTCCCGTCGCGCGCTCGATCGTGGCCCCCACCCATAGGCTCTCGTTTCCCGTAGTTCTTCTCGTCATTCGTCTTCCTCCCCCGTGCTCCGGCGACCCACGCCGATCACACGGTAGATCTTCAACGGATCGGCCTTGCCTTTGACGGCATGGGCGCCGAGATCCATGACCTCGAATTCCTCGCCGATCGCGTTTCTCGTGCGCTCGCCAATCAGGACCCGCTGAAGCGCGGTCTCTTGATCAAAATCGAGTTGGCCGCCGATCGCTTCGAGTCGGGCGGCGGAGTTGATGGTGTCCCCGACGGACGTGTATTTCATCCGCTCGCCACTCCCGATCGAGCCCACCACGGCGATCCCCGTGAAGAGCCCGATCCGCTGACGTCCGACGGGCCAGCCGCGGCGCGTCCACTCCGCGTTCAGCCGCTCGAGGACTTCGCCCATCTCGACCGCACAGCGCACCGCGCGTTTCGCGTCCTCGGCGATCTCTTCCGCACTCCGGCTGGGGATCGGCACCCCGAAATTCGCCTTGATGCCGTCCCCCACATAATCATCGACGTGGCCGTCGTGGGACTCGATGACTCGCGTCATCGCATCCATGTATGAATCGATCCACTCCATCAGGTCGACGGGTTCCATTTTCTCGGAGGCCGCGGTGTAGCCCTTGAGATCGGAGAGGAGCGCCGTGATCGTCGTCCTCTGTGGGCGCGGGCGTCCGCCATCCATGAAAAGGTCCCGCTGGCTCCAGAGTTCATCGGCCACGCGCCTCGAGTTGAAGCGCCGGAAGAGCGACATCAGCTGGTGTTGTTCGCGGGCTTCGCGTCGCGCGCGGTCACCCGCGGCGAATCCGCCAGCGGAGAGCCAGGCAAGTGCCGGAGCGACCGTCGGGACCCAGAATCCTGAGGCGAAAAGCCAGGCCGATGCCAGGGTCAGCACGATCAGTCCAACAACGAATGCCGGGATCGCCCAACCGAGGGAAGCGAGTGCCGCCGAGAGTGCGATGCCGGCCAGGCCCCAGCCGATCACCCATCCCGTTTCGGCCCACTCGTTCCAATCCTGTCGCACGCCGGTTTCCGTTCGAGCCATCCGAATCAGCTGGTCCGTGACCTGCGCATGAATACGAAGACCCTTTACGGCCCGACCCGGCTGGTGGGGGGCGTTGAAGTCGTCCTTCACACTGGGTGCGTCCGTGCCGAGGACGACGACCCGCCCGCGCACTCGATCGGCGTCGAGATTGCCCTCCACGAGTTCCTGGAAGCGGAGGGTCTCGATCGATACCTCGTCCCTCGCGTAGTCGAGCAGGAATTGGTAGCCACCGGAGTCCAGTCCGGCATAGGCCCCGAAGTCCGTTTCCAGGGGCGGGAGCGTCGTCTCCCCGAGCCGGATCCATTCCTCGCGCTCGGGCGCGGGACCCAACCCGATTCTGTCACGAGCCAGGAAGAGCAGAGCCAGGCGTAGACTCAGTGATTGGTGAGCGTCCCCCGCATCGTCCCATGCAAACACATAACCACGTCGAACGACTCGGCCGACGTCCATCAAGAGGTTGTTGAATCCGATCTGGTCCGCGGGGGCGAAGCTCGGCGCGGGGATGTCGCGCTGGTCCGCGGAGGCGAGCAGTTCGCTCACGATGAATCGCGGCTCATTGGCGACGACCTCTGCCAGCGCCGCCCAGCCCGCAAGATCAACCGGATTGTCGCTCGCGGGGCCATCCCGATAGAGGTCGATGCCCACTGCGGCCACGCCCGCGTCAGCGAGCTGCGAGAGGGAGCGGGCGAGAATTGCGTCGGGAATCGGGTAGCCGTAGCGATCGAACTCCGCCTCACCGATCGCGATCGTAACGACGGGGGAGGCCGAATGCGCAAGGCCGATATTGCGCTGGACGAGGCGGTCGTGGATCGAGAGTTCGAGTCCCTCGAGGACCCCGCCGGCGCGCAGCCCCAGGCACACGACGATCGCCGCCAATCCGAGCAGGATGCCAGGCGTGCGCTGATTCAACGTCTGGAAGTCCCCGACCATGGCGCTCGATTCCTTTCTCCGACCGAAACAGGTCTTCGCGTACGTTCCATAGGATCGGCGGTCTCCGTTTCCCGGCTGTGAAGGGCTTCACAGAGCGTTGGAGATTTCGAGAATGAGGGAGCGTGCCCCCTCGGCGCAACGCAACGATAGCAATCGGGGCCCGCCGAATTCGAGCCGCAGCTTTCGCCCCGACGAGCCCCAAAACGTCGTGAATTCGGTAACCTCCGCCGATCCCGCCGAAGGGCGGCCCCCCATCGAAGACTCCGGCTCGACAGGCACGGACGAGTTCAGAACGAAATCGGCCCCGCAGCCGCTACGACCCCCTACGACCCCCTACGACCCCCTACGAGAGGAAGCAACGATGGATCCCGAAACCACACTCGAGGCTGCGCGAGAGCGCATCGCAGAGTGTGAGGACTCGGCCGCGCTGAAGGACCTCGAGCGGGAGTACGTCGGCAAGAAAGGCGTCGTCGCCGGCATGCTCTCGGAGATTCCCAAGCTCGCCGCGGAGGCCCGAAAGGAGCACGGTCAGAAGGCGAATATCCTCAAACGATCGATTCTCGAAGCGATCGCCGCGCGTCAATCCGAATTCGACGCGTCCGTACTCGATGCCGCGCGCAAAGCGGATGATTTCGATCCGACCCTGCCACCCCCGATCGCAACGCGAGGCAGCCTGCACCCGATCACCCAGGTCACCCGCGAACTCGAAGACCTCTTCGTCTCGATGGGCTATGAGGTCCTCGACGGTCCCGAGGTCGAACTCGACCACTACAACTTCGAAGCGCTGAACATCACCAAGGATCACCCGGCCCGCGATTCGCAGGACACTTTCTACTGCGACGAAGTCGGTCGACTCGTGCTTCGCACCCACACTTCCCCCGTCCAGGTGCGCGCGATGGAGAAGCGCAAACCGCCCTTTCGCGTCATCGCCCCCGGTCGCGTCTTCCGGCAGGAGACGACGGACGCGAGTCACGACCACACCTTCTATCAGATGGAGGGACTCGTCGTCGGCAAGGACATCTCCGTCGCGCATCTGATCGGTGCCATGAAGACCCTGCTGCGCGGAATTTTCGGACGCGATCTCGACGTTCGGCTGCGGCCCGGGCATTTCCCCTTCGTCGAGCCCGGCTTCGAACTCGATGCGCGCTGTCCATTCTGCCAGGATGGTTGCAGCGTCTGCAAGAAGACCACGTGGATCGAGCTTCTGCCCTGCGGCCTGATCCATCCGAACGTGCTCGTGGCGGGCGGGATCGATCCCGAGGAATGGAGCGGCTTCGCTTTCGGCCTCGGGCTCTCTCGCCTCGTCATGCTCCGACATAACATCGATGATGTTCGTTGTCTACTGGACGGCGACATCCGCTTCCTGGAGCAGTTCTGATGTTCGTCTCCGTGCGCTGGCTTGCGCGTCACGTCGATCTCGAGGGCATCAGCCCCGAACAACTGGCGAACGACCTCACCCTCTCGACCGCAGAGGTCGAAGGACTCGAGCGCTTCGCTCCCCCCCTGCACGACGTCGTGGTGGGCCACGTCGTCGCGCGCGATCCCCACCCGGATGCCGAAAAGCTCTCACTCTGCTCCGTCGACATCGGGCCCGCGGGAGACGGCGAGCCACTTCCGATCGTGTGCGGTGCACCGAACGTAGCCGCCGGCCAGAGGGTGGCCGTCGCGACCGTCGGAACGACGCTCCCCGGTGATTTCAAGATCAAGAAATCGAAGATCCGCGGTGTCGCCTCCCTCGGGATGATCTGTTCGGTCCGCGAACTCGATCTCGGCGACGAGCACGACGGAATCTGGGTGCTTCCCGAAGACGCTCCGGTCGGGTCGCCGGTCGCCGAAGCCCTGGGAATCGACGACTGGATCATCGAGATCGACAACAAATCCCTCACCCACCGCCCCGATCTCTGGGGTCATCGGGGCGTCGCCCGCGAAATCGCTGCGATCTATGGGCGGACCCTGCGCCCGCTCGAGACCTCCCTTCCGAAGACCGGCGATGCCGCGCCCTACCCGATCGCAATCGAGACCGAAGGCTGCTCGCGTTATATCGGACTCCCGATCGACGGCGTGACGCCCGGCCCCTCACCCGACTGGCTTCGTTGGCTCCTATTGGCGGTCGGCCAGCGTCCCATCGAACTGCTCGTAGACCTCTCGAATTTCGTGATGATGGATCTCGGCCAGCCGAACCACGTGTTCGACCGCAACCGCCTGGAAGCGGATGGCGAGGGTCGCGGGATCGTCGTGCGCGACGCGGCCGAGGGAGAGACGATCGAGACGCTCGACGGTGAGAAACGCAACCTCACCGAAAGCGACCTGCTCATCTGCGCCGGCGAAACCGCCGTCGCTCTCGCCGGCATCATGGGGGGAGAGGGATCGAAGGTCGCTGGCGACACCGACTCGCTCTTGCTGGAGGTCGCGACCTTCGACGCCACGACCATTCGCCGTACCTCGACCCGCGTCGGCTTGCGGACGGAATCCTCCGCGCGTTTCGAGAAGACGCTGGATCCCAATCTGCCACTCGAGGCCGCGGGCCATTTCGCACGTCTGCTCGTCGGCGCCCGTCCGGAGGCTCGTTTCCCCTCACCCCCTTCGGATATCGGATCCTGGAGCGATCCGGCCCGAACCATCCCGTTGCGCAGCGCACGTGTCCGCACCGCCCTCGGCAAGCCGATCCCCGACGACGAGATCCGCGACATTCTGGAGCGCCTCGAGTTTCGCATCGAGGGCGACCCCGCCGGCAACATCGATCTCTATGACGTCTACGTCCCGAGTTTCCGCGCGACCAAGGACATCACGATCGAGCAGGATCTCGTCGAGGAGATCGGACGGATCCATCGCTACGGAAACATCGAGGAAAAGCCTCTCCACTTCGACATCGTCCCGCCCCCGCGCGACGAGCGGCGCGCACTGGTCCGCCAGCTCCAGGATCGCCTCGCCGGCGGCGCCCGCTTCCACGAGAGTCTGTCCTATTCGTTCATCGAGGACGGACTCCTCGAAAAGCTTGGCGAACTCGAGCTGCCGCATGTGTCCGTGATCAACCCCGTCAATCGCGCCGAATCGAAGATCCGTCGGCGCGTGGCACCGAGCCTGCTGCTCGCGCTCGAGGCCAATCGGCGCAATCGCGCGGACGTCCGGCTCTTCGAGATCGGAAAGGCCTACGAGCCGGAGAACGGCAACGAACGGGGTGAACCGCGCGAGCGACACCTGCTCGCCCTGGCATGGGCGGGAACGCGACCCGGCAAGAAGGCGTCCTTCGATGAGAACCGATTGATGGGATTGCAGGCGATCGTGAACGACCTCGTTCGCGCACGCGGATGCGGAGAGGCGAAATGGTCGAGAGAAGGAGCGCGACCCGCATGGGCCCATCCCGGAAAATGTCTATTCCTTTCGCTCGAAGGGGCCAGCGGACCCGTCGCCGTCGTGGCCGAACTCGAGCCTGCCCTGGCCCCTGCGATCGGACTCTCTGGGGATCTCGATAGCGAGATCGCGATCGGCGAGATCTGTCTCGACGCGTTGCTGTCGGCAAGTCTCACCGGTGCCGGTTACAAGCCGCTCCCGAAGTTCCCGGGAATCAAGGTGGATGTGGCCGTCTCGGTCCCCGAAGCGACGACCGCCGCCGACTTGATCGAATTGATCGAGAAGGCCGGCAAGAAGCAGGTCGCCGGGACCGAACTCTTCGACCTCTATCGGGGCCAGTCGATCGGCAAGGGAAAGAAATCCCTCGCCTTCCACGTGCTGCTGCAGTCGGAGGCGAAGACCCTGACCGACAAGGACGAGCAGAAATTTCTCAAGCGATTCGAGAAGCTGGTGGGTGAATCCGGAGGCGAGCTGAGGAAGGGCTGAGGCCTCTACGCCGCCCTCCCCTACGCCGCCCGCATCCGTGCCCGGTAGTGCTTGTTCTTCACCGCGAAATCGGCGACGTGCGAGGCACACCAGGCGTTGGGCTTCACCAGCACGGGGAATCCCGACCCCGCCACCATCCCCGCGAGCTGCTTCACATAATCACTCGAGTCGTAGCGTTCATCCGGGTTCGCATCGACGTGTACCCAGATCTGTTTCTTGTCGGCGGCGAGCGCGAATGCCTCGTGCATCCGGATGGCGAGATCGAGTGAGAGCCAGGTCTCGGTCGATAGCTTTTCGTAGAGAGAAACGTCCTTCCGGTCGTAGCGGCGCGTATAGAAGACGCGGCCTCCCTTTCCCGGATTCAAGACGGCGGCGACGGTCACGAATTCCATCCGGGTCGACGACTTCTGGGCGTCCGTGCCGATGTGTACGACCTGTCCCTTTCGGATGAGCGATTGCACCGTCCCCATCACATCCAGGACCTCGGCCCCGCTGAGCGTCCACCACCGGCTCTCCGGCTCTACGTTCCCTCGCATCGTGTCTCCCGTCTCGCCGGTCTCCGTTGCGCTGGCTGGCTGCAGCGTGACACCGGTCCGTTTCACTTCCGAATCGCAATCCCTCTCGAATCCTGCTGCTTGGATCGCCAAGCTCGGCGAACGGTCCAAAACGACGAAACCCCCGCGCGGCTGCGCAGGGGTTTCAATCGTGAATTCGTTTGTCTCTTCTCGATCGCCGTCTCGAGACCCGCTCCCGGCGTACAGCGAGTGAAGCCGGCCTCACCGCCGACCCGCCGGAACCCCGGTCCGATCGCTCGGCGGCGATCGGCACCGTGCCTGTCCCTCGGCTTCGGCTTCGCGCGGACCCGGCCATCAATCGATCCTCCGTCGGGCAAATCTATATTGCCCATCGACCAAACCGCCTTCGCGGTCAACATTCAATCCCTTGATACCCCCCCACACACTGTCGCGTCAACCCCACACCCGGGCACGGGCAGCACCCCAAAACAACAAGGCCCCCGCGAAGTCGATGCTTCGCGGGGGCTCTTCTCGATTCGATGCCACCCCTGCCGCGGGGCGCTGGTCATGCCCGCTGGCTCGCGGGAGGAATCGGCGCCACGGCGGCATTGCCCTGCCGCCCGGCGATGTGACCCGGCTCTATGAAAAGGTGCAGACCCCCTGATCCAGAACGACATCGCCGTTCTGGTTCTTGGTCTGGAAGAGCGCCTTCCCACCGTCGACCCACATCGCGACCGTCAGCGCATCCCCCGGCATGACGGGCTTCGAGAAGCGGCCATCGATGCTCTTGAAACGGCTCGGATCGCCATCACAGAGACTGTGGAGCAGTGCACGTCCGGTGAATCCGTAGGTGCACAGACCGTGAAGAATCGGTCGATCGAAGCCGCCGATCGCCGCAAAGGATGGATCGGAATGGAGCGGGTTGCGATCTCCTGACAGCCGATAGGTCAGCGCCTGATCTTCACGAGTCACGTACGTCACTTCGTGATCGGCCTTGCGGTCCGGGATCTCGAACGTCGGCGACGGGCCACGCTCGCCGCCGAAATCACCTGCACCGCGACAGAAGAGCGACATCTTCACCTTGAAGAGCGGCTTGCCCGTCGCAACGAGGGTCGAGGTCGAGGCGAACTCGACGACTCCGGCCTTGCCCTTGTCCCAGATCCCCGCAATCTCGCCGACGCTCTCGATCTCGCCTTCCGGGGGGATCTCGTCGTAGAGCTCGATGCCTTCGGTGCCGTGCACCATGAGCGCGGGATTGAACTCGCCCGCCTTGCTCATCGGGACTCCGCCACCACCGAGGATCACGGCCATGGTCGGGAGCGCGCGCTGGGGGGTGTCCTTCGTGTTTTCCGTCGTGAACTGGAGCTCGCTCGTACCCGCGCCCACGCCGACTGCGTAGAGGAGCGAGTCCTTCGATGTCCATGATCGCTTGCTGGGCTCGCCTTTGGCGCCCACGCTGCTCGGATCGAGAGCCATGATTTGCTTTCCTTTCTTGGATTCCCTTGTCCGGGGAATTGTCCGGGGAATGGTCCTGGGAATGGTTTTGCGAACTATCCTACGTGCTGTGCTGCGTATTGTCCTGGGTGCTGACCTGCACACGGGCTGCCGGATGCTTCCATCGTGGGGGCGGTCTGAGCGTTTCCACAGGTCGGAGCTTGCAGCTGCGCGGCAACGACCGTCACCCTCGGCCCGCACGCGGTCACTAGAAATACACTAGGCATTCTTCCTTGTCGATCGCCCGGATCCAACGGGTTTCGACGAGTTCCACCCTCAGGAACCCCATGACTCCCAGTATCCTCTGTGCCCCCCACGGCGCCTCGACCCTCGCGTCCGCCCGCGCCCTTGCCTGCTATTGGCGACCGGATCGGCTTGGGCTGCTCGTCCTCGGGTTCGTCGCGGTCCTCGCGATCAGCCTCACGGGCGGAACCGCCCAGGCCGCCTGTACGCCGGATCCACCCATGGCTGACGATGCGGTGACCTGTGATGGAACCGACTCGACGGGCTTCGACGGAAGCGGTGCCACGGGCCTCACGATCACGACCGATGGCGCCGCCGAGCTCGACGAGAGCGATGCCCTCCTCGACAGCGCGATTCTCATCGGCGCCGACAACACCGTCACGATTGGAACCGACGCGACGGTCACCGTTACCGAGGCGGACGGATTTGGCGTGCGAGGGGGTGACCGCAATGGGGTGACCAATGATGGGATGATCGTGGTCGACGGCGCGAATGGTGTCGCGATCGATGTCGGCAGCCTCGACGTTCCCGACCCGGCCCCGGCGATCAATGTCATGAACAATGGAACGATCACATTGAACGGTGCCAACAGCGTCGGCCTGCGGAGCGTCGACAACTACAATCTCTCGAACGAAGTGGGCGGCGTGATCACGATCAATGCGAGTGCCACCGGGGGCATCGGCATCCAGGGGGTGGACGACAACCTCGTCTTCAATCGCGGCACGATCACCGTCGACGCAGCGGATGGTCGCGCGATCTCGATTCGGGACAACACCGGCGTCCCGCTTCCGAACGGTGCGATCACCGTATCGACGAGCGTGATCGACCTGAACGGCGATCGCAGTATCGCCGTCGAAGTCCGCGACAACGTCGGCGCCGCCGTTGACGGGATCATCAACTTCAGCGCCACGCGCCGCCTGACGCGCGGCCTGTCGGCGGGCAACAAGACCGACCCCTTTGCAGCGGCCAACTTCACGAACCAGGGAACGATGAACGTCGCGAGCGACGACGCTTTCGGCATGAAGGTCGGGGACGGCTGGATCGACGGCTCCGACGATGGGATGGGCGTGCTCGTCCCCGAGTCCGCCGGGACGCGCAACGTCGGCACGATCAACGTCACGGGCAGCCGCTCCGTCGGTATCTTCGCGGGCGACGAAGCGAATCTCACGTTCAACCACAACAGCTTCGTCTCGAATACCGGTACGATCAACGTCACCGGCGTCGATGCGATCGGCATTTCTGCTGGCGGGAACGACGTGTTCGATCCCTTCGATTTCGATGACCTCGACTCGACCGTGCTCGTCTTTAGCATCCAGCAGAGTGGCACCATCACCGGCGGTGCGGACGCCGGCCCTCTCGTTCTACTCCGGAATTTCTCAGCGGACGGTGAGAATCGGATCTTCAACACGGCGACCGGTAGTATTCTCGCGGACGTCACGAATCTGGGGATGACCGACCGAGGCATCGCCATCCGCGGCACCGCCGGCCCCGAGCTCGTCCTCAACTCCGGCACGATCCAGGGTGATATCGAACTGCTCGGCGGCGATGACCGCTACGCGGTCGACTCCACTACGATGATGACCGGTACCGTATACGGCGGCACGGGAATCGATGAAGCGGTCCTCAACTTCGCGTTCGGGACGGAGCCAGGCAACTTCGATCCCTCGTCGCTCGACGGCTTCGAACGAATCCGAATCTACGGCGCGAGCGGAATCGGCGGTTCGCTCAATGGCTGGACGCTGACCAATGGCGGGAGCTTCGCAGGCATCACGGAAATCGCAGGCACCGGTCGTCTCGTCGTTCCCGAAGGCGTCAACGGCTTCAACGTCCCGGTGACGCTCGGCGGCGATCTCGTCGTCGACCCGATGGGGAGTGTGCTCCTGACGCTGGACGGCACGAATACTCCCCTCACGGTGGTTGGCAACGCGACCTTCGACGGCACCCTCATCGTCGAGCGAACCGCCCTGCTGCGCGTGGACGGAGCCTACCGTCTGATTCAGGTCGACGGCAGCCGAGCAGCCACGATCTTCGCGACTGAAATGCTCCCCGATACGATGGGCGTCTATTCTTTCTCGACGATCTACGACGCCAACGGCGTGTCGCTCTTGGTCGTTCGCAATTTGACGCTCGCCGCGATCGCCTCGAGCGCGAATCGAAGGGCGATCGCCACGCATCTCGACGACATCTACGTCGACCCCGCGACGCCGCTCGGGCTCCTTCAAGAGATCGATGATCTCCTGACGGGCACCGGCAACCTCAACAATGTCTTCGATGCCCTGAATCCCGAACCCTACGATGCACAGACGGCGGTGATCGCCGAGAGCAGCCGACGCATCGCGAATCTGCTGATGAATCGCCCCCGCGATTGCCAGAGGGGTCAGCTCGATCCGTGGCAGAAGTCGACCGAGCACCTCGCGTGCCACGCGCGACGCTGGTCTCCCTGGCTGGCGACGATTGGCAGCTTTCGCGAGCGGGATGCCAATTCGGGCCATACCGAATACGACGCGCAGATCGGCGGTGCGGTATTCGGAATCGACGTTCGACCGATTGGCGATCTCCAGCTCACCCTCGCCATCTCCAGCCAGAAAGGCACGATCGACGTGCAGGGCTACGGCGAGAGCGATCTCGTCCTGGCGGATATCTCGGGACACGTGGCCTGGAGTCGAGGTCCGCTACGGCTTCAGGGTGTCGCCTCGTGGGGATACGGCTCCCACATGAGCCGCCGCAGGATCCAGTTCAACGAGGGTTCGACTCCCGTAAACGTCAATGCCGAAGATGATCACGCGAGTCAGCACGTTGCCGTTTCGGCGCAGGCAGGCTTCCTCATGCACCTGGGACCGATCGACATCGAGCCGCTCGTGGGAGCCGACTACACCTGGATCAGCCAAGACGAAATCCGAGAGGGCGACGCGGGGCTCTTCGGAGAGAGTATCGAGCAGCGCGACGACGACCTCGTCTCCGTGACGGGTGGAGTTCGGCTGAGCACCGTCTACCACCACACCAAATACCTCCATTCCAGCCTCTTGTGGATGGATGGAATCTGGCGTCCGACGCTCGATCTTCGCTGGCGGCAGACCCTCATGGGCTATGACCGAGACCTAACAGCGCGCCTGAACAGCGCACCGAGCAGCGTGTCGAGCTTTACGATCGAAGGGAAGGAAGACGAGGGAGGCTTCGAGATCGGCGCGGGCATCTCCTTCGTCCCCGAAAACGCCAACCGACTCCAGATCGATCTTGGATACGATGTCTTCCGCTCCGAAAATACTCTCGAACACAACCTCGTCGCAAAGGTGATCGTAGGCTTCTAGACTTCCCGTGGATCCGCCCGATTTTGCCTGCTGCGTTTCGCGGGCGGGTCGAGTCGGGAAACGACCCGCGAGGGGCGAAGGAGAAGTCGGGCGCGATGTCGAGTGAGAATGTCCAGACGAACGTCGACCGTCGAGGGGCGATGGCCGGGATCGAGTGGATCGTCGCTCGCACGATCTTTCCCGCCGTGCTCGGCGGCGCCGTCCTCTACGCGATCGTCCAGATCGAGGCGGGCGTCGGCCCTGCGGAAGCGATCGGACTCCCGACGATCCTCTCCTATTTCGTGATCGCCGGCGTCGAACGCTTCCTCTATTGGCAACCCGACTGGCTCCATTCCAACGGCGATCTCAAGGTCGACATCGGGCACCTGTTGATCTCGGGCCTGCTGACGACCCGGCTGCTCGAAGTCCCCGTCCGCCTCGGCGGGATCGCCCTCGCCGCTGCACTCGCCGGCCAGACGGGAAGCTCGCTCTGGCCGACGGACTGGAGCCTGTGGATCCAACTGCCCCTGGCTCTCGTGTTCGGCGAGTTCTTTCTCTACTGGATCCATCGCATCACGCACGAGGTCGACTGGCTGTGGCGCTTCCACGCGATGCACCACAGCGCCCCCCGACTCTATTTCCTGAATGCCGTCCGATTCCATCCGGTCGACATCGCGCTCTCGACCTTCTCCCCGATGATCCCGTTGATCGCGCTCGGCGCTGATGGGAGTCTGATCGCTCTCTTCGGCCTGGTCTCCGCGATCCACGGCCTCTTCCAGCACGCGAATATCGTGCTCAAGCTCGGCCCGCTCAATCACTTCTTCAGCATGGCCGAGCTCCACCGCTGGCATCACTCCCGCCTGCTCGAGGAGTCGAATACCAATTTCGGCCAGAATCTGATCGTCTGGGACACCGTCTTCGGGACGCGCTTTCTCCCCGAGGACCGCGAGCCTCCGACGGATATCGGAATCGCGGGGCTCCCGACGTTCCCGATGGACTATCTCGGCCAACTCCTGTCGCCCCTGCGCTGGAGGTCGATCAAGGCCGAGAGTGCGGCCCTGGATGCGGGACCGAGTCTGCTCTCCGAGCGCCCGGAATTTCGCCGAACCGTGCCGCCTCAATGAACCCGGATCTCGGCACCCGTCATGAAGCGAATCCGATGGACTGCCTCTTCGTGGCCGCCGTCGAGTGGCCCGACTCGAATCGCGGCGTGATCGAATCCGAGTGCCTCCCATTTCGCGAGACGCTCCAGTGCGGCTTCGCCGGGCTCGAAATCGCCGGCTACGGCATGGGCGTGGACGCTGACGAGGTCGTGAGGATCCGCCTCGGCGCGACTTTCAGTGTAGGCGTCGCGATGGACCTCTAGCATCTCGTTCGATGCACCCGAGAGATCCAGGAAGCCGAGCCCGCCCCGGCCCGCGCGGCGCGCATGATCGAGCGACCAACCCGCTAGCCAGATCGGCGGATGGGGGCGTTGGATCGGCTTTGGGACGACATCGACCGGCCGGATTTCGAACCGAGGCGAGGTCCAGGAAAACGTCGGCGCATCCCACATGTCGACGAGCATGCGAAAACCCTCCTGCCAGGAAGCGTCGTCCCCCTCCGCCAGATCGCCGTCGGTGAGGAGGGCTATCGCGAGTCGACCCTCGCTCGCCTGATCGAGGGAAGCAGCCTGTTCGGCCACCCGCATCGGCGGGTACGAGGGCGGCGTCAGCCCTGCGAGCCCCCAGCCGAGTCGGATCCGTTCGGTCCTTCGCGCCAGCGCCGACAGCCAGATCTCTGGCGCACCGCCGCGAAAATCACCTTCCTCCCCGGCCGATGGAAAACACCATACGGTGTCGGCTCCCAGTTCTTCAGCGAGGCGGACCTCTCGAGCGAGGGTTTCGAAGTCGGCGCCCTCGGCCCCGCCGAGCTGATAGAAAATCGAGCGTTTCATACGCGATTCAATCGATCAGTTCGAGCCCGCGATTGCGTTGAGAGTCGGGTTTCGTCGCAACCGGATATCGTCGAGTCGGGTGCGGCAGGCCTGATCCCAACTCTTGCCCTCTTCGGCCAGGAGATAGAATCGATCCTCCCGGATCCCATCGAAAACGCGATCCGCCATCGCCGACGGCGGAATCCCCCCGTCGATACTCGTCTGAATCACCGCTTCCACCATCTCCTGTTCGGGGGTGCCGGCATCCTCCGGGCGCTTGAGATGCTCGGGACGATTGCGCTCCGATCGACCGATCCCGGTCCGGATGAGCTCGGGGCAGAGCGCCGAACATCCGACCGGCGTCTCGAGGGTGTGGAGTTCGTGGTAGAGCGTCTCTGTCAAGGAGAGCGCTGCATGTTTGCTCACGTTGTAGGCCCCCGAAAAAGGCGTATTGATGAGGCCAGCCATCGAGCAGGTATTCACGACGTGTCCGGGTTCGTTCTGCTCGAGCAGGATCGGGACGAATGCGCGAATGCCGTAGAGAACCCCATAGACATTCACCCCGAGCACCCATTCCCAGTCCGTACCGATCGCCTCCCAGGTGCGGCCCCCTGCGAAGACGCCCGCGTTATTGCAGACGACGTGGACCTTTCCGAACCGATCGAGGGTGGCCTCGGCCAGAGCGGACAGATCGTCGGCCTGGGAAACATCGGTCCGAACCGTCAGGACTTCGGCCCCCATCGCCTCGATGTCCTTTGCGGCCTCTGCGAGTGCCCCTTTCTCGATGTCGGCCATCACGACTTTCATCCCCTCACGAGCGAATCTCTCGCACATCGCCTTTCCGATCCCGCTCGCCGCTCCGGTCACCACCGCGACCCGTCCTTCGAATTCCGTCAACACGCGTGTTCTCCTTCCCGGTCCAGGGGCGTCTCCATGCCTTGGACACGGGTGGCAATAGGGGCTTCGTCGCCCGGGCGATGGATGTTAGATTCTCCGCGCAGGGACCGACAGCCAATGGAGAGACGATGACCGAAGACCTCCCCCGCCCCTTCGACGGCCTATTGGTGATCGACCTCTGTAGCGAGATCGCTGGGCCCTATGCGAGCAAGCTCTTCGTGGACGCGGGAGCCCGCGTCATCAAGATCGAGCCCAACGGGGGCGACCCCTTGCGCCGGTGGACGGCCTCCCAGCAGGATCTCGCACCGGAGGAATCGAGCCCCCTCTTTCAATACCTGAACGCCAGCAAGAAGGGCATCGCCCTCGACCCGCGCGACGCTCGCGACCGCGCGAGGATCGGCCGTTTCGCCGAACGCGCGGACATCCTCTTCGAGGACTGGGGCCCGGGCGGCCTCGAGGCGCGGGGGCTCGATCCGGAGAAATGGTTGGAGTCGAATCCTCGACTCTCGATCGTGCGGCTCTCGCCCTGGGGGCAGGTGGGTCCCTGGGCAGACCGCCCCGCCAACGATTTCACGCTCCAGGCAGCAACGGGGTCCACCGAAAATCGCGGACTGCCCGATCGCCGGCCGGTCGCGGCCGGGGGACGCATCGGCGACTGGATCGGCGGAAGCTTCGCCTCGGTCGCAGCTTTGGCGGCCTGGCGATCGGCGAGACAGACCGGCGAGGGACAGGTCGTCGACCTCTCGGTTTTCGAGGCGATGATTCAGTGTTTCACGGTCTTCGGCGATCTCGGAAGTCAATTCAGCGGGGGGCTGCAGTCCCGCTCGATCGAGCTGCCCTCCATCGAGCCCACCAAGGACGGCCACGTGGGATTCTGCACCATCTCGGCGCAGCAGTGGAAGGATTTCTGTTCGATGTTAGGTCGTCAGGATGTGGCGGATGATCCGGTCTACCTCGACGGCGGCCAACGGATGGCCAACCTGGACTTCATCCAGGACATGATGCATTCCTGGACCCGAGAAAAAACGACCGACGAGATCATCGAACTCTGCGAACTCTTGCGAATTCCCGTCGCGCCCATCGGCAACGGCCGCGACCTTCCGGAATTCGACCACCTGATCGAACGCGGGGCCTTCGAACGGGCACCGGGCGGCTTTCTCCAACCCCGCCCGCCCTGGAGACTCGAAACAACGTCGCCCGCGCCGATCGGAAGGACCGCCGCCCTCGACGAGGATCGCGACGAGCTACTCGCTCTCCTCGAGAAACCCGTGACCACGCCAGTGGTTCGGGTCGGCCAATCGGATCTGCCCTTCGCCGGCCTGCGCGTCATCGATCTGACTGCCTTCTGGGCCGGCCCCTACGCGACGTCGATTCTCTCCGATCTCGGGGCGGACGTCATCAAGATCGAATCGATCCAGCGCCCAGACGGCATGCGCTTCGCGACACCGATCCGAAATGACGTGCTCTGGGAATGGGGGCACGTCTATCACGGCGTGAACCCCGGCAAGCGCGACGTCACCCTACGCCTCGATCACGAGAAGGGCGTCGGGCTCGTGAAACGATTGATCGAGGATGCCGACGTCGTGATCGAAAATTTCTCGGCGCGGGTGATGCCTCGGTTCGGCCTCGACGAGGCGACAGTCAAAGCCCTCAACGGACGCGCGATCTTCGTCCGCATGCCCGCCTTTGGTCTCGATGGTCCCTGGCGCGACCGACAGGGCTTTGCGATGACCGTCGAGCAGGTCAGTGGCATGGCCTGGGTCACCGGTTACGAGGACCTCCCGCTCGTGGTTCGCGGCGTCTGCGATCCGATCGGGAGCGCCCACGCGATCTTCGCCCTGGGGCTCGCCCTCGAAGAGCGCCAGCGAACCGGTCTCGGCCAGACGGTCGAAGTCGCCCTCGTCGAACCGGCGCTCGCGGTCGCCGCCGAGCAAGTCATCGAGTATTCAGCCTACGGCGAGTTATTGGGCCGCGACAGCAACGCGATGCCACACGCGGCGCCTCAGGGACTCTTCGAAACCGCCCAGCCCGACGAGCGAATCGCCGTCTCCGTGACGAACGAAAAGCAGTGGGGGGGGTTGTGTCGCGCACTCGAGGCCGAGGATTGGGACCAATCAGAATCACTGGCCAGCCACCGTGGTCGATTGGCCGAACACGATGCGCTGTGCGCCCGATTGTCGGCGTGGCTGCGGCCACAGGGGCGCGATGCCGCGCTCGAGCGTCTGCTCGCCGAGGGTGTCCCCGCGGCGGCCTCCATCAACAACTACGCCCTGTGGCCCAACGCGCAGCTCGATCATCGTGGCTTCTTCCAGACCATGAAACACCCGCATACGGGTGAGACCCGTTACCCGTCCTTTCCCGCCATCTTCTCCCGGTTCGAGCGCGATCTCCACCGATCGCCCCCGCCCACGCTCGGCCAACACAACCGGGAAGTGCTCCAGAGCGAACTCGGGATCGACGACAAGGAACTCGCACAGCTCGAGGCGGACGGCATCATCGGGACTCGACCCAGCTTCATGTAGAGACCGCACGGCCGGCGTCCGACCGGCCCCCTAGATCAACGCCAGTTGACCGCTTGCCGCTTCGCCCTGCTCCCCGGGCCACGCCGGCATCTCCCCCACCGCTTCGAGAGAGCCGATTCGAGCCAGCAGGTCGCGCGCGATGCTCGGAGATTCGCGATTGCTCGGAGAGTGCACGAAGACGATCGGCTCGAGACCCGCCCCGATCCAGCGGGCAAGAATCTTCGACCATCGATCGAGCCAGCGTTCGTTGATTGTCGGATCGGGATGAAAGACGATTCGGATGATCGGATCCGCCGAAAGCGCATCCTCTCTGACCGGCAGGTTCGGCTTCTGCCGGCGCGCCGCGTCGAGATACAGATGATCCCCCAAGCCGTCGCGCAGCGGCCGCGTATCCATGATGACCCGTCCGACCCCCGCCGCCTCGAGCAGGTCTTCCACGATCTGCGCGAGCATTCCCTCTGCCACGAGTTCCGGAGCCCGAAACTCCACGGCATAACGAAATCCAGAGGGTAGATCCGCGAGAAAAGACTCGAGCCGAGGGAGTTCGCGGGCACCGAAAACCGGGGGCAGTTGAATCATGAGCGGAGCGAGTTTGCCTCGAAGGGGGGCGATCCCTTCGAGAAACGCATGGGTCTCGTCGTGAACCCCCCGCAGCATCGCATCGTGAGTGATGGTCCGCGGCAGCTTGAAGCAGAACCGAAAGGGGTCCGGACTCTCACAATTCCATTTCTCGACGGTGCGCGGGGGAGGCGCCGCATAGAAGGTCGTATTGCCTTCGACGGCATTGAAGACACGACCGTATTGGCGCAGGAAATCAGACCGGCGGCTGTCCTCGGTATAGAGGCCGCCCCGCCACTCCTCGAACCCCCAGAAGGGCAATCCCAGATGGAGTCGTCGAATCATCGTCGCCTGCATTTCAAGATTCGTTCGCCGTCGCACCGGCTGGAATCTCGTGCCTCGTCATATTACACGTATCACACGAAAAAATTGATCATCACTTGAGAGTCGTCAATGGTCTGCAGAAGTTCTTGCAATCGGCTCCTGATTCGCGGACCCTACCGCCATCCCCCCGACAGCGCCCCCTATTCAGGAGACCGTGATGCCGCACGATTCCATGCGAATCGATCAGCTCTCATCCAGTGGCCGGGAGACCCGAACCGGGTTCGCCGCCAAGACGATCCGCCCCCTCGGGACGCGCGGATGGATCTTGATCATCGCTGTCCTCGCCTCGACCGGGTGGGCCGATCCCGTCGCCGCACAGGACTGGGGCGAGTCCGATGACGGCTGGTCCTCGGACTCCTCTTCCACGAGCCATTCGGGCGGATCCTCCGCCTGGGACGAGCCGGCCGCGACGCGCTGGTCCCTGCGCGCCGGCGTCGGCTTCATTGCCGGCCCGGACCACTTCTTGATGAACTTCGAGCTGCCCTACCGCTTCGATCAATACGTCTCGCTGGGTCCCATGATCCAGGTCGGGATCGCGAACGACCGATCGATTGTCGCCCCGACCGCGAACCTCACGATCACGATCCCCGATCTGCCGGGAGACACCCTGGATCGTTTCCGTCCGAATGTATTCGCCGGGATCGGCTTCGCCGTGATCACGGACGATGATCGCAACGGCGATGACCGATCCGCTGGATTCCTGATCAACGCCGGCTTCGGGGTCGACTACGTCTTGAGCCAGCGCGTCTCGATCGGCTCCCGGATGATTCTGAACTTCCTTCCCGAAAACACACTCGCCCAAAATTTCTTCTACAGCTGGGAGGTTGTGGGCGTCAAACTGTCCTTCTGAGAGGAATCCGCGGAGACGCGCCACGCGCCCGTCCCGCCCCTACTCCACCTGCCCGGCCTCTTGCTGCACCTAGCCGAGGACGCCCTTTCCTCGAAGCGCCGCGACCTCCGCGTCGGTGCGACCGATTTCCCGAAGAATCTCCTCGGTGTGTTCGCCGAGGGCCGGCGCCATCGAGCGCGGGGCCCAGGGTGTTCCACCAAAGTCGACGGGGGTCGCGGGAAGCAGAGTCGTGCTGGCTCCGTCCGGGACCTCGACGAACCCGCCCGCCGCCATCACCTGGGGATCCGCGATCACATCGTCGATCGACTGCACCGGCGCCCACCACAAATCTTCTTCCGCGTCGAAGATCTCGCCCCATTCCGCTCGGGTCCGGGTCGCAAAGATCTCATCCAGCTCGCCGATCAGAGTCTCTGCGTTCTCGGCGCGTGCGCGGGGATCCGCATAACGTGGATCTTCGATCCACTCGGGATGGCCTGCCGCGCGGGCCAGCGGCGGCCAATGTCGTTCCCCCTCGAGCCCGACGATCCAGAAATACTTGCCCTCGGAATCCATGTAGTTGTTGATGCAAGGATTGCCGGCGGTCTTGCGGTTTCCGGGCTGAATCGACAGTCCATACCGGAGCGCGACCGCGAGATCGAAGGAGAGTGTATAGAGACCCTCGCGCAGGAGCGATGTCGAAACGACCTGTCCCTTCCCGGTCTTTTCCCGGTTATAGAGGGCGGCGCACACCCCGCCCGCCGCTGCGAGTCCGGCATTGTGATCGCCCATGCCACCTCGTTGGTGCGGGGGATGGGAGCCGGGCTGAGTGAGCGAGTGAGCGATCCCCGAGCGCGCCCAGAATGCAGCGATATCGTAGGCGGCGCGATCCGCGTCCTCCCCTTCCAGACCATATCCGGTCACGATCGTGTAGATCAGCCTGGGAAATTGTGAGCACAGCTCTTCCGCGCTCAAGCCGAGTCGGGCGAGCGCCGCGGGTCGGATGTTCGAGACGAAGACATCCGCGTCGCGGATCAGCTCGAGTGCGATCTCCAGACCTTCGGGCTTGCGAAGGTCGGCGACGATGCTTCTCTTGCTTCGGTTGTCGTTCTCGAAGACCGGGTTGATCGGAAGGTCGCCGCCGAGCATGTGTTGGAACATCCGCGCGGGATCCCCGATGCCGGGGGGCTCGATCTTGATGACCTCCGCGCCCCAATCCGAGAGCACGCCTCCGGCGGCCGGTCCCGCCACCCAGACACCCATCTCAACGACCTTGATTCCCTCGAGCGGTCCGCCCATGCGATCTCCCCGGCACGCGAACGCGCCCTCCCGTCATTGCCCCCGATCGGAACCCACGCGATCGGTTTAGACATGCTGCCCGAGTCGAACCTCGTCAACCAGTCCCCAATCGAGCGCGGTCCGTGCATCGATGCGAGCCCCGGACAATCCGAGCCAGGCGGTCCTCTGTCGACCGATCCGACGAGGCAGGCTCGCGGTCCCCCCCGCGCCGGGCACGAGTCCAAGCCCGACTTCCGGCAATTGAAAGAAGGCGTCCTCGCTGGCAATGACATGCTTCGTAAAAGCCGGCAACTCGGCACCCGCCCCGATACACGCGCCATGCACCTCGACTCGCGCGCGATCTCCCAGTCGTGAGAGCAGCAGGGCCGGACTCCGCGTGGTCCGGATCACGTGCGCTTCCGCGGGATCGGGAAAGCTCCCGAACTCATCGAGGTCACCCCCACTGCAGAAGGAATCGCCCTCCCCGGAGAGCACGACCTCCTCGATCGAGGGATCCGCCAGCGCCAATTGCAACGCCTCGGACACCCCGTCCCGCATTGCACGCGAAAAAGCATTGTGCTTTTCGGGACGGGTGAGGCGGATATCCAGGCGATTCCGATCACGCTCCATGCGACAGGGGGCGATGTCCTCGGTTCGTCTTCGTTTCCTGCGCGGCCTCCGCCGCCGCGACTCGAGCCAGCGCCGGAATTCGGCCCCCGACTGTAGCGTCGAGTAGACGAAGGATTCGGCGATCAGCCCCGCGTAGATCGATTGATCCGAAGCACTGCGCAAGAGCTGGACGAATGCGAGCGCCGACACCGGCGTTTCGGAGAAGCCTGCGAGGAGCGGAGCGACCTCATCGGTGGATGCCACGACGACGTCGAACAACTCGCGAAGGGCGAGCACGTCCGGATCCGCCGAGCCGGATTCGACCGCGATCGTGACGGCGGGCAGGATCGGCAGCTGTTCGAAGAGAGCTGGCCCGAAACGAGCAATCTGCTCCGGCCGCGCGGTCGTTAGATCCAGAATGATGGCCCCGGGCCCTCGGGCGCCCTCACCCTCTTGCGGACCGAGGGGCGCGAGCCGTTCTCCCGCGTCCGGCGCGATCAAGAAGCGCCCGAGCTCTTCGATCGTCCAATGGGGCGCGTCGTTCGGGGTCAATCGGAATCCCGAAGCGCCTCGCGAACCTTTCGCCGCAGTAGCTTTCCGGTCTCGGTGTACGGGAGTTCTTCCCAAAATTCGATGCGCTCGGGGGTGCGAGAAGATCGCAGGCGATCCTTCACCCATTGCTGAAGCTCAGTGGCCGAAGCTGCACTGCCCTTTCGCGCGACCACGACCGCGGCCACGGATTCGCCCCACTGCTCGTCCGGCACTCCGATCACGCAGGCGTCGATCAGTCCCTCGTGGGTCAGCAGCACGTCCTCGATTTCACCCGGCGACATATTCTCGCCGCCGCGAACGATCACGTCGTCCATTCGGCCTTCGAGGAAGAGGAACCCCCCGTCGTCGAGATAGCCACCGTCTCGCGTGTCGAACCAACCCTCCGCGTCGAGCAGACTACCCTTGCCACGGTACTCGCCGGAGACCTGCTCACCCCGAACGAAGATCAGGCCCCGTTCCCCGGCGGCCACTTCCTCCTCCGTATCGACATCCCGGATACTGACCTCGATCGTCGGGAGCGGCAGGCCCACCGAAACGATGCGCTTGCGAACGGCTTCGTCGGAGCTGCCCATCGCGTCGCGATGATCCTCGGGCCCGAGCAGAGAGATCGTGGAGCTGGTCTCCGTCAGGCCGTAGGCGTTGGTGAAATTCGTCTCGGGGAAGAGCTTCATCGCCTTCTCGATCACGGATTGCGGCATCTTTCCGCCACCGTAGGCGAGCGCGCGCAGATTCGGCAGCCCCACCTCGGACTGCCCTTCGAGCTCATCGACGATCCGCGCCAACATCGTGGGCACCACCATCGCGTGGGTCACGTCTTGTTCGCGGGCAGTTTCGATCCAGGACTCCGCCGTAAAATTGGGCATCTGTACCACGCGACGACCCGAGTAGACGGCGCTCACGATGCCCGCCATTCCCGCGATGTGGTAGGGCGGCACACAACTGAGGGACGCATCGTTCTCGTCCGCACCCATGAATTCGACCGAGCCCAGGACGTACGAGACGAGATGTTTCTGGCGCAGCACGGCGGCTTTCGGCGCACCGGTGGTGCCACTCGTGAAGAGCAGGATCGCCGTATCCTCGGGCTCCATCGACCACGGTTCTTCGCGCGGGGTCGCTTCCTTCGCCCGCGCGTGTGACAGCAACCCGTCGGTCGTCGAAATCGCCACGAAGTCGTCGCCTTCCGGAGACTCGAAGCGGTCCCCGAGACGATCCGCGCGATCTGAATCCGTCACGAGCCGTCCCGGATGTAGCTGATTGATCAGCGAATCGAGTTCGAGGTCCGTCAGCCGGTAGTTCAGCGGGGCGAAGGGAATCCCCGCCCACGACGCACCGAAGACCGCGATCGGAAGGGCGAGGCTCGTGACGTCGAGCATCGCCAGATGCTTCGTGCGCCCATCGTCGAGGGAGGCCGCAAGGGCCCCTGCCGAATCGAAGAGCTGCTGATAGCTCAGCTGGTCGTCGCCGTTCTGAAACGCGACGCGGTCCCCATAGGCGCTTGCCGCCATCTCCAGAAGCATCATCAAGTTCATAACGATCTCATCTCAACGTTCCGGCGAGCCCCAATAGCGAACCTGGCGGAAGCATCCCCCCCTTCCAAACACGGGCGTCAGGGGGTTCGCGAGGCTCCCCCCGAAAAAATCAGTCGGACGACGGAAGAGGCTTGGCGCCCTTGATCTCGAGGGCCGTACCGCCGACCGCGAGGCCACCCTCGCCGGGCTTCGTGCACAGGATCTCAATGTCACCGGCTTCGCTGGTGTACCGCTTGCCCATCTGCGTCCCGGCTTTCTGGTCGGGATCGATCTCGGCGTCCGGCGCCTCCGCGGTCAATTCGACGACCGCTGCTCCGCCGCAAGTCAAATTCACATCTCCTGCCGGTGCAACGACGATCATCAGCTCCGAACTGCACACCGCACTCTTCAAACGGGTACCTGCCTTGAATACGGCCATTCCAAACTCCTCTGGGTCTTCAGTCGATCATCACCGATCGAGACTTCCCTCGGCATCGCGGCGCGGCGCGAGCGCCTGGTTCCGCTCGACGCCCCACTCTATAAAGGGTGAGCGAGCATACGGATTCCAGACCGTGAATGCTAACGTTCAGAACCCTGAGACGGTCATGCCCTATTCCCCCGAACCCCGTGAAATAGTTAGCCAAATCGGCACATCTAAATCGGCTGGGAGCGATCGTGGAAGCGACCCGGTCGAGATTTTCGACGCGGGCCGAGCCCACGCGCGAGACCTCCTCCGGGCGTGCAACCTCGAACCCGACGAGGTGCCGGATCCCACGCCGCCGGTGCAACACGCCGCCACCGAGTGGGCCGCTTCTGGTGCGATGGCGCTGACCGGGCCAGCCAAGGGCCCACCTCGCTTCGCGTGCGGCCCACTGGCCAGCGCGGCCCGCGGCGCCGCGCTCGTCCTACAGGTCCTCGCGGATGACCGCCGACTCGAAGCCCTCGATGCGGCTTCCCTGCTCGGCGAGCGTGCGGCCCTGGCGGGCCTCACGCGCCGGGGCGATCTCTCGGCCGGTGGAAGCGCGCGGCTGCTCCCGACTCGCGATGGCACCCTCGCACTCAACCTTCCGCGGAACGACGACTGGCATCTCATCCCCGCGTGGCTCGAGGACGATCTCCCGTGCGGCCGAAGCGGGGACTCCCATGAGGGTGACCACGACTCCCACTGGCGAGCGATCGCGAAAAACATCTCGAGTCGCGGCACGGGCGCATTGGTCGAGCGCGGTCGTCTGATGGGTCTCGCAATCGCAACCGCTCCCGCCGCCGCGGACGTGATGACGCGCGCACCCTTTTTCGAACTCCAACTCGATTCCCAAGCCGCGCCCGAGCGGCGCCCTCGGCGCCGGCGTCTGCTCGATCTCTCGACGCTCTGGGCGGGCCCCCTCGCGACCTCGCTGCTTTCGATGGCGGGTATCGACGTCCTCAAGATCGAGAGCCCCACGCGTCCGGACGGTGCGCGGAATGGACCGACCGAATTCTTCGATCTGATGAATGCAGACAAACGAGGCTGCGCCCTCGACCTGCACGATACGCGCGACCGCGGGATCTTCGAAAGACTCCTCGAATCGGCGGATATCGTCGTTGAGAGTGCCCGCCCCCGCGCCCTTTCCCAACTCGGATACGACGCGGAGGGATGGGTCGCAGAGCGTCCCGGTCGGATCTGGACATCGATTACCGGCTACGGTCGCAGCAACGAATGGATCGCCTTTGGCGACGATGCCGCGATCGCTGCGGGGCTCGCGTGGTCTCCCGCCGCCGAGGACACGGACCCGTGCTTCTGTGCGGACGCGATCGCGGATCCACTCACCGGGATCCACGTCGCCGCGATCGTCCTCGCCCATCTCCGACGGAGTCGCGGCGGATTATTCGACGTCTCTCTCTCGGGGATCGCACACCGCGCCGCGACCGCATCCTCGGGCTGCCTCCTGCTCCCGCTCGAGGGCGACCAGGCGGGCTGGAGCGTGATCGATCGCGACCGAAGGACTGCTGTCGTGGGCCCACGCGCTCGATCGGCTAGGGGCGCCGCTCCGGGGCTCGCGCCGCCAGACGAGGCCCTGCTCTCGGCGTGGTTGGACGCGCCGTGCTGATCCGTGGCGCCGACGTCGGCGGACGAATCCGCGACGTGCGTTGTGCCGACGGCCGCGTCCGCGAGGTCGCGCCCGATCTGTCACCCCGGGCGGACGAGTCGCTCCTCGACGCAGGCGGCGGCGCGCTGCTGCCGGGATTGCACGATCACCACATCCATCTGCACGCCCTCGCCGCGGCACTGTCCTCCATACGCTGCGGCCCACCCGAAGTCGAGGATCTCGAGGGGCTTCGGAGAGCGCTCGCGGTCGAACCGGATGAGCGGGGCTGGCTGCGGGGGACGGGATATTTCGAATCCGTTGCGGGCCCCCTCGACCGCAACCTCCTGGACGAACTCCGACACGATCTCCCCGTTCGCATTCAGCACCGGAGCGGGGCCATGTGGTTCCTGAACTCCCGCGCCCTCGCAGCCCTCGGGATCGCGGACACCGCCGCGGAGGACGTCGCGCGACCCGACGAAGAAGTCGCGGCGATCGAGCGCGATCCGAAGGGCCGTGCGACGGGGCGACTGTTTCGGGCCGATGCCTGGCTGCGGGATCGCCTTCCGACTTCGGCGGCACCGGACCTTGCCGCCGTGGGACGACGGCTCGCGGCCTACGGCGTCACGGCGATCACCGATGCGACGCCCACGAACGGATCCGACGAAGCCGGTCGTTTTCGGGCCGCACAGGCCTCCGGTGCCCTGCCCCAGCGGCTCGCCATGATGGGTCGCCTCGCAGCGACCGGGCCCGTCGACCCCGGCGACCCGATGCTGCGCGTCGGCGCGCACAAGATCATGCTCGATGAACCCGCGCTTCCCGATCTCGAGCAACTCGTCGACACCATCCGCGCCGCCCACGCTCGCAAACGACCGGTCGCCATTCACACCGTCACGCGCGCCGAGATTCACTTCGCCCTCGCCGCCCTCACGGCCGCGCGGGTCCTCCCGGGCGACCGGATCGAACACGCCTCGGTCGCGCCGCCCGAAGCCGTCGAGATCATTTCGCGGCTCGATCTCGCGATCGTGACCCAGCCCAATTTCCTGGCGGAGCGAGGCGACGCCTATCGGGCGAACGTCGACGAGCGAGACCTCCCTCATCTCTATCGTGTGAAGAGTTGGCTCGAAGCGGGCGTTCGTCTCGGCGGGGGAACCGACGCGCCCTTCGGTCATCCGGATCCCTGGCGTGCGATGCACGCCGCAGTGGAGCGGCGCACAGCGACTGGGGATCGACTTGGCAGGGAAGAATGCGTGTCGCCCGAAACCGCCCTCGCGCTCTTCCTCCCCGCCTTCTCGCGCCGGCCTCAGCCCAACGACGAGACCGCGCCCGCGATCGAGATCGGGGACCCGGCGGATCTCTGTCTGCTCGCAGTGCCCTGGAGTCGGGCGCGTCTGGACCTCTCGAGTGACCACGTGAGCGCCACTCTTCGCGACGGCAGCCTGATCTTCTCAGCCTAGAGCCGTTCCCACACCCCGCGACCGACCGTGGGTCTTCGGGCACACCCGAACTTCACACAACTTTACACAGCGGACATCGAACCGAGAGGTGTGGTGCGTCGTGTTCTTTTTGCGCCCCAACTGGTCGCGGTACGGCCGATGACCCTCCGCCCGGAGGATTGAGAATGACCTCGCAACGAAACGTCACCCCTGACCGACTCGAGCCCGGACCGAGTTCCAGCCGCCGTCTGCTCGCCCGGCCGCTCGGACTGCTCGCTCCCACCCTCGCAGAACGCCTACCGCGTGCTCGGCAGGACCGAGTACGCTCGGCATCCGGCGCTGCGCCATGATGCCGACACGAAGAAATTTGCCGAGACGATCGCCGCGGAGATGGATGCGGCGGAGCAGATCGTCCGCGCCGGCGAGGTCGACTTCCTCTTCCTTCGACTCGAGGCGCTGGACCTCCTCACCCACGCCCATTTCGGCCCCCTCGACGGACGCGGACAGGACGACGGAAGGGGTCCACTCCTGGCGGCCTATCGCTACATCGATGAGCGGCTCGCGGCTCTTTCCTCGCTGATGGATGAAGACGACTGGCTCATCTATCTCTCGGACCACGGGATTCGATCGTCCATGCAGCACGAGGAAGACGCGATCTCCGTCGTTTACGGCCGAGGCGTGCCTCGGGGCCGCGCAGATGGACGGCCCTCACTGCGAGGCGTTCCCCATAGTCTGGCTGCCATGCTCGACGTCGACACGAATTGGCCGGATACGGGAACCGCACCCTGGCTCCGACTCGCCGACTCGGACCCCGCGGAGCAGTCGGTCGATCCCACGGACGAGACCCTCGCCGCACGACACTGACGCGCGCTGCTCGAAGGATCGAGGACGAGGCCTAGCGGAATCGCGGAATCACTTCCTCCGCGAGGAGCTCGATGGTCCGAAGCGCTGCCTTCTGGGGCACGCTGCCCATCTGGATCAGGAACATCACCTCGTCTGCCCCGGCCTCCTGCAGGCGTTCGACGTACCCGATGGCATCGGCCGGCGTGCCGTAGGCATGATTCGGATTGAAGAGCCCGGTCGCCTCGGTGCCGACCTCGATCTTCTCTTCGTTTAGATAGGCGACGAAGGCTTCGCCCTTCTTCCGGAGGTACTCCGCGGCGTCCTCGTCTTCCGGCGGCGTGCCGGGCGCGGGTCCACCCTGATAGAAGTGATTGATCGACTCGGTGAAGAAACGTTGGCCGCGGTGGCCCACAGCCCGGGCCTCGACACCATCGTCGAGCACGATCGCGGGGCAGAGCGCGGACAACTTGTCGTTCGCGACGGCGCCAACCTGGCTCTCGGGCGTACGGCGCTCGATCGCCGCACGGTAGACTCGGTTCTTCTGCGCAACGTCCTCCGGGCCACCGAAGCCGAGACACAGAGCGCCGACGCCCCACTCCCCCGCCTGGTTGAGCGTCGTTTCCCGGGTGCACGCCATCGAGAGCGGAGGATGCGGCTTCTGCATCGGCTTGGGATGGATGCGGCGCTCCGGCACGCGAATGATGTCGCTTTCGAAGGAATAGAGATCCGCTGCCCAGATCTCCGGAATCATTCGGAAGGAGGTCTCGAGCTGTTTATCGATGTCCGCAATATTCACATCGAAGGCTCCCGCTTCGGTCTCGGTCCCACCCTTACCGACGCCGAAATCCATCCGCCCATTCGAGAGCACGTCGAGCATCGCCACCCGTTCTGCAACCTTCACCGGATGATTCATCTTGAAGGGCAGGCAGACGACGCCGTGGCCGATTCGGATATTCGAGGTCTTGCCGGCGACAAAAGCGAGGAATGTTTCGGGCGCGCTCATATGCGCGTATTGCGTGAGGCAATGATGTTCGACGGCCCAGATGCGATCGAAGCCGAGCTTGTCGGCGAGAACCGCCTGCTCGACACTATCGTGCAGGACCTGCTGCTCGTTCTCGGGCGAGGGGTCCACCATCTGCGCTTCGAAGATCATCGAGAATTCCATGGATCGATCCGTCCTTTGGGTGCGAGTCGTGCAGCCGGTCCCTCTGGCACATCCTCCCGCCGTTCCGAATCGGGGACCGCGCGCGGATCACGAGCTTTACTTCAGTTCGAGATATTGCCTCAGCCGTCTCACCGCGCCACCGCAAGAAACGCGTTCGCGAAGGATGCGGAGGTCGCGAGCGATTCGGGCCCGTGGCCTTCGCTATGCTCGAACGATGCCTGGTCAGATCCGCGTCGAACGTGACGGCCCCCTCGCCGAGGTCGTCTTCGATCACCCCGAACGCCGCAATGCCGTCACAACGGCAATGTGGAAGGAGATCCCGGAAATCGCCCGGGAACTCGACGCAGACGACGGCGTGCGAGTCGTCGTCCTACGCGGTGAAGGGGACGTCGCTTTCGTCTCCGGTGCCGACATCTCGCAGTTCGAGGAGAGCCGCAGCGGAGACAACGCCCGGCAATACGACATGGACAACCTCGACGCGTGGGAGGCGCTCTCCGCGATCGGAAAGCCGGTGATCGCATCCATCCATGGTTTCTGTATCGGGGGCGGCTGTGCGATCGCCCTCTGCGCCGACCTTCGATACTGCGCCGACGACGCAGTATTTGCGATCCCGGCTGCCCGACTCGGCCTCGGCTATGGACAGATGGGCCTGGCTACCCTGACCCGGATCGTTGGCGAACCGCGGGCCAAGGAGATCTTCATGACGGCTCGTCGCTTCGACGCCCAGGAAGCCGCCTCGATGGGTCTGGTCAATCGTGTCCTGCCCAAGAGTGAACTCGATGCCTTCGTGCGCAAGACCGTCGAGGCGATCGCGAACAATGCGCCCCTCACGCTTCGATCTTCGAAGACGACCTTCCGCGATCTCGCGCGCCCCGAATCGAAACGCCGCCCGACGGATGTCCAGGAGGCGATCGCGACTTGCTTCGCGAGCGAGGACTACGCCGAGGGTGTGCGCGCCTTCCTCGAGAAGCGGCGCCCCGAATTCAAGGGGCGCTAGGCCGAGTGATCATGCCGACGAGATCTCCCTCACCGTCCACGAGACCGCGTCGTTGTAGCTGGGGGACCAGCCACGACGACTATCTGGAATACCACGACACAGAGTGGGGCTTCCCGGTCGATGACGATCAGCGGCTCTTCGAAAAGCTCTGTCTCGAGGGATTCCAGTCGGGCCTTTCCTGGCTGACCATTCTCCGAAAGCGTGAGAGTTTCCGAAGGGCCTTCGCCGACTTCGATTTCGCGCGGATCGCCCGCTGGAATGAAAGAAGCGTCCTGCGACTCCTCAAGGACGCGGGGATCGTTCGCCACCGCGGCAAGATCGAGGCCGCTCTCAGCAACGCCCGCTGTGCTGTCGCTCTACGGGAGGAGGCGGGATCGCTGGGGGCGTTCTTCTGGAGCTTCGAACCGGCGGCGGTGAAGCGCGCGAACGGCCGCAACGATGGAGAGCACGTCGCGATCAGCGAGTCGCCCGAGTCACGCGCCCTCACCAAGGCACTCAAGCAGCGCGGTTTCCGTTTCGTCGGTCCGACGACCGCCTACGCGTTCATGCAGGCCATGGGGATCGTCAACGACCACACGAAGAGCTGCGACACCCACGCCCTCGTCGAAGGAGCGCGCGATCGATTCAAACGCCCGCGTCTACCCTCCGACTGGAAGGGCTGATGGAAATAGAGTTGTGGGGCGTCCTCGCCATCGCGGCTGCCCTTGCCCAGACCACGCGAAATGCGGTCGCCCAGACGATCTCTTCGACCATCTCGCCGACCCTGAACAGCTGGTCCCGCTTCACGTTCTGTCTACCTTTCGCGGGAGCGACCTGCGCAGTCGTGGTTGCCCGCGAGGGCTTCCCCACGCTTGCGCCGATTTTCTTCGTCTACTGCTTCTTCACGGCGGTGACGCAGCTCCTGGGGAACGTCGCCCTCATCACGGCCTTCCGGCTCGGCAGCTTTGGCGAGTCGATCGTTTTCCACAAACTCGAAGTGATCCTCACGGCCGTCGCAGGCGCGATCTGGTTCGCCGAGTTTCCGTCGGCGATCGGTGCCACCGGAATCGTGATCTGCGCCGTCGGCGTCATCGTGATCAATCTCGCTCGTGAAAGCGGGTCGACTCATTGGACCCGAGCCCTTCGCTTCGGCCGCGCCGGCAGCTACGCACTTCTTTGTGCCGTGCTGCTCGTGTTGGCGAGCTTCGCCCTCAAGGCCGCAAATACCGTCGTCGCAACGGAGAATGCCGATGTGACGGTCTTCGAATCCGCGGTCCAGACGCTCTTCCACACGACCTGGATCGAGGTCGTACTCCTGACCGGGTGGATCGCGTGGCGCGAGCCCGCCTCGTTCCGCGCGGTGCCGATCCACTGGCGACGAATGCTCGTGATCGGCTCGGCGGGCTTCACGGCGAGCCTGGGCTGGTTCTGGGCCTTCTCGCTCTCCCTCGTCGCCTACGTGAAGGCGGTCGGACAGATCGAGGCTCTGATCGCCGTCGGCCTCGGCATCCGTCTGATGGGAGAGCGTGATCTGATTCGTCAGCTGCCGGGGATCCTGCTGGTCGTGCTCGGAATATCCTTCGTCCTGCTCGGCTGACGCACGTTCGACTCCAGAGAGACCAGGCCAGCCGGAAGGGCGAAAGTGAAGACGGCGCGGTTCCCGACGCGACGTCGGGCAAGCGGGATGCGCGAGAGCGGCGCGGCCAGTCCGCCCTGCCGGCGGCTCCTATGATGGGCGAGGAGTCGAATCTGGCAAATCGGGGCGGCTGCACATACGCTTGGGGGGAGCCGACTGAGGCGGCTCTACCCAGAAGGGGCTCGCCGACCCATGTCCACTCGTCCGATCCACTACGGCCCACGCCGACATATCTCCCAGGTTCGCGAACGACTCGACGGCCTGTCCTTTGATCATTTCGAGGCGACGCTGCAGAGCCCCTGTCTCGGAGCCGAGATCCGGGGTGTCGATCTCGGGAAACCGCTGTCCCCGGAGCTCGCCGCCGAACTCGTGACCGCGCTGGTCGAGTACAAGGTCCTCTTCTTCCGCGACCAGGACATCAGCGCCGAAGAGCAGGCGACGTTCGCCCGAAACTTTGGAGAGCTCGAGATCCATCCCTTCTTGCCCGGCGGCGAGACGCCCGAGGTGATCCGGTTCCAGAAGGACGAGAACACGGTCGGCGTCGAGAACAACTGGCACAGCGACGTCAGCTGGCGGGAAGTGCCTTCCCTCGGATCCGTGCTGCGAGCCCACGAGGTCCCCGCAATCGGCGGAGATACCTTGTGGACCGACATGGAGGCGGTCTACGAGGGACTCAGCGAGGAGCTGAGGAAGGAAATCGACTGCCACATCGCGATTCACGACTTCGTTCAAACATTCGGGATCGCGCTCAGTGAGGAAGAGCGGGCGGAGAAACGCAAGGAGTTCCCCCCGGCACGCCACCCGATCGTCCGTACGCATCCGGTCTCCGGACGAAGATGTCTCTACGTCAATCCGATCTTCACCGATCATGTCGACGGACTCGAGCGCGAGGCCAGCGACGATCTACTCGGCCGCCTCTATCGGGAGATCGACGTGCCCGAATATCAGGTGCGATTCAAGTGGGCCGACAACAGCGTCGCGTTCTGGGACAATCGGTCGACACAGCACTACGCGGCGAGCGATTACTGGCCGCAGGCACGTATCATGGAACGCTTGACGATCATCGGGGATCGGCCCGTCTGATCAGCGCCGTGCCGGAACGGCCAATCAGGCGACCGTCCCTTCCTCTTCCTCTGCATCGTCTTCCGGTGGATGGACCAGACCGTAGGCTTCGAGGTCGTCTTGCGTCGCCTCGCCGGAGTGAGGCTCCTTCTTCTCGCCGACCTCCTTCTCCATCTCACGCATCTCTCGCTTGCGCGCGGATTTTTCCGCCTTCTCGCTCTCGCGCTTGCGTTTGAGAACGCTCATTCGACTTGCACGTGCCATTCAAGAATCCTCCACTCACGGTCGCCGCTGGCAATCGGGGTCCCCCCCCAGACTTTCACACCATCGGCCCTGCCCCTCCCTCTTCCGGTTTTTCGACCGGTGGGGATTTCGGGGCGCTCTAGATCTTCCTCACGCCGTCCGGCCACCCTAGCAAGGGGATCAGCCACCCGCGGCCGCTCCGTAGAGCGGACTTCGTGCTATCCGACGGGTCCAGTCGACCCCTCTGTCCGATTGTTCCCCACCGGGGTTTCGTCCGTGGCGTGTTTCACGACTTGGATCAGACTGCTCTGACCCTCAACTCAACGTCGACCGCCACCTCCACGCCGGTCCTGCGCTTCATTGACCCGCAGGTTCCGACCACCGAGATCGCTCCCGTCCAGCGACTGAATCGCCGCATCCGCTGCGGCTGGATCCTCCATCTCGACGAACGCAAAGCCACGGGGCCGACCCGTCTCACGATCCATGATGACATCGACACCGGTCACGTTTCCATGCTGTTCGAATTTTTCCCGAAGCTCCTGTTCCGTCAAAGAGAAAGGAACGTTTCCAACGTAGATTCGCTTTCCCAATATTCCGTGCCCTCACCGAAGCTCAATTGCGGAGGCCCATCAGGGCCTTCGAAGCAACATTCGACCTGGGGGATCGGGGAGAATCACGCTCCCCCCGTGACCACACGCGGACAGAATCTAGCATTGCAGAAGCGCGCTCACACGGGGCCTCATTCGAGGCCTCTAGAAGCCGGTCCCATGGAGGAGGGCCCGTCGCCCCCTGGTCGATTGGCTCGAAAACGAGGGCGGCGTGCGGCCGGCCTCACGGACGACCGCAATCTCGCCCGACCCAACGCGATTCTCGGCGAGTCCGAGTCCTAGCCCGCGATCGACGGACGGGCCGCCACACGGGAATACCACGCCTGCAATCGCTCGCACTTGGCATCGAGGGGCTGACCGACATTGGCGCCGAACTCGAGAAAAGCAAAGAGCAGGATATCCGCGAGGGTGAAACGATCACCGCAGATGAACTCGTTGCCCTCGATGAGCGCGTCGACCTTGCCGAGCCAATCCCGTGCGATCTGCTTGAAATCGTCCGCCGCGTGCGGAATTACGTGGATGCGACTCTCGAAGAGTTGAAGACCTTCGGCGTTCCGAAAACCGTTGCCCAGCATCTCGCAGATGTTCAGATCGATCCGGCGCACCCACATATGGGTCTCGGCCCGCTGCTCGGGCGTCGAACCGATCAGGGATCCGGAAGTGACATCGTCGAGGTACTCGGCGATCGCCGTGATCTCGGAGATGCATTGTCCGCTGTCGAGTTCGAGCGTCGGTAACTGGCCCGCCGGGTTCCTGGCGAGATGAGCCTCCTGGCGATTCTCACCGGCAATCAGGTCGACTTCGACGAGTTCGACCTCTGCACCGGTCTCGGCGACGGCGATCAAGACGACCCGCGGGTTGGGGCCCATTCCCGTGTAGAGTTTCATGAGGGGATTCCTTTTTTCTACGGCACCGACCCGGAGTGAACGGGGGCCTTGGGTTGTCGAGCCGGAACACGCGTCCCGGCTCACACAGGCGCCGGCGGATTCTCGCGCAGCCGCGCGCGTCCGGCAAAGCCCAACGAGTGGACACAACGAAAGCTCGCTCAGGGCGCGCGGAACACCTCGAGATCGAGTTTGCCCTCGCTCCGCGCGACCACGCAGGAAACGGCCGCGTCTCCGATGATATTCACCGCCGTCCGGGTCATATCGAGCAGCCGATCGACTCCGAGGATCAGGCCGATGCCCTCGACCGGGAGTTCCATCTGACGAAGCACCATCGCGAGCATGATCGTGCCAACGCCAGGCACGCCGGCCGTCCCGATCGACGCGAGGGTCGCGGTCAGAACGACGGTCAGATATCCCGCCGGCCCGATCTCGATTCCGTAGGCCTGGGCGATGAAGACCGTTGCAACTCCCTGCATGATCGCCGTGCCATCCATGTTGATGGTCGCGCCGAGAGGGACGGTAAAAGAGCCGATCGAGGTATCGACGCCGAGCCGCTCTTCGACGGTCCGAAGGGTCACCGGAAGCGTGGCGCCGCTGCTCGCCGTGCTGAATGCGACGGTCATCGGGGCGCGCAGCTTACGGTAGAAGGGCAAGGGCGCGACCCGCGCGAACAGGATCAGAATCGTCGGGTACGTGACGGTCGCATGGAGAATCAACACACCTAGCACCGTGAGGAAATACATGATCAGCTGTTCGAACGCCTCGGGCCCCTGCTCGGCGAAAACCTTGGCGATCAGACAGAAGATCCCGTAGGGGGCGATCTGCATCAGCACGAAGACGAGCTTCATGATCACCGCATTCGCACTCTCGAATACACGAAGCAGATCTCGGCCCGGTTCTCCCGCAAGCGTCATCGCAACGCCGAGCAGGACTGCGAACACGATGACCTGCAACATCCGGCCCTCTGCCATCGCACGAAAGGGGTTGTCGGGAAAGATGCCGATCAGTGTCTCTGCCAGACCGGGTGCTTCCTTGGCGGCGAAGCCGACATTTTGCGCGGCGAGATCGAAGCCCTCCCCCGGCCCGACGATGATCGCCGCGATGATGGCGAGACTGATCGCGAGCGCGGTCGTCAGGAGATAGAGGCCCAGGGTCTTGCCGCCGATCCGACCGAGTTTCGTCACATCCTCGAGCGCGGCCGTCCCGCACGCGAGGGAAACCAGAACGAGGGGGACGACGATCAGCTTGAGGCTCGCCAGGAAGATCTGCCCAACGACGTGGAAGACACCGTTCACCAGGAAGTGGGCGATCGACGAGTCCCCGGCGAACACATTGAGGCCGATCCCCAGCGACATACCGCCCGCCAGGCCAATCAGGATTCTGCGTGTCAGGGCGCTGGTGTCCCCGAGACCCGTATCCGCTTCTGCTGCGCTCATGATCCGCACCCCCCAGAGTTCCAGCATACCCGACCGGACGCCCCACGGGCGGGGGCCCACCGACTCAAGCGCCGGCGACTACGGGTCGATTGAAACCACGGGGGGACGGATTCCGTGGAAGCGATCGACATGGGGAGTTGGCTCTGGCTCGGCACGAACGTGGTCGTGGGCATCCCGCTCGCCCTGGCCACGCTCGTCGTCGCGCGCGAGCTGATCCGCTCCCTGGTCGCCCTCGTCTTCGGCTTCCAGGTCTTCGAAATCCGCTTGGGCGGCGGACCCCGCTGGCTCGAGCGGACGCTCGGTCCGGTCGACCTCGTTGTCAGCCCGATTCCCCTCGCGGGTGCCACGATCGCCCGGTCGGGAATTCCCCGTCGCCACCGCCTCGCCCGGATTGCAGTCGCTCTCGCCCCCGCCCTCCTTCAGCTTTGCTGGCTGGCCTTCCGGGTTCCGCACGCTCCGAGTCCGTCCGAAACCCTTTCCGCCGGCCTCGCTCCCGTAGCGGCCCTCGACCTCGCCAACGCTTTTCTGCTCGTATTCCATCTCGCGCTTCCGGTTCGACTCTCGGCGGGTGTGCGAACCGACAGCCGGCTCCTCTTCGACATCCTGTGGGTCCATGCCAATTCGAATCGCATGTCCCGCGCGAGCTACTACGCGCGGTTGGCGCGCCACAGGATCGATCGAGCCGACATCGCGGGCGCCGAGGAGGCGCTCGAGCAGGGACTCGTACAGCTCGGACGCGAACCGATACTCGTGGCCTGCGAACGATGCTTTCGCGAGTCAGAACTAACGAGCGTGATCGATCAGGGCGCATGTGCCGACGGACTACAGAGGCTGATCGAAGCAGGGGAAGCCGATCAGGACCTGGAATACGCCTGCTGGTCCTTTCCCAGACGAATCGCTCGCGCCAGCGCCATGGCGGCCCCTGCGCTGGTCATTTCGATCTCGCTTTTCGCCTCCGTGGCCCCTCGACTCGCCCACCAAATCGAGTCGAGCTGGCTGAGCGAAAGCGAGGAGGTCGTCGCCGACGGCGACGGCCGGCGATGTGCCTCGCTCGCTCGGGACTGGGCCGGGTGGGCACATCGAGTCGACCCCTGGCTCCCTCCCGACCCCTCGGAACGGAGCGATCGACATTTCGCATTCGCGCGGCTCGAACGTTGCCGTGGCAATCTCGCTTCGGCTGAAGAACATCGGGGGGAGGCCCTGCTCGCGGCGAACGCGGCCCGCTCCGATCTCGCCCGAGCGATGTTCGCGCAACCGAAACGCTGGTTCGAGAACGAGTTGCGCGTGACCCAGCTCTTTCGCCACGCGGCCGCGGTGGAGTCCGATCGCCGTTCGTTTCGACTCGCCCTTGCCGCCATCACGAACGCCGAAAGGCGCCTGGATACGGTGCGTCGGCAGGTTGGGATCTGGCCGGATCTCGAGGCGCGAAGACAGGCCGAGACGACCCTGGCGGTGGAACGTGCGGAACTCGTCGCGATGCGCGAGCGGGTCATGGCCGGCCTTTCCGCCCACTGAATTCGAAACGCGTGCGCCCCGAGCCATGGCCGGCCCGTCGTGGCCGTGCCATAGGGGTCCGGCCCGATCCAGCCGCGCCCTCCTGAATTCCACGATCCCAAGCGAGACACGGCCCCGCAGCGACCGCGGACCGGTTTCGCCGGGCCCGAGTGCGCACGCCGCCTTCCCAGAACGCGAGCAGCGCGAGCAATCCTCCGCCGCCTCGGGGATCGTGACCGGCGTCCTGATGGCGCTCCTGATCATCTACGTGCTGTTGGCGATCCCGCTCAAATCCTACGCACAGCCGTTCATCATCATGAGCGTCATCCCGTTCGGCACGGTCGGTGCGCTGATCGGACACAAGCCGACGGGCTGGGACGTGGTGTTCTTCTCGATCCTGGGGATCGTCGCTCTCGCCGGCGTCGTCGTGAACGCATCCCTCGTCATGGTCCACACGATCAACACCAGACGAATCGAAGGGCTTTCCCTTGGCGAGTCCGTTCGAGCCGCTGCCACGACCCGCTTCCGTCCGATCGTCCTGACAACTGCGACGACCTTTCTCGGGCTGGTTCCCCTGATGTTCGAGGCCGCGGTGCCCGCGGCACCGCTCATTCCCATGGCGATCGCGTTGGCGTACGGCGTCCTCTACGCATCCGTCATGACGCTCTCTCTGGTTCCGATCGGCTATCTCGTGGTCGAAGACTTCAGCCGCCTGGTCAGCGAGCGAAAGGAAGAGAGAATCAGCAGCGGCTCCTCGACGGAGGGACTCCCGTCGGTCGGCGACGGATAGAGCTCCACAGCGCACGATTCGTGGCCCGCGCCGAGAGCGTCCGTCGGACTGCCCACCCCTTCGCACAGGGCATCAGAGCTCTGCTA
>JAPYTP010000008.1:65967-68612 GCA_029941885.1 Myxococcota bacterium
CTCCAAAAGGACGAACCATGCGCGCCCACCGCCCGACTCAACTATTCGCCAGTCTCTGCGCCACCACTCTTTGCGCCGCCATAGTGTTGTTCTCCGCCGCACCGTCCGCCGCGGAGTGGGAGGGCTCGCGTGGCGAGGATATCGTGGCAATATCCATCGACGGATTGATCGTGCGCCCGCTCGCCATGGCGCGGGTGGTCGTCGGAGCGATCCTCTCCGTCCCAGCAATCATCCTTGCTTCGCCGAGCGGACGAGAGGGCATCGAAGGAGCCTACGACATCCTGATCGTCGAGCCCTTCGAGTACGCGTTCACACGAAAGGTCGGCGACTTCTAAGCCCATCGAAAGGTCGGAACACGGGAGGAAGACAGCGCGACCTACTCGGATCCGCGGTCCCCAGCATCGTGTGTTCCACTGGTCGCCGCGTCGACGACTCCGGGGCTACGTCGGCGCTGAACCGGGCCCGGTCGGACGGGTCGCGCGCGCAAAGATCCAGACGATTGCGATCGCAGCCAAGAGGCTGACCGGGCCACTGAAAAGGTAATCCGCCCGCAGCCCTTGCAGCCCCATGCCGACTAGCAGCGCCACGCCGACACCAACGAGCGCCTCTCCCGCAACCACGCCCGATGCGAACAGCACCCCCGGCGAACTGCCACGCGCGTCGCCTTCTACATCCGGCGCCCGCGTCGCCCACTCGATGCAACCCCCTGCGAGGATCGGGACGGCCAGCCCGAAGGGCAGATAGAGCCCGACGGCGATGGGCATAAGGTGAAGACGAAACGTCGATTCGCGTCGCTCGAGAGCGGAATCGACGGCGAGCACACTCAGGCCGATGACCGCTCCTACTCCTACGAGACCCCAGGGCAGCTCCTCCCCTCCGAAAAAGCCACGCGCGAGGCTCGCAAACAGACTCGCCTGGGGCGCGGCCAATTCTCGAGAGCCGATTCCATAGGCGTCATGTAGGAGCTGGAGGACCGGCGCCATCACCAGCGCGGCGACGACCACGCCCAGAAGCTGCATCGCTTGCTGGCGTCGCGGAGTCGCTCCGACGATCGCCCCGGTCTTCAGGTCGTTGCACACGTCCCCTGCCGTGCACGCCGCACAGCAGACGATCGCGGCCACGCCAAGCGTCGCGACCATCCCCTGGACACCGCTATACCCGAAAATCCACAACAACCCCCCGGTCATCAGAACGGCCGTGATCGTCATACCCGACACCGGACTGTTGCTGTTGCCGACGAGGCCGACGATATAGCTCGCCACTCCGACGAAGAAGAACGAGGCGACGACCATGATGACTGTGGCCAGGGAGGCGATTCCGAGATCGTCCGTGAAGCGCCAGTAGAGGCCTAGCACGATCATGACCGCGACGGCGATCAGGACCAGAATCAGACGTGCGGGGAGATCCTCTGCGTTGCGTGATTCGTCATCCCGCGCCGACCAGCCGTTACGCAATTCCCGAAGCGCTCTCATGAGTCCCGATCGGACTCGAATCAACGCGGCCAGCCCGCCGACCGCCATGGCACCGACGCCGACATAACGAACACCGAGCGACCAGAGCGTCCACGATCGTTCGGTCGCGGGGCCATCGAAGGCCAGGGAAGTCGCCGCACGAAGTTCGACGGATTCCCCGGCGAAGTACCCGACCAGCTCGGGGGCGAGAGGAATCAAGACGAGCCACCCGAGCGCGCCGCCCAGGAAGATCTGGACCGCGACCTCGATGCGGACGATGTACCCGACCGCGAGGAGCGCCGGCGAGAGGTCCGCGCCGAGAAAGAACGATCGGGCACCACCCAAGGTCACCGCATTCTCGATCGATCCCTTGAGAACCCCGAGCAGGCTGACCAGCAATTTGACCGCCGCGCCGAGCAATCCCCCGAAGAGGACTCGTGACCCGCTGCCCGCGTCTCCCCCGACCTCGTCGCCCCCCGCCTGGAGCACGGCGGCGCAGGCCACACCCTCGGGGTACGGCAACTCCGGACTCTCCTCGATGAAGACCCGGCGCATCGGGATCATGAAGAGGATCCCAAGCCATCCGCCCGCGATCGCAATCAGGGTCGTCGCCCAGAAATCGAAATGTGCCCAGACCCCGATCAGGACGAGGGCGGGCACGGTGAAGAGGATGCCCGCGGCGAGAGATTCACCTGCCGAGGCCGCCGTCTGGACCTGATTCGCCTCGAGAACCGTCCCCCCGTGCATCAGGCGCCGCAGAATCAGCATTGCGACGACGGCGGCGGGGATCGAGGCGGATACGGTCATCCCCACTTTGAGGCCCAGATACACGTTCGCGGCGCCGAGGACGGCTGCCAGGACCACACCGAGCACCACCACCCGCGCCGTCACCTCCGGGGTATCGTCTCTCCCGGCCGAGCCGTCCGTCGTCATCGTGTCCCCCCGCAGGCCAAGTGAACCCACACCGGTCCGGGGGCGCAAGCATCGGAGCCGAAATCCACATTCTCGTTTCCAATCGGAATCAGCAATTCCCTGGAAGAGAATGTGCAGCAATCGCGCAGGCGAGGCGCATTTCGGGTCGAAATCCCCCCTTTCGTCTCCCGGACACACCTTTTTCTGTTGAACAGGGGAGCGTTTGGGGTACTCTTGTAAGGTCATTCCACCCGGAGCGGGTGAAATCTACGACTTGAAGCC
>JAPYTP010000009.1:0-2111 GCA_029941885.1 Myxococcota bacterium
GCGCGAAGAAGGCCGCTCAGCGCCGGCCAAGGCTTCCTTCATCAATTCGGGCGTGACGAGCTCAACCCCTTGGCGTTCGGCAAACGCTTCTACCCCGTGCATGACTTTCTCACGAACGAAGGCAAGCGGAATACGCTCGAGTCGCGCCCGGGCTTCTGCGCTCCAGAGAATCTGCTGGTGCTGCAGGGGGTGCCCGGTTGGCTGGTAGCGACAAGCCGGGTCCTCTTGTAGATAGTCATCAAAGGCCGCATAGGCGCGGCAGCGGCATCCTCCGCAGAGCTCCTTGAACTCACACCTGCCGCAACGTCCCTTCAGCTGACCCACGTCACGCAGCTCTCGTAGCACCGGCGACGTTCGCCAGATCTCGCCGAAGCTTTGCTCACGCAGATTGCCGGCGACGACGGTCATATACGGGCAGGGGGTGACATCGCCCTGGGGCGTGATGCGACAATACCCGGTGCCCGCCATGCATCCGCCGCTCTCCAGGCCCCCCAAGCCTCTTTCGTAGGCGATCTGCTTGAATTGCGGCGCGCACTTGGAGCGCACCAGCATGGGACGGTTCTCCTCTTGCCAGTCCACCAAATCCGAAAGCATGTTCTCCGTGCGCTCCGGGGAAAGGTCGTTCAACAACTGGCCGCGGCCGGTCTGGACGAGGAAATACAGATTGAAGGACCAAGCTCCTTTCTCGCGCGCGAATTTGAGCAGCTCGGGAATCTCTGCGTAGTTCATGTCCATCACCGTAGTCTGGACCAGCACTTGAAGTCCGTTGGCACGGCAGATCTCCAAGGCGCGTACTGAGTGGGCCCACGCGTCGGGCCCACCTCGGAATTGATCGTGTTTCTCCGGGTCGATCGAATCGATGCTGATCGCTACACCTTGCACGCCGCATTCGATCATCTTTTGAACCGAGCCGTCATTGATCAGAACGCCGTTGGTACCCATCACAACCCAGATCCCCAGACTCGAGGCGTACTGCGCGATCTCAAAAATGTCCTTGCGCAGCATCGGCTCGCCGCCGGTGAGAATCAGCATTTCCGTGCCGAGGGTCTTCAGCTCGTCGATCAGCGCCAGACATTCCTGCGTCGTGAGTTCGTTCTCCGCCTTCTGACCGCCTTCCATGTAGCAGTGCGGGCAGCGCAGGTTGCATGCTTTGGTCAGATTCCAGGAGACCAGGGAGGGGATGTGTCCAGTTTGATTTGCCAACGATGACTTCCTTCCCTGGTAAACTCATCCGCCTTCGAAATGGTCTATGCCGCGCTTGCGCCGCCTGTCCGGGACGCGTCAGAGGACTCACCTTGCGAAGCGACCCCGGTGTGGCGCCGATAAAGCTCGATGCTCATGCTGACTTCTTCGGCCGACTCCACACAGTCGGGCAAGCCATAGGCGCCCATTGCACTACCGACGACGTGTAGGCCGCGAATCGGGCTTATCTGGCACCGCAAATCTGCGACCCGGTCCAGGTGGCCGATGTCGAACTGCGGCATGGACTCTCGGAATCGACTCACCAGGCTCGACAGCGGAAGGGCTCCGGCCCCGATCAGCCGAGCGAGGTCGTGGTGAGCTCGCTCGATCAGTTCTGCGTCGTCCAGGTCGAGAGCCTCGGGATCCAGTGCGCCGCCGAGATAGGTGCGCACGACTACGTGTTCATCGGGAGCTCGATCCGGAAACTTCTCGCTCGCGAAGCTTGCCGCCAGGATCCGATAAGGTTCAGAACGCGGCACGAAGAAGCCAAAATCGCTGGGTAGTTCATTCAGATCGTTGCGGCGATAGACCAGATTGACGGTGACGCACGAGGTGAAGTGGAGTTCTTTGAGCGCGTCCGCGACCGCGGGGACCGTGTCTCGGAGTAGATCGTGACAGCGGGGTGCGGGACAGGCCAACACGACCTCGCGCGCCGTGCATTTTCCCGAAGTGCTTTCTATCTGCCAGCCCTGCTGCTCGCGCAGGGGTCTGATCGCCTTGGCCGCGCATCCGAGCTGCAGCCAGGATGCCGGGATTTCTTCCACGAGACGCCCGATGAGCGAGCCGAGTCCGTGCTTCAGTGTCAGCTGTGTCGGCGCGGGCTGACCAGATTTGTGCGCTGAATCGCGCGCCGAATTGATAGAAGAGGT
>JAPYTP010000009.1:2211-28268 GCA_029941885.1 Myxococcota bacterium
ATCTTGCCTGGCCCGGAGAAAAGCTGGGATCGCAGCAGGGGCCATGCCTGGGTTGGAGCGATCATGCGAAAGCCTGCCGGCACGGGATGGAGACGTCGATCGTGCACCAGCGAGAAGGTGGCGCCCGACCGGGGAGCGACCAACTCGTCGCCGAGTCCCAACTCACGGCATAGAGCGCAGGCGGACACCTTTGCCGTCAGCATCGAATCCGGCCCGGTCTCGAAGAGCCACGCGCCGCGCATCTCTGTCTGAACGAGCCCACCCACGCGATCGCTGGCCTCGAATATTCGCACCGACGCGCGGCGGCCCAAATCCCCACGCTTCGCGAGTCGATGGGCTGTCACGAGTCCCGAGATCCCCCCGCCGATAATCGCCACATCCAGGTCGGGTGTGGCGCCTGGGTTGGAACTCAATACGGTGTTCGAATCGACCGGTGACATCGAAACTCCGCTGGTCTGGTACGGGAAGGAAATCAGACGGCCAGATCGATCAGCATCGCAATGCAGATTGAGGCCAGATACACGAGGGAGACGTGGAACATTCGTCGCGCAGCGTCATCCGTCCGTTGCCTGGCTAGCTGGATCGAAGACATCACGAACCACGCGTTCATACCGACTGCAACGATCATATACGTGGAGCCGAGCAGTCCCAGCAGCCCCGGCGCCAGGGTCACCGGCACGAGCCCGAAGGTGCACACGAGTACCCATCGTCTCGTTACTTCATCGCCGATGACGTTAGGGAGCATCGGGATGCCCGCAGCCTCGTAATCGGCCTTGCGGTAAAGCGTAATTGCCCAAACGTGCGGGGGCTGCCAGAAGAATACGATTGCGAAGAGCAGCAGTCCCGGCACTCCGAGGCTGCCGTTCACGGCGACATCGGCGATCAATGGAGCTGCGGCGCCGGCGGCGCCCCCAACGACCACATTCCATGCCGAGCGGGGCTTCAGCCAAATGGTGTAGACGAATACGTAGTAGAGGATACTCGCAACCGCGACCCCAGCCGTCGTGAGGTCGGCGACGACCCACAAGAGAACGGTCGACGCGATTCCAAGCAACCATCCGAAGATCAGTGCCGACCGCGGCGCGAGCTTCCCGCTCGGTAGTGGGCGTCCACGCGTGCGCTCCATGCGCCCGTCGAGTTCGCGTTCGAGGTAGGCATTGAGCGTGTTAGCCGACGCTGCGGCGAGTCCGATGCCGACCAGGGTGGGGAAGGCGAACGAAAGCGGGGGCCAGCCACCCGTTGCCATCCCCATGACGGGAAGGCTGGTGAACAACACCAGAGGGAGAAGCCGCGGCTTCGTGAGATCCACGTAGTCGCGGACTCGCCCCATAGCAGGAAGGGACGCGGCGCTTACCAACTTTCCCTCCACCCTTTGCGATCTGCCAGGCGCTAAACGTGTGCAATACAGTGTCACACGCGGATTTATGGAGTCAAGCTCAATTCTCTGCCGGACTCCGCGAATCTTCTTCCCGTGCTTAAACCAGAAGGGCCTGCGATTTACGATTCCGCGATACGGAATTCGCAGTCATGCACGGGAATCGCAACGGGATTTTGGACCGACCCCCAGTGTGCGCCGGATCCGAAGATCGCGTGATCACGGATCTGGGGGCGAAGATTCACGGCAAGATGGACGTCCGTGACGCAACGATTCGCTGCACAAACAGGCTCGCTGCTAGCTCGACGAGGGATTGAAGGGGTAGAGAAGTAGATTGATCGCAACGCCAGTCACCGAGACAGACATCCAGATCGGGGAAGGGGAGGGGATAAGTGTCATAGGGTGATGGCGTCTGCGGGTGACGACGTGGAGGAAATAGATATGGACACTGCTGCCCCCATCCGTTTGGTCTCCGCAGACCGAGGCGAGCCCCGGGTCATCTCGAACGGCGTGCTTGGCATGACCCTCTTCGTGATGCCCGAGATCATGCTCTTCTCGGGGTTGATCAGCGCCTTTTCGATTGTGCGCGCATCTTCGGCGATCTGGCCACCGCCGGACCAGCCCCGATTGCCGCTCGAAGAGACGGCGATCAACACCGCCGCGCTCTTTTTTTCCGGTCTGCTCCTTTATGTTGCGCAGCGCCGCTTCAAGGTCGATCCAGAGAGCGCCAAGGCGCCGCTAATCGTGGCGATCGCGCTCGGAACTTTCTTCGTCGCCTGCCAGGGCTGGGACTGGGCTTCGATGATCGCCCAGGGTCTGACGCTGACGTCTTCGACCCTGGGTAGCTTCTTCTATCTGGTCGTAGGGACGCATGCGCTTCACGCGATCGTTGCGCTCGGACTGCTCGTGCAGGCGTGGCGACGGCTCTCGGCCGGTTGGCTTCAGCCGAGTCAGCTCGCAACGACAGCGGTGCTCTGGTATTTCGTCGTCGGCGCCTGGCCCGTCGTTAGCCCCAGGGCTGACAGCCTCCCCGTTCTCTTCACCCGATTCTCCACCGGATTCTTCGCCGGATTGGCGCTGGCTCGTGCTTCGCCAGAGAAGACGTCCGTGCTTGTGCGGGCGAGCAGGCGATCACGCGAGCCGATTGGGTCGGGCCGGCGTTGCTGCCTCGAAATGTGATTGCGCTGGCTCGGATTCTCAGTTGGCGGACGGTTCATCCGGGCCACCGTCGCGTCCGCGATCCGGGTCGAGCACGTGGAGGGCGAGCTCAGGGGCCGTGACGATGCTGGCACTTCCGAGATCGAGGTCGAAGACGATCCTGGCCTCGCCGTTATCGAGCTGACGAAAGACCTGGGAGACTTTGTCTTCGAGCGACCAATTTCCTTGTCCGTAGTCCGTGCCCTCGCGCGTGACGTATTCCTCCACGAGACCGCGAAGGGCACCGGGCGAGAGTTGGTCGGGGTCCAGATCCACGCCCTCGGACGGGGATTCCGGCGACTCTTTGACGATGGGCATCGCCGCCAGCCTAGCCCGAAAGCGTGGAGAGCGACCCCAGACGGAAAGAGGCCGCGAGTACAGCCCGACCGGAATAAGATCGAGGGGTTATCACCTCACTTTTGCCTCCGTGTCCCGTTGATCCTCCTCGCAACGGACCGTCTGCGTGCCAAACGGACTCTACTCGCGCCGCGAAACGACCGATCGACAGAAGGATGACGCTCACACTCGGCTTATATCTCAGCATCGCGGTCGCAGGATGGCTGACCTTCGGCTCCCTGCAGGGTCGGGAAGCCGGCTCGGGGACGCGCCGCTTCGCCGTGTTCGGTGTGGTCATCGGTTGCTGGTCCGTGGGCGAACTCCTCATCCTGTCCGCCGGAACTGCGGAGGAGTTGATTCTCGCCCGCCGCATCTTCTTCTTCGGCGCCGCCAGTCTCGCCCCGACCTGGTTCTGGCTCTCGGCACGGGCTGCGAGCCCCCCCTGGTTCATGCATCGCCCAAGGCTCGTCATGGCCGCGTTTATCGTGCCCGCTTTCTTCTATTCGTGCCTGTACTGGGACCAAGAGAGCCGGTTCGTGGATTGGCACTCCCCCGCCGTGATCCACGGTCCATGGTTCGACATCTTCACGATCAACCAGTACGTGCTGGCGCTGGCCGGGACCTACTACTGCGCTAAGACCGCGATGCGCCTCGGTCGCTCGAACCTGCCGGTCATGTCCGCGCTCATCGCGGGCGTTGCTCTGCCTGTGTTCACGAACCTCGTCTACTACTTCGGGCTGATCGACACCGATTGGACGGCGGTCGCAATCGGGCCTTCCGCGATCCTGCTCTGGATGTTCGTCATCGAGTCCGGCCTCACCTCCGGCGTTCCCATCGATCGCCACGACGTGATCGAACAGCTCGACGTGGGTGTGATCGTGGCCGATCGAGAGGGTCGGATCGTCAGCGCAAACGCGGCCGCGGAGCGACTCGCCGACACGAAGGGATTGCATGGACGCCCACTTCCCGAGGCAATTGCGGCGGCGGAGCAACGTCTCGACGCGGTCATCGAGTCCCGAGGCATCGCCCTGCGAGGTCGCTTCGGGGTGATTGGGCACGCGCTCATCCTGACCGACCGGACCGATGCCGAAGCGGCACGACGACGACTCGAAATCGGTGGACGGCTGGAAGCCCTCGGCTCGCTGACCGCCGGAATTGCCCACGAGGTGAATAATCCGCTCGCCTTCATTCAGGCGAATCTGTCGTCGCTGGAGTCCACCGCGAAAGAGTTGTCGGACAGGACGACCGTCGGCTCCCTATCTCCCATGCTGCGAGAATCCGTGTGCGATATGGCGGCGATCGTCGAAGAGACACAGGAGGGTGTCGAGCGGATCAGACTCCTGGTTCTGCGTCTCAAGGATTTCTCCCGCACACCGGATCTCGGCGCGACCGCCGTCGAAGTCAACATCGAAAGCAGCATTCGACAAGCCGCGGCGGTAGCAGCGATCGGACAGAAGGGTCAACCGATCAGTGTCACGGGCCCGCCGGGAATCCAGATCGTCACCATCGAATCCGCGGTCTTCCAGATCCTCGTGAATCTCCTGCTCAACGCCGTGCAGGCCGCCTCCGATGAGCCAAGAGTCAACGTCGAGTTTTCCGAGAGGGACGACGGCATCTCGATCCGGGTCGAAGATGCGGGTCCCGGAATTTCCGCTGCGCTCCTGCCCCGGATCTTCGACCCCTTCTTCACGACGAAGCCGGCAGGGACCGGGCTCGGCCTCTCCCTCAGTTACGACCTCTGCTCCCAACTCGGCGGGCATCTCGAGGCGTCCAACCGAGAATCCGGAGGCGCCCTGTTCGAACTCTGGCTCCCCGGTGTTCCGCCGGGCTCCGCGGCGAGCGAGTCGGCCACCCAGGAAGACCCCCTCGCGGAGCCCATGCCTGTGGCATGATGGAGCCGGGAGGACCCCGGCATGAACGCGGAAGAGATCGCCTGGTTCGGAATCGAAGAACTTCAACTCGAGATCGGCAAGGGAGAACTCACCGCCTCCGAAGTGACCGAGGCGATGCTCGCGCGCATCGATCGACTCGACCCCCGTCTGCAGGCCTTCTCGGCCCTCTGGCCCGAGCGCGCGAGGCAGAGTGCTTCGAAGCTCGACTCGATGCAGAGGACGGGGGAGCCGCTCGGTACGCTGCACGGAGTGACCGTCGCGTTGAAGGATCTCTGTGATGTAGCCGGGGAGCCGACGCGTGCGGGAACCACGGCATTAGGTGACGCTCCAGCCGCCGAGAACGCCGAGGTCGTTGATCGGCTCGAAGCCGCGGGTGCGGTGATTCTAGGCAAGGTCAAGATGACCGAGGGCGCCTTCGTGACGCATCATGAGTCGGTTACGCCCCCGGTGAACCCCTGGAACTCGGAGCGATGGACGGGAATCTCCTCGTCCGGCTCCGGCGTTTCGGTCGCTGCGGGTCTGTGCACAGCCGCACTCGGGACCGATACCGGAGGGTCGATTCGCTATCCCTCTGCCGCCTGTGGGCTGACCGGCCTCAAGCCGACCCACGGGCGCGTCTCCCTGCGCGGCGTGTTTCCCCTGGCGGACTCCCTCGATCACATCGGCCCGATGGCGCGCTCGGCGACAGACGCAGCGAGGGCCTTCTCGGTGTTATGCGGGCACGACCCGAAAGATCCCTGGAGCCTCGCCCACAACCCCGCCGCCGGAACGGCGAGTGCGTTGCTTCCGAGCGTTCGGGGGAGGTCGATCGGATTCGACGCGAGCTATTGCGAAGAGGGGGTCGACCCCGCGATCACCCAAGCCATCCGCGGTGTGCTCGACGTGCTTCGGGAGCTCGGGGCGGAGATCGTCGAATTCTCGCTGCCGACGATCGAAGAGGCGCTCGGTGCCTGGCTCTTTCTCGGCTCGGCAGAAATTGCCAACGCCCACGCGGATACCTACCCCAGTAGGAAGGACCGATACGGCGCCGCCCTCGCCGAGACCATCGAGCTCGGGCAGAAGGTCTCGGGCCGCGAGGTGGCCTACGCCTGGAAGACGCGCCTGGCCCTCAGCCGGCGCCTCGAAGGTCTCTTCGAGGTCGGGGGCGAGACGTGTCCAAAGGCTGCACCGGAAGGCCTCGACGCGATCATCGCGCCGGTGATCCCCGGCCTCTTCCCGGCGAACACGAATCTGACCGACGCCGCGTCGGATCCCGCGGTGTCGCTTTCCATGCGATTCACTTCGCCCTTCAACCTGTCGGGTTCGCCGTCGCTCACGATGCCCGGCGGCTTCGATGTCGAGGGCGCACCCATCGGCTTTCAGCTCGTTGGAGCCCATCGCGCCGAGTCGAAGCTGCTCGCCATCGGGTCCGCCTTCCAGGCGGCGACGGACTGGCACGCGCGCCACCCGAGTCTCTAATGGGCGGTAGAGCGTGATCGTCGGGGCGCTCCTCTCATTCGATTGGGGTCGCGCGCTTGCTCGGATCCCAATGGAGATGGCTAGACTCCGGCCATGAAATTCTCTTCTCGAGTCCTGCTCGCGGTCGCCCTCTGCGTCGCCGTCGGCCCACTTTCGGGCTGCTACTACCTTCGCAGCGAAGCGGTCCCCGAGATCTCCAACTACGACCTCGATCTGGGGGAGCTTCAGAGGCTCGCGCGCAGTGGACCGGGCGACCTGCCCGCGGAAATCCGACGCGAAGAGGTGGGGACGGCGGAGTTGCCCGGAGCGCTCATGATGGCGGGGCGGTCCTGGGACGGAGTCGAGATGACGCACGTCGTCTTCCAGATCCTCTGGCCGAACGGAGCCTATCTACTGATCGACAGCGCACAGGATCGCGAGATGCACGACTCGACACCCGGGAGTGGTGATTTTGACGACGCGGCCTGGAATACGGTCGTTGCCGCGATGGACGGGGCGGAACAGATCGTCATCACCCACGAGCATGGGGATCATCTCGGGGGAATCGCCCGGCATCCGCGATCCGATGTGCTCGCTTCGAAGATTCGTTTCAACGCGGAACAGCTCGCGAATCGCGATGCGCTCGAGGCCGTCGATTTTCCGGTGGCGCTGCTCGAGAAGCTCTCCCCCGTCGTCTTCGAGGACGCGGTCGCGATCGCACCCGGGGTCGTCCTGAAGAAGGCGCCCGGGCATACGCCGGGGAGTCAGTTGGTCTTCGTCGCCCTCGGCAACGGTCGGGAGTTGCTCTTCGTGGGCGACGTCGTGTGGAATCTCGATGCGATTACGGACCTCGTGTACCGACCCCGGTTGATCACGGACCTGATCATCGGCGAGAATCGCGAGACTGCGATCCATCAACTCCGTGCGCTGCGCGATCTCTACGACCGAGGCGGGGTCGCGATCGTCGTCTCCCATGACCGGCGGACGCACGAGTCTGCCGGGATCGAGACGGGCTTTTCTCTCCCGATGCCGTCGATCGAGATCGGCCACTGAGGGCACTGGAGTCACATGAAAGTCGATGCTCCTCTCTATTCGTTCGACGCCCCCGAAGAGGAAGTCCGCCGCCTGGAGTCCAAGGGCTACGCCGGTGCGTTCACGTATGAGGGCCCGCACGACCCCTTCTTCCCGCTGCTGCTCGCGGCGCGGGCCAGCCAGAAGATCGATCTCTATACGGCGGTCGCGATCGGGTTCGCTCGGAATCCGATGATCCTCGCGAACATCGGATGGGACTTGCAGGCGCTCTCGAAGGGGCGTTTCCGGCTGGGACTTGGGACCCAGATCAAGCCACATATCGAGAAGCGATTCGGGATGCCCTGGTCGCGACCGGCCGCTCGTATGAAGGAGATGGTCCTTGCGATCAAGGAGATCTGGCGCTGTTGGGAGGCGAACGACCGTCTCGACTATCGCGGTGAGATCTATCAGCACACGCTGATGACGCCGATGTTCAACCCCGGTCCCGCGGAGTTTGGTCCGCCGCCGATCTTTCTCGCCGGGGTCGGCCCGCGTATGACGGAAGTCTGCGGAGAGGTGGCCGACGGCTTCTTGGTCCATCCCTTCAGTACGGCGACTTCGTTCGGGGAATTGACCCTCCCGGCTCTGGATCGTGGACTCCTTGCGATGGGCCGCCCCACGTCGGCCCTCGAGATCTCACTCCAGGTGATGGTCTGCACAGGGGCCCACGACGAGGAAATCGAAGCCAGCCGTGAGGCGACCCGACAGCAGATCGCGTTCTACGGTTCGACGCCAGCCTATCGTCCCGTGCTCGCTTGCCACGGCTGGGACGATCTCCAGCCCGAACTGAACGCGATGACGAAGCAGGGCAAATGGGGCGAGATGAATGCCTTGATCAGCGACGAGCTGCTCGAGGCGATCGCCGTCTGCGCACCGATCGGCGAGGTTGCCAAGAGGGTGCGCGAGCGATGTCAGGGGCGGACCGACCGCGTGAGTCTGGTCGCTCATTGGACGCGGGATCCGGATCTATGGGACGACGTGGTTCGCGATCTGAGCGACGACTAATGCGAATGGGTATTTTCGAGCTCTAGATAGGGCAGAAGGACTGAATGGCGATCGAACGAAATTTCCTGGTGGAGCTCTTTTGGCGATTTCACCCGAAGCTCTATCGATGGTCCGGCGGGCGGATCGGGGGCAAGATGGCAGGGCTGCCCGTGCTCTTGCTGGAGACGATGGGTCGCAAGACGGGTGTGCGCCGCGAGACCGCCCTGACCTATTTGCCTCATCCCTATCCGGATGGAGACAGTTATGTGGTGATCGCGTCCGTGCTCGGAGAGCCGAAGCACCCCGGCTGGTACCTGAATCTGCAGGCCGACCCGAAAATCGCCATCACCGTCGGTTCGCGTCGAATCGCGGTCGAGGCGCGGGACGCCGAGGGCGAAGAACGGGAGAGCATCTGGAACGACCTGATCGCGATCTCGCCGGACTACTCGGCCTACCGAAGTCGAACGGATCGGCGGATTCCTGCGGTCATCATGCGGCGCCGAAGCCGTTAGGTCGCTCTTACGGTCAGCCCTCGAGCTGGGCGCACAGACGCATCGCCGCCTCTTCGAACTCGCGAACCGTGTCAGCGATGATGTCTGCGACGGGTCGAATCGCCTCGATCCTTCCCGCGACCTGCCCGGTCAGGGCGACGCCCTGATCGAGCTTGCCTTCGAAGTAGACCGATTGGACACCATCGCCGAGGCCCTTCATGGCGTTTCCGTCGCCGGCCTCGAATCGTTCGGTCGTCTCCGTCCGGAGCGCACGCAGCGCCGGTCCGCCTTCGGTCCGCAGGAAACAGGTGTCGGTTTCCACCGCATCGACGATTGCGTTCTTCCAACCCTCGTGGACCGGGGACTCGAGCGCCGAAACCATCCGTGTCCCCATCTGTACGCCCTCGGCACCGAGGGCGAATGCCGCAGCCATCGAGACGCCGTCGCAGATTCCGCCGGCCGCGATGATCGGCACATCGACCCTCGAGCGCACGAGGGGAAGCAGGACCAGACTCGAGACCGGCCGTGGGCTCTTGAAGCCACCGCCTTCGCCGCCCTCGACGATCAATCCGTCGACCCCCGCATCGACCGCCTTCTGCGCGGCACGCAGGGTCGGAACGACATGATAGACCGTGAGCCCCAGCTCCTTGAGCGCCTTGGTGTATCGGGTCGGGCTCCCGGCGGAGGTCGTGACGAATTTCACGCCTTCGTTCGCGACGAATTCGACGATCGTTGGATCGCGGACGAAGGCCTGGGCGATGTTCACACCGAAGGGGAGACCCGCTTCCTTCATCTTGCTGATCTCGTCGCGAATAGTGTCGAGTTCCCCGGAAGAAGTCTCGATGATCCCGAGTGCGCCCGTGCGAGAGACTGCCGAGGCGAGGGGGGCCCGGGCGATCCAGCCCATCGGTGCTTGCAGGATCGGAATCTCGACTCCGAGGTCACGGGTCACGCGGTTGTTGAAGTGCACGGCTTGCTCCTGGGGTCGATGAGAACTGCGGGCAGCGCAGAGGGTTCCGGCCGGGATTCGCGATGATAGGGGATCTCTTAGTCCTGTTCGGGGAGCCTCAGGAACTCGACGAAGAACCTGACGGCGCCGATCGGATCGACCTCGTGAGGGATCTCGGGTTCGACGATGCCCTCCATTCCCGGCGAGAGCACATGCTCCTCGATTTTGGGCTCGAGGATCCGATAGGTCAATTCGCCTTCGAGTACACAGATCCGCCCCCAGACACCGGCTTTCGTATCGTGGCGCCGGGTGAGTCCTGCCGGGAGCGTGGTCTCGGTGAACTCCCGGGTTCTCTGGTAGGGCGCGACATTCGGGGGAAGGGATTTCATGCGTGCACGTACTCCCGTTTGCTAGCGATCGCTCGGTCTGAGGACCGCGAAGGCCCATCCGGCCTTGCGGTAGGGCGCGAGGATCTCGACGACGAGACGCACCGGGCGCGGTAGAGATCGGGGCATCCGGAACCGTTTGTCTTCGTGAATCACGAAGGCGCGCGTCTCGCGGACGCGACCGCCCAGCCAGTAGCGCGCCCTCGGTTCAGCGGCGAGGTTCAGGATCCACTGCGAGCGACTGCCGCGCGCGGTCGCAGCGAGGACGTAGCCAGCGAGTCGGGTCGCCACGAGAGGTGTCCGGACCCGGCGACCCGAAACGCGGCCGCGCGACTCGAGCACGATGAGCCCGCCCGGTACGATCCGTGGAGAGCCCACACCGGCGCGAACGAGTGGCTCGATCACGCGATTCAGGGTCCTGAAGAATTCGCGCTCGATCGAATGGCGGGTGTTGACTGAAGTCACGGGTCTTTCGCTCCGCGAAACGGCTCGCGCAAAGGCTGCAATCGATCGTTTCACCGATCGATGTGATCGCAGAGCCCTCCGACACCGGGATGCTACTGAATCTCGAACCGTCCACCCCGGCGATCCTGCTAGAATCGACCCCCCGATCATCCCGGCCAGGAGAAGCCCCCGTGCAGAAGCCCATGTCCGAACGCACCCCTCGACCCGATTGGGTTCGCCGGATCAACGTCATGGCCGATTCGGTCGGTGGCGCCGAACACATCATCTCTCTCGACGTCGGGGAGCTCGTCGAACGCGCCCAATCGATCACGGGTCTCTCGGATTTCGGTTGCTTCGATGGCGATTGGCGGGGGCGACTCGATTCGATGGTCGCGGCGATCGAAAGCGAGGCCGCTCTGTCGGTGATCGGACGCCTCCAGACGCGTCAGGAAATCCTGCGCTGTCTCCAGACTCGGCTCTTCATGACCCGCCAGCTCGCGGAGCACCCTGCGATCCTCGATGAGGTGATCGAGGCCCCGATCATCGTCACCGGGCAGGGGCGCTCCGGGACCTCGATCCTTTTCGAACTGCTTGCTCTCGACCCCGAGGTGCGGAGCATCGCAGCCTGGGAGGCGACGAATCCCGTTCCCCAGACCGAGGACGTTTCGCAACTGATGGCGCAGACGGAGTGCGAGCAGGAATTCTGGGCGGATATCCAACCCGAGTACGCGACAGTCCACGAACATCGCTCGGATCTTCCCGTCGAGTGCATTACGGCGATGATGCCGTCCTTCGCGAGTTTTCAGTGGTGGATCGAGAACGATACGCCGAGCTGGATGCCCGACTTCGTGGCGGCGCTCGAGTTCCACACGGTCTACCTGAAGATCCTTCAATACCGACAACCGAAGCGGACCTGGGTCCTCAAGACACCGGTCTATCTGCCTGTGCTCGATCTCGTCTTCCAGTTCTTTCCGGACGCCTGGATCTTGCTGACGCACCGCGATCCGCTCAAGACCCTGCCGTCGGGGATGTCGACGCTTGCGTCGGTCCGCTGGCAGCGGAGCGAGATCGTCGATCTCGAACGACTGACCGCCGGTGGGGCGGCGAGCTACGACCTGATGGTGCACCTGAAGCAGAGGCGCGACACAGGCGACTTCCCGGATCGGATCGCGGATATCCACTTCGTCGACCAACTACGCGAGCCCGTTTCCGGAATCCGCACGGCCTATCACAAGATGGGGCGGCCGTTCGACGACTCCCATGCCGACCGAATCCGGAACTACGTCGACAACAAGCCGAAGGGAAAATTCGGCTCTCACAGATACGGTCCGGAGGACTGGGGTTTCAGCCGCGAGGAGGTCCGAGAGAAGACGAAGGCCTACGTCGAGGCCTATGGCGTCGAACTCGAAGGCGGCGATGAGTGAGTCGACGTCGGGTTGACGCCCCTCATCACCCCTCGACGCCCCTCATCGCTGTTTGAGTTTCTCCATGGCCTCGGGGATTCCGGTTCCTAGGATGGCACCGGCCGGCGCAATGTCTTCGATGCGCTCGAGGAGAGCGGCGTTCAGCTCGGCGCGTACGGCTTCGGCATTCGAGCGCACCCGGGCGGCACGGCGGGTACCGAAGAGCGGCACCACATCCTGGGCGAGGACCCAGGCCAGGGCGAGCTGTCCGGGTTCGAGGTCGCGTTCCCGCGCGAGTTGCCCGAACGCATCGACGACGGCAAGATTGTGCTCGAGGTTTTCCGCTTCGAGCTGCGGGGAATGCCGACGCATGTCGCTTTCGCCGAGATCTTCGGCGCTGCGGACCGTTCCCGTCAGCAGGCCCCGACCGAGCGGGCTGAACGCGACGAAGGTCGTTTCGAGCTCACGACAGGTTTCCAGGATGCTCTCTTCCGGATTGCGCTGAAAGACCGAGTATTCGGATTGCAGCGCGGCGATCGGATGTTCCTTCGACGCCCGGCGCAGGGTATCGGAGTTGATCTCCGAGAGGCCGAGAAAGCGAACCTTCCCCTCGTCGACGAGTCTGGCCATCGTGCCGACGGTCTCTTCGATCGGAACCTCGGGATCGAGGCGATGGAGATAGTAGAGGTCGACAGTGTCGATCCCGAGTCGATCAAGGCTGCCCTCGATCGCGCGCCGGACATTCTCGGGACGGCCGTTGGCACGCATGCCCTCGTCCCCGAGTTCGAGTCCGAACTTGGTCGCGACGATGACTTCGTATCGTCGCTTTTCGAGCACCTCTGCAAAGAGCCGCTCGTTGTGGCCCGTTCCATAGACCTCTGCCGTGTCCAGGAAGTTGACGCCACAGTCGATGGCAGCGTGGATCGCCTCGAGGGATTCTGCATCTTCGCTGGGCCCATAGGTCTGGGAGAGGCTCATCAGCCCGTAGCCGATCACCGAGATGTCGGGGCCGGATTGGCCTAGACGGCGAAGCTCCATCCTCGATAATTCCTTTCGGACTGACAGATCAGGAGTCGAACTCGTTCTCCGGAGCTTCCTTTGCCCAACGCCACTGAAACAAGAAGGTCGTTACATATCGATCGCCGGACATCAGGACGGAGTGGTCGCCCTGCTTCTTGGGCTGCGCGGCGGCGATCGCTTCGATGGCCCATGTCGCGAGCAGCGGGTGAGGCATCTCGAGTACGCGGATCTTCTTGGGTTTTCGGTCGCTGGCGAGTTCGAAGGAGATGACCACTCGCCCTGTGATCTTCGAGCGCCGGGCGTATGCCGAATAACGAGGCGCTGGAAAATCGAGCCAGCTCGGAGGGCGTTCGAATCCGCCTGCTGGGATCGTCTTGACCCGGAAGACGGAAGTCCCGTCGGCTTCTGGGAAAGCCATTGGTTCGTCGTTGTAGAAATCGGTTGCGAGCCGACGGTGGGCGGAGGCGAATTGATCCCATCCGAGCTTCGCGTAGCAGCGGGTTCGAGCGAGAGTCGATTCGCGCGCGTAGGACCCCAGATCGATTCGCGCCTGAGCCCGGTCGAGGGAAGCCAGGCCGGCGGCGCATTGGCCGCGGCCTGTCTGGGTGCGGGCCTTGCTGACGGCGAACATGCGCTCGCGTTCGCGCGTGCGGTCCCAAAAGCTGGCACAACCGGTCTCCGCCAGCAGGACGATGAGCAGCAGCGCGACCTGCGCCAGCTTGGCGACGTGGCTGATTCGCCGATCGCCGAGAGGGGCAGAAAGAGTCGGGTCGGTTTCGGGCCGCGTCATGATTCCTCCGGTCGGGGACGCCGATCTCGCGCGCAGGGCGAGAGCATAAGCCCTTCGAGGGGATTTCGGGCGCCCCTTCGCTGACAAGGCCTGGATTCAGGCGTCCTTCGAATTCAAAAATGTCCCCGAATCCCTGAGATCGATCGCATTCGTTTCGGGGAGCGACCAGACGAGTGGAAGGGCCAGCAATGTCACAACGGCGAGAACCGAGATTGCGTCTGGCGTCGAATGCCAGTCCGCGCTCAGTTGACCCGCCACGATCGGACCGGCGGCCAGGCCGAGACGACCGATCAGCAGATTCGCCAGGCCCAGGGCGGTCGCCCGCATCTCGGTGGGGAAGAGCTCCATCGTCCAGGTCGTCACGATCGTCCAGACCCCGCCCAGGCCGTAGAGGAGGAAGATGCCGAGGTAGATCGAAACGTCGTCCGTCGAGCGGTAACACAGGAGCGTTGCGGCGAAGGCACCGAGCAGATAGATCGTTGCAGCCGGACGTCGTCCGTAGCGGTCCATGACGATGCCGGAGAGGATATAGCCGGCGAGGCCGAAGGGGATTTTGCCCCAGGGCAAGAGTTGGAGATCGGTGGCGTCCCAGCCGCGGTCGCCAAACGTGTAGATCGTGAAGAAATAGAGTGCGGTCCCCGACCAGAAGTTGATTGCGACCCAGAGCAAGGTGACGCGCACGAGCCTTCCTCGATGTTCGGAGGACCAGAGCGCTCGGGCAGACGCCTTGAACTCTGCGCCGTAGCCATCGGCGGATCGGGTTCGTGCGAGGAACGCATTCGTTTCGCGGATCCGCCCCAGGTAGAGCGGGAAAAGCAGCAGGGGCAGTGAGCCGATCAGAAAGAGGCCGCGCCAGCCCAGCCCGACCGCGTCGAGCGGCGCGAGCAAGCCGTCCGGTACGGCGGCTCCGAGGGCGGCGACCGAGGCGAAGAGCCCATTCACGCGTCCTCTGATCTCGGAGGGCATCTGCTCCGAGAGAATCAGGTAGGCCACGAAGAGTTCGACGACCATCGCCATGCGCGCGAAGAACTGAAGCGCGGTGAACACGATGAGATTGGGCGCGAAGGCCGTCGCCAGGGTCAGCAGGGCGTACGCGAAGAGCGCGGCCAGGAAGACGGGACGACGTCCGATCGTGTCCGCCAGCAGGATGGCAAAGAATCCCAACGCCATGCCAGAGGTCGAGATGCCCAGCGCCCATCCCAGATCTTCCGTGGGTGCTCCGAATTCCTTGCCGATCACCGGTTGGACGAGGCTCGCCAGGTTCGTATCGAAACCTTCGAAGAAAGTCGCGAGGCAAAGCAGGACGAAGAGGCCCGTGTTGGGGCCCATCTGTCGGAGTGCGCCGAACGGATCAAGATGAGCAGAGCGGGGCGCGTGCGAAGGGTCGGAGGTAGGCACGCGACGAGTGTGGGGTCCGAGGGGATCCGCGGCAAGGCGTGGGACGGGCCCGAGGAGTGCGAGATTTGTGGCGGGGGTTGCGCCCGACCGGGCATACTAGGGCCATTGGAGGTCCCATGATCAAGACCCTCGCACTCATCAAGCGCCGACCTGATCTCGATCGGTCGGTATTTCGTGATCACTACGAAACGACTCACGCGCCGCTGGCGTTACCGCTCATGACCGGATTGGTTCGCTACGTGCGATATCACCTGGAGGAGGATCTCCTGGGTGAGGTCGAGTTCGATGTGCTGTCGGCCTTCTGGTATCGGAATTCAGAAGCGGTTTCCCAGACGATGGCGGTGCTCGAGGGCGAGTTGGGCAAGCCGGTCCTCGAGGACGAGCAGAAATTCATGGACAAGCCGGGCAATCTCTTCTTTCCGGTGAGCGACCGGATGTTGCGGACGGGTGAGGAAGGGGACGAACACGTGTTCGTGCTCGTCCAGAAGCCCGCGGATGTCAGCCGATATGATTGTTCCGCGCGGCTCATGACGGACCATTGGCCCAAGCTGCTCGGGGGATTCGAGGAGGCCGAGTTCGCCTTCCTCCGAGATGCCTTTCCGATGGCCGCGAACGAGACCGTCGAGCAGGGAGAGCTCCGCTACAACGCGGTCCTTCAGGTCCGGGCTCGGCGTTACGTGGGACTCGAGGAGTGGGCGGCGGGTCTCGAGGCATCGGGATATCGGGTCACGGCCGTTCGGGCCCGCCGATTCGAGACGAATCTCGACTGAGGGGTCGCGGCTCAGAGGTCGAAGCGTTCGCGGAGATCCGCCGGCAGGATCGGACACGCGTACTTCGGCTGCGCGAAGAGTCGCTTGCGAACGCGCGCGATCCCATCGTAGGCGCGATCGAGGAGCGACTCCGGTACGACGCGCAACGTCAAAGCGATGCCGCGCCACAATCCGCCCAGGCGAGAAGCGATTTCGAGTGCGGCGGCGGATCGTGTGAGCAATGTTCCATCCTCCAGCGCCAACACGATGCTGTCGGGGAGCGAGTCGGGTTCGATATCCTCTCGCGCATCGATCGTTCGTTCGAAGATCTCGCTCTCGAGGGGGGCAAAGCGGAACCGAAGCGAGACCGGGGTCCCGAGTTCTTCGGAGAGGACGATGCGGATGCTGCGATGGCAGAATCCACAACCGCCATCGTAGAAAAGGCGCGCTGGATCGTTCCGAGTGCCGGTCGAAGCGCTGTCGGCGAGGGGGCGAAGTCGCCGTCCAGGCCACCACCCCGGGTCCGCCGCGAAGGCGTGAAGAACCAGTAGTGCCGCGTCGCCGACTTGAAGGCCGAAGGCGATGAACCACGCGATCTGCCAGAGCGTGAGCGCGATCCAGGCCCTCGCGCGCAGCTGGGTTCGAAAGGTGGTGGCCGCGAAGGCGACCACGAGCAGCGCGGTCATTGCGGAAAGAACGGCGAAGTCGAGTTCCGCCGTCGTTCGTGCGGCATCTCCCCAGTGGATCAGAGCTCGGTCGAGGTGGACCGCCGCGAGCCAGACCCACGCGACATGACCGATCCAGGTCGGCCGAGCCCAACCGCCTCGGGGATCGGTTCGTGCGCGAGCATCCCAGGATCCGAAGGGCGTGATCGGCGTTACGAGATGGAGACCGAGCAGGCTCGACGTCAGGATCACATCCGCTTCAGGCACGACCAGGGGAGCGCCGTCGGTGACGGCCGCGAGTCCGCCGACGAGCAGGAGCAGGTTCAGCGCGACGGCGCGGTCCCGCCATCCGACCGCGAGGGCGACCGAGGCGGGCAGCCCGAGCGCAAAGAGTGCCCAGCTCGGGCCCTCGATCGTCGACATGCGCGACAGGCAGACATTCGCCACCGCCAATGCCATCGCGCCGCGAAATATCGAGTATTGAACGCCGGTCCAACCCATCGTCAGGACGATTGAAGGCTCAACTCCGAAAGCGGGACGACCTTCGTTCGAACCGGTGGATGATCGCCCTCCGCCTCGATCCAGCGGAAGAGCATGCCGCCCTGATCGTGGCCGCAGGTTTCGAGCCAGTTCGGAAACGCCGAACCGGGGTCAGCGTGGGCGAGCACGATGCGGACGCTGCCGTCGGGTTCGTAGTGGGCCGTGTGTTTGTTCACGTGAACGCGGTGATGGCGATAGTCGAGGGATTCCATCCAGAAATTGCTGATCTGCAGGTTCCAGTGCCCCTTCTCGGGAATCCGGTCTGCTTCGATCAGCAGCGCCTCGTCTGGGCCGAGCTTCCAATAGCTCTGGAGGTAGTGGATGTTGGCGTCACCGCCGGCTCGTTGACAACGGTCCTGGTCATCGGAGGGAAGTTCGTTCAGATGCTTCGTGTAGATCTCCATCCAGTCGGTGAACAGGTTCGAGGTCGAGGTGACGAAATCCGTTGCGCGGCCGAGTCCGGCCTCGAGCGACTCCGGCTCGAGACGATCGTCCGCGTCGCCCCGGGTGATGCATTCGATGTCGTAGGTCGCTTCGATCTCGTCGACGCGCGTCGTAAAGAGTTGACGGACGATAATCATCCCCGTTTCTTCGGTCATCGGGAGCCAGTTCCCTGGCTTCTCGTCCTTGCTGACGATGATCTCGAAGGTTCCGTCCGGTGCGATCTCCATCCGACTCGAGTCGAGTTGACCGGTCGGCCGCATCTCGCCGTTCTTCTCGTAGGTTCCGGCCTTCGTCCCGAAGCTGATATAGGGAACGGATCCGCGGGTGCCCGTGATCCGGTAGTCGTGGTGCCCGGAGATATTGCAGTTGTGATAGGTGTTGTCCGGGTTGTCGTTGCCGATCTTGATCGTCTGGTTCGAGAGCTGATAGAAACGCGGAAAACAAACGTCGCCGGACTCGATCTGGCTCTCGAGAGCCGCCCGCAGCAGTCGGGTCAGGTAGCGATAACCCTCGGCACGGTTGAAGGGGTCGGCGGGGGTGCTCTCGCGAAGGATGGTGTCGCCGGCCTTCTCGAGGGCGCGACAGAATTCACTCCAGACCGTGCCGTCGACGATCCGTTCTTCTGTGTTCGGATTGGACATCGCTTGCTCCTTTATCCAGTCACGTGGGGCGTGGGGCCCACTCGTCATGTTGGTCGCTTTCCGGAGCCGGGTCAATCGCATTTCGGAGGGGGCTAGGGGGCATCGACACGTCTCCCCGGGTGAGCGCGCTACTCTCGCGCGCCTGAACGATCGGATCGGAAGAGCCATGACAAGCCTTGTAGAACGTGATCGACGAGTCGTCTGGCATCCCTATGCGGCCCCGGAAGCGAGTCCGCTCTTCGCTGTCGAGAGCGCGCAGGGGGTTCGGCTGCGGATGGAAGACGGACGAGAGCTCGTCGACGGAATGTCATCGTGGTGGTCGGCGATCCACGGCTATCGCCATCCTCGTATCGAAGCGGCTCTCGAAGAACAGCTCCATCGGCTTCCGCATGTGATGTTCGGCGGCTTGACCCACGAGAGTGCGGTACGCCTGTGTGAGCGACTCGTGGCGCTCTCGCCCGAAGGTCTCGAGCGAGTGTTCCTTTGCGATTCGGGCTCGGTCGCCGTCGAGGTCGCAATCAAGATGGCGCTTCAGGTGTGGGTTTCGAAGGGTCGACCGGGGAAGCGGCGGCTACTCACGATTCGCGGCGGCTATCACGGTGACACGTTCGGGGCGATGGCGGTGTGTGACCCGGTGACTGGGATGCATGGTCTCTTCGAGGGAAATCTTTCGCGAAACCTGTTCGCCGAGCGACCGGGTTGCCGCTTCGACGAGCCCTGCGAGGATGCGGACATCGCGGACCTCGCCCGACTTCTCGAGCAACATCGTGACGAACTGGCCGCGGTCATTCTCGAGCCGATCGTCCAGGGTGCCGGCGGGATGTGGTTTTATTCGCCCGACTATCTAACGCGGGTGCGCGCGCTCTGTGACGAAGCCGATGTGCTTCTGATCGCGGACGAGATCGCGACGGGTTTCGGTCGGACCGGGCGCTTCTTCGCTTGTGAGTACGCCGGGATCTCGCCGGATATTCTCTGCGTGGGGAAGGCGCTGACCGGGGGAACGCTCACTCTGGCGGCCACTCTCGCGAACGATCGGGTCTCGGCCGCACTCGGGGAGGGGGATCCGGGCGTCTTCATGCACGGCCCGACTTTCATGGGAAACGCGCTGGCCTGCGCAGCCGCCAACGCGAGCCTTGACCTGCTCGAAGAGGGGAAGTGGCCCGAGCAGGTTTCGTCGATCGGAGAACAGCTGAGATCGGAACTCGAAGCCTGTCGGTCGTTGCCGGCGGTCGCAGACGTTCGTGTGCTCGGCGCGATCGGTGTCGTCGAACTTCACGAGGCGGTCGACATGTCGGTGGTCCAGCCGGAATTCGTGGAGGAGGGGATCTGGATCAGACCCTTCGGAGAACTCGTCTACACGATGCCACCGTACGTGATCGAGTCGGGAGATCTGAGCCTGATTACAGGCGGAATCTTCGAGGTGGTGTCTCGCATCGCTTGAGTCTGCCCTGTCCCGGTCTCCCCCGTTCGAACGCACTTCGAACGGGGGAGCCGTGGATGCGGCTGCCTTTGTGGACAGCATGGCGGCAGGGCTCTCCCAGAGATCGCCCTGCCATTGCTTCCGGCTCCTCGCTGCCGGAAAACACCTCGGTTTCTGATCCACTCACACCATCGATGTCATCGGGGCCCACGAATCCCGGATCGACTTCCGTTCGATCGGGTTCGCCATCGGCCACGCCGCTGGCGGTGGTGACTTTTCGGTCACCGTCCTCGGATCCCCGGAGCCCCATCACGCGCGCATTGGTGATCGCGTGCTCTCTCCGGTTCCAGTGGATCTCGCTTCCGGCTTCTCCTCTCTCGACGAAAAGAGACGCGACGACGGTCGCCGGTACACTCGCATTCCAGGGCCGGGTTCTACGCGTCCACTTCGATTGGAACGCCCCTCCTGTCTGCGATGCGGCGACCGTCGTCGGCTAAACACTTCCGATCTGGGCGAACCCGGATTGCGCTCCCTGATGATTCGATTCCCCGACTCGTTGGGGGGGGGTGGTGGGGGGTCGGATTCGAGTCGGCATGGGAATCAAAACACGCAGCTCGGCGAGCGGAAGAGTTTCGATTGGTAGTTGTTGTTAGTTCTTTGTCCATCTGATCGCATAAAACCATGCAAGAGGGGGAAAGCAAGAGAAAAATCGAAGTGACGCAAAATAGTTTCGATGCCGGCCGAATCGTGGGGACACACCAACTCTGACGAATAGTTAGATCGAATAGGTGGCTTCGTGACGGTCGATCAACTGACAGCTGTCAGTGACACGCGCCAACGAATCGTCCAGCGACATTGGAGTTCGGACCTTGGCGAGAGCTTCCCGAACGTTCCGGGCCGGGGTCTCGTGGGATGGCGGTCGCGACCACGGCTCCGGTTCCGAGCCCCGATGAGCCTGGCGGAAGAGCTTCGGTCGCAGCCCTGGGTCCTCTACCTGCTCGTCTTCAGGCGCTTGACCTCTAGTCAGATCAACCCGTCTACCCCCATGGCCGGGTCTCGTTATGATGAGGTGCAGGCCGTCTCCCACGGTATTCCCAGACGCTGGCGGGGGCGTCTCTGACCCGATTCCTGGTGAGTCGGTGACCGCTCGGGCACGACACTGAAACCCCGTTGCGAGTTGCGACCGAGCCCGGGAACCGGCGGCCGAGGCCGCGATCCGATTCGCTGAACAGACCGCACACCGAGATCACAAGCTGAGCGCCCGACGACAGAACGAAGGAGCACGAGATGGAACTTTCCTACACCGCAGCAGAGATCGGATTCCGCGAGGAAGTGCGGACCTGGCTCGCCGAGGCGATGCCCGCCGAGATGAAGAAACGCGCGGAGGACGGCGCGAACTTCGAGCAATCCGAAGTCATGGAGTGGCACAAGATTCTCTACAAAAAGGGCTGGGTTGCTCCCAACTGGCCGGAGGAAGTCGGCGGCCCCGGATGGGATGTCGCCCGTCGATCGATCTTCCAGGAAGAATGCGTGCGCGCGAACACGCCGGGGCTCTCGCCTTTCGGCCTGGGCATGGTGGGCCCGCTGCTCATTCAATACGGATCCGACGAGCAGAAGAACCGCTTCCTCCCGAAGATTCTCGCGGGTGAAGAGGTCTGGTGTCAGGGCTACTCGGAGCCGAACGCCGGGTCCGATCTGGCGAACCTGCAATTGCGAGCTGACAAGGATGGCGACGACTACATCCTGAATGGACAGAAGACCTGGACGACCTACGCCCAATACGCAGACTGGATCTTCGTTCTCTGCCGAACGAGCGGTGAGGGCAAGAAGCAGGAAGGCATCACCTTCCTGCTCGCCGACATGAACAGCACCGAAGGGATCGAGGTCAAACCCTTCCTGACGACCGGCGGCACTCTCGCCTTCTCGGAGACGTGGTTCAAGGACGCCCGCGTCCCCCAGGCGAATCGAGTCGGGCCCGAAGGAGGCGGCTGGTCGATGGCGAAGGCCTTGTTGGGTCACGAGCGAACGGGAATCGGCGGAATTGCCGAGTCCTCTCGTGCCCTCACGCAGGCCAAGCAGATTGCCCAGCGAACCCCGATCGGAAATTCGACTCTCTTCGAGGACAGCAATTTTCGGCAGAGAATCGCTCGCAAGGAGATGCGCCTGCGGTCGATCGAGATCATGCAACTGCGCCAGCTGTCCGCGGCGCAGCTCGGCCACGCACCGGGAGCGGAAAGCTCGGTTCTCAAGATCGTGGGAACCGAGATGCAGCAGGAGACGATGGAACTTTGCATGGATGCGATGGGGCATAACGCGATGGGCTGGCTCGATTCGCCCCAAGAGGCGCTGCCCAGCTACCAGCAGGCGATCGCCTCGCAGTTCAACTACCTGCGCGCCGCCACCATCTACGGTGGATCGAACGAGATCCAGAAGAATATCATCGCGAAGCAGATGCTTCGCATGCCGGGGGCATGAGCCATGAATTTCGACCTCACCGAAGAACAACAGATGATCGTCGAGCAGGCGGCCAAGTTCGTCGCCAACGAGTCCCCGGTCGCGCGCTTCCGACGCCTGCGCGACACCGAGCGCGGTTGGGACATGGAGATGTGGGCCAAGATGGCCGAGCAGGGCTGGCTCGCGATCGCGATCCCGGAAGAGCAGGGCGGGTTCGGCGGTAGCTTCGTCGACATGACCTTGATTCTCGAACAGCTCGGCCGCGGCCTCGTGCCGGAGCCTTTCATCGCTTCCGTAGTGCTCGGGGGTGGAGTGCTCTCGGAACTGGGAAGCGAAGAACAGCGCGACACCTTCCTCGGGCCGATGATCGAAGGACAGACCTCCCTTGCCTTCGCCTACGCAGAGCAGCAGAGCCGCTACAACCTGAACGATTGTCTCTTTACGGCGGAGAAATCGGGCGACGGCTGGACGCTTTCCGGAGAGAAGGTCTGGGTCCTGAACGGCCACGCCGCGGATCAGATCATCGTCGTCGCCCGCACCGCGGGAGGGCAATTCGACGATTCGGGACTCTCGCTCTTCATCGTCGACGGCGATGCCGCCGGGCTCACGCGCATTCGCGTTCCCGGTATGGACGGTCAGCGGACAGCGGTGCTCCGCTTCGATGGCGTGTCCGTTGGCGGCGACCGCCTACTCGGTCGGGAGGGCGAGGCGCTCGAGGCGATCGAGAGAACGATCGATCGAGGAGCAGTGGCGGCTTGTGCCGAGGGTTTTGGCGCGGTCCAGGAACTCTTCGAACGGACGGTGGCGTTTTTGAAGGAGCGCCAGCAGTTCGGTGTGCCGATCGGTTCGTTCCAGGCGCTCCAGCACAAGGCGGTGGATATGTATGCCGAGCTCGAACTCTGCAAGTCGGCGGTGATCCTCGCTTCGATCCAGGTGGACAACTCCGACGTCGAAATCCGAAAGGCCGACGTGTCCTCGGCGAAGCTTCAACTCTCCGATGGCGGTTGGCTGGTACAGGAGAACGCCATTCAGCTCTTCGGTGGGATCGGGGTGACAGACGAGCAGGACGAAGGACTCTTCTTCAAGCGCCTTCGGGTCTTGAATGGGCTCTTCGGGGACGCGGACTACCACGTCGCGAGATTCCAGGGAATGAAGAGGTTCGACGCGATCGACTGAGCTGGAGGTCGCCGAGGGGCGCGAGTCTAACGGGGTCGCTGACGGGGCACAAAATCGGGCTAGAATCGTGCGGTCGTTCTTCTCGGCCTCAGCAGGCCCTTTCCCGACTCGACCCGGTCCGGTGGGGAGTGCGAATGACGACCCTGAAACGACCCCGCGTAAATCCATCTTGCCGCATCTTGAGCGGCCGTCTTCGGAGCCCCCGCCATGCCGATCAGCCCCATGGATGAGTTTCTCGCTCATCAGACCGCCGAAACCTTCGACTACGTCTTTACGAGTGATCGCAATTTCTACGATCGCTACTACTTCAACATGCACGACTCGACGGGTGACTTCTTCATGGTCGCTGGGATGGGTCAGTACCCGAACCTGGGTGTGACCGACGCCTTCGCAACGATTTCGCACGGGACGAATCAATACGTCGTGCGTGCGTCACGAGCACTCGGTAGCGACCGTCTCGACACCCAGGTGGGTCCCTTCCGGATCGAGGTGATCGAAGGGTTGCAGTCCCTGCGGATATCGTGCGCGGAGAACGAGTGGGGCCTCTCTTTCGACATCCGCTTTGACGGCAGCGTTCCGGCCCTCGAGGAGCCGAAGAGCTTTCAGCGCAATCGCGCTCGCGTGACTTCGGACGTTTCGCGTTATGCGCAGGTCGGGAACTACACCGGCAGCGTGACCGTGGCGGGGCAGACGAGCGAAGTCACACCCGACAAGTGGAAGGGAGCACGCGACCGTTCCTGGGGAGTGCGTCCCGTTGGCGAGCGCGAGGCACCGGGGATCGCGATCGAGGACATGATGAACAATGTCCACGGTTTCTATCACAACTGGATCCCGCTCCAGCTCGACCGCGGCATGTATAAGGTCATGTACGACGCGGACTATGCCGGCAACACCCTCGTCGAGGAATGCGCGTTCATTCCGGCGATCGGTGAGCCCGGTGAAATCCAGCATTTCGGATCGCCGCAGATCGAGATCGACTTCATCTCGGGCACCCGAGAGATGAAGAGCGCTCGCACGATCATGCCGAACCCGAACGGCGAGGACATCGCGATCACGAGCACTCCACTCCGGACCGTCTATCTCGCGGCGGGCACGGGGTACATCCCGAGCGACACGTGGGGACACGGGCACTACAAGGGCCCGCTCGTCATCGAGGGCGAGTCCTTCGACATGAGCACCCAAGAAAAGCGTTCGCAGTACGCGATGTTGAACGAAACACTCTGCCGCTTCGACCTCAGTACGAGCGAGGTCTCCTACGGCATGCACGAAAACATGTGCCTGGGCGTCTACCAGCCCTTCGGATTCGAGACGGCCGGGGACGTGGCGCCCTAGCGTCGCGCTCGCTGCGACTAGCGGGGAACGAGCCCACCGTCGATCATGAAGGTCGTGCCGGTGATGAAGCTCGAGGCGTCGCTTGCCAGGAAGACGGCGAGCCCGACGACTTCATCGGGGTGGGCCGCGCGTCCCAGGATCGAGGCCTTTGCGGCGCGTTCCTGCGCTTCCGGTGTGTTGTTGCGCATCATGTCGGTATCGATGGTTCCGGGCGCGATTCCGTTGACACGAATCCCGGCGGGCGCCAGTTCGGCGGCATTCGAGCGGACATAGGAGAGGAGTGCGGCCTTTCCGGCGGCGTACATGTGGGTGTAGGCCGAGAACAAGAATGCACCCGCACTCGACATGTTGATCACCGACGCGTGTTCGCTGGCATCGAGACCCGGAAGACAATACTGGGTCAGGAAGGCGGGGCCGCGCAGGTTCACGGCGAAGGATTTCTCCCACGCGCCAGGCGTCATGTCGCGAAACGGTTGCGCAAGCGCGTTTGCAGCGTTGTTCACCAGGATGTCGATCGCTCCGAAATGATCGAGGGTCTTCTCTGCCAACGACTTCAGCTGATCGAGTTCACCCATATGGGTCGGGACGGCAAGGGCCTCACCGCCCGCGGCTTCGATCGCCGCCACGGTCTCGTTACAGGCCTCCTCCTTGCGACTCGCCACCACGACCCGGGCGCCGGCCAGGCCATAGCCTTCGGCGATCGCCCGCCCGATTCCGCGACTCCCACCGGTGACGATGGCGACGCGGCCTTTCAGATCGAAGAGCTGATCGAATTTCTGCTTGTCCATGAGATCCTGATTCGGGGACGGTCGTTCAGTCGTTCGAGGCCCGAGTCTCGCACGACTGCTCCGACGGGTTTTTGGCTGCGGCCGACTCCAATTCGGAATCGGAGGAGTGGGAGGCCATGTGTAGAGTGAGCTGGGTAAAGGGAATCACCCATCCCTGTTCGTTGCAGATATCGACACAGAAGCGTTGGAGCTGACGAGACTGTGCTTGCAGGTCGCTTGCGCTCGAGCCGTCGAGATCGACGCGTACGTAGTAGTCGAGGGAGGACGCACCGGCTTCCCGGAATTCCACCGAGGTCGAGATCAGCGCGTCCGCCCAGCGGGAGTCGCGCCAGCGCGCTTCCACGCCGCGCTCCATCGTTTCGCGCATGCTCGTGGTGATCTCCGCCTGATCGCCGTAATCGAGGCCGAAACTGATGTCGACACGGTATCCGTCGCTCAGACGTTCGAGGGCTTGCCCCGCGAACTCGGCGGCGGGCACGATGATGCGATTGTTGCCTGGGTGGCGGAGCCGCACCGCATCGATCGACTGGAACTCGACTTCGGCGGGGCGTCCGTCGGGCATCAACACGATGTCACCCGTCTTCGTCGGGAACCAGGGCTCCGCTTCGTCGTAGGCGCGGGAACGCATGTCAGTCAGATCATCGATCGGCAGCCGGAGGCTGCCACCGACGAGGG
>JAPYTP010000009.1:28368-66771 GCA_029941885.1 Myxococcota bacterium
GAACGCATGTCAGTCAGATCATCGATCGGCAGCCGGAGGCTGCCACCGACGAGGGCGGGGTTCGTCAGGATCGAGTAGAAGGAGATCGAGTCGACGCGCCACGGAAGGCCCCTGTATTCGACACGCTCTCCCTCTCGGACGGCGCCCATGTCGAGGATCAAGACGGTCTGGGACCAGAAGCGGGGGATCGCCTGCTTCGATGTCCAGATCAGCCCCAGGATCAACAGAAGCACGAGGATCAGCAGAACCCAGTCGCCGAAGAAGTAGAGAGAGATCAGGAAGACGAGGACGGCACCGATCACGGTGAACGCTGAGTAGACGAGTCCGAAGACGCGACCCTCGAAACTCGCTGCGCGTTGGGAGAGAGCCGGGCGCTCGGAAAGGAATGCGCGCAGCCGACGAAATCCGATCAGAAATCCGATCATCGCGATCAGCGCGAGTATGAGGTTCCGCCCACGACTCTTGAAGAAGATCTGGAAGAGATTCTCGACGGCCTGGGCGATCGACTGACTCTCACCCATACGCAGATCGAGTTTTTGTTGGGCCACATGAAGAGACGTCGAAATCGTGCTCTTGCGGCGAATCCAGTCGCGTTGCTCCGCCTTGAACGCGGCGATCATGTCTGCGCCGACGAGGGTCGTCTCGATCTTGGCCAGTCGATCGATTGCGCCCTGGACTTGACCGAGTCGCTCGCCGAGTTCGGAAATCTCGGTGCGTAGGCGGTCGATCTCCCGGGGACGACTCGTGGCCCGTTTCAGTTCGTTCACGAGCGGCCCGAGCAGGTCTCGGACCTCACGCATGAGGTTGAGTTCTTCCGGGACCTGGTCGAGCTCGATGGAGATCGGGTCGACACCGGAGGCGAGTTCGGAGAAGTTTCGATTGAGGTCGGCGAGTTCTTCGGACAGCGCCCGGATCTCAGCCTCGATCTCTTCTTCACGCCCCAGCGCGGCCTCGGAGCCGAGGGCTTTCTGGCGCGCGAGCAGATCGGCCTCGATCTGTCGTCGTGCGGTCAGCACGCCAGATAGGTGGGTCTCGCGGGCATTGGGCGGCCGAGGGCGCGAAGGTTGTGCGGCTGAGGCAGCGGTCGGCTCGCCGTCGCTCGCCGAAAGCGCTTCCGGCTGTGCGGAGCCGGGGCCGGCGGAGAAAGAGAGAAGAAGCGCCGACAGGAGCGCGAGCAGGGGAGCCAGTGGGCTTCGTGCGGAGGGGTTGGCCATCACTTCGATTCGGGTAGCACTGCGGGTCCCCTTCCACCACAGATTCATCGTTCCGACGCAATGATCCGTCGCTAGAATCGGCGCCCCGGTCTCGGTCGCAATGTGCGAGGAGCCGAAAATTGGAGGGCTCCCCATGCTTCGAAAGCTCGGATTGATCCTGGTCGCCGTGATCGCGCTTGTCGTGGGTGTCGTTTACGCCGCCGGGATCGGTCTCCTCAGCGACGAATGGACCGCCGGGCAACCGAGCGCGGGCGAGGTCTCGCAGGCCGTTGTCGACTCCCGGGAGGGCGCCGTTAGGGAGTCTGCCCTCGATGTGGGTGTCGCCCGCCCGAAGCAGATTCTCTTTGGCGACCTGCACGTCCATTCGACGTTCTCCTTCGATGCGTTCACATTGAGCCTACCGATGACGGGCGGCGATGGAGCGCATCCCGTCTCGGACGCCTGCGACTTCGCGCGCCATTGCTCCGCCCTCGACTTCTGGTCGATCAATGACCACGCGATCACGCTCACCCCGCGGCGATGGAACGAGACAGTTGACGCCATTCGTCAGTGCAACGAAATCGCAGGTTCGGAATCGAATCCCGACCTGGTCACCTATCTCGGTTGGGAATGGACCCAGGTCGGTGCGACTCCAGAGACCCACTACGGACACAAGAACGTGATCGTCCGGGGCCTCGACGACGTCGAGATACCCACTCGTCCGATCGCTGCGGGAGCGCCGCTCGGAATCGACGACATCAACGATACGTTGCCCTCACCCTTTCTCATGGGTGCCTACGGGCTCTATGACCGAGAGCGAGGCGGCATCGACTTCGTCACCTATCAGGCTGAATTGATGCGCGACGAGGATTGCGCCCGGGATGTACCGGTACGAGACCTCCCGGATGATTGTCGTGAGTCGGCTTCGACACCCGGCGAACTCTTCGCGAAGTTGGACGACTGGGGCTTCGATTCCCTGGTGATTCCCCACGGCACGACGTGGGGATTCTATACGCCGATGGGGTCCGCCTGGGACAAGCAGCTCACCCTCGACAACCACGACCCCAATCGGCAGAAGCTGATCGAGGTTTTCTCCGGCCATGGCAATTCCGAGGAGGTTCGATCCTTCGAGGAAATTGCATTCGACGAGAACGGTGTTCCGAGTTGTCCTCTTCCGACGAACGGCTACCTCCCGAGCTGTTGGCGCGCCGGGGAGATCATCGCGGAGCGATGTCTTGCCGAAGGGTCATCCGAAGAGGAATGTGCGGATCGCGCGGCGCGCGCGCGACAGCTCTATGTCGAGGCGCCGAATAACGGTGGCGCGAATGTCGTCCCCGCGACGCAGGTCGCGGAATGGCAGGATTCGGGTCAGTGTCGGGATTGTTTTCAGCCCTCCTTCAACTACCGACCCAAGAGCTCCGTCCAATACATCATGTCGCTCGGTCGCGACGATGGAGAGGGTGGGCCCTTCCGATTCGACTTCGGATTCATCGCGGCGAGCGATAATCACTCCGCACGTCCCGGCACGGGCTACAAGGAAGTCGCCCGCACCGAGTTCACGGAGGGGCGCTTCGGGGAGATGCGCAATACGCCGGTCGCGATCGTATTCGATCCGCCCGAATACTCGTCCGAGCCGATTCCCTACGAGTTCGATCCCTCCGCTGCGGGGCCGTTGTCCGCCTTCGAAGTCGAACGCGGGGCTTCGTTCTTCCTGAACGGAGGGCTCGCGGCGGTTCACGCGGAGGGTCGCGATCGCGATTCGATCTGGAACGGCCTGGATCGCAAGGAGGTCTACGGGACGAGCGGCCCACGGATCCTGCTCTGGTTCGATCTGCTCAATTCTCCGGCGCGGGGAGCTGCGCCGATGGGCAGCCAGGTCGAACTCCGGGAGAATCCGATCTTCCAGGTGAAGGCGGTCGGATCCTTCGAGCAAAAGGCCGGTTGCGGTCCGGACGCGGCCCAGAAACTCGGTGCGGAAAAGATCGCACGACTCTGCCAGGGTGAATGTTATCACCCGTCGACCGTGCGCCGCCCGATCAGCCGAATCGAGATCGTTCGGATTCGTCCGCAACGGACCCCGAACGAAGACATCGTCGGGCTCGTCGATGATCCCTGGAAGGTAATCGACTGTGATGGAAATCCCGAAGGATGCGTGGGCACTTTCGTGGACGACGAGTACGCGCGCGGAGGGCGAGACGTGCTGTACTACGCCCGGGCGATCGAGGCGCCGAGCGACGCTGTCGGTGCGGATCCGCTGGGATGTCGACGTGACGAAAGCGGACGCTGTGTGCAGGTCGATCCTTGTTTCGGACGTCCTAGCGACGACGAGTGCCTGGCACAGACCGAAGAGCGGGCGTGGTCGTCACCGATCTTCGTCAATCAGCCGCGGCAATCTCTGGCGTCTCGTTAGGCCGATCTCATCGGACTCGACATTAGGCGAAGAGTCGTTCCAGTCCACTTCCCGCGATGGTTGAATCGACGGAATCCCGGTCGCCCGGGGCGAGGGATTCGTAGTCGCGTCGCAGCCGTTGCAGGCATTTCCCCTGATACGGGAAGGGCTTCTGGGTCCACGGCTTGCCGTCGATCTCGCACTCGACGAGATCCTTTCCCTGCTCGAGGGCGCCGACGCGGGTATAGGGTTCTGTGCTCATCGGAAATTCCTCGCTCTCTCGATTCGGTCGGGATGTCTTGCTGCGCGAAGTTCTAGGGGAGTGACGCCGCGAGTGCGACGACGATCCTTTTGATCGCGTTGTGCGCTCGGCGTGCGCTCAGGCGCTGATCGATTCGCAGTCGGTTGAAGGCCTCGAAGGACAGGGCCATCTCGAGACCCTCCGCGACTTCCGGCTCGGCCGGCTCGACTTCCGGGAGCCAGCGGCGAAGGTCTCGCCGGAGTGCGCGTACATTTCGGTCGTGCTGGGCCAGAAGAAAGGCGGAGCGAGCGCGTTGCAGCCCCGAGGAGCGCAAGAAGGGCGCGAGCTTTTCGAACAGCGCCAGTCGCCGTTCGATCAGCGATTCGAGGCGATCCTCGAGCGGACCACTCTGGATCTTGTCGACGAAGAGCGATTCGACCTCTTCCGTCAGCCGCTCGTTCATCGTGGCGAAGAGTGTATCCATGTCCGAGAAGTGGCGAAAAACCGTGCGCACGCCGACATCGGCCCGCTCGGCGACCTGCTGAGCGGTCGGCGAGAGGGTGCCCTCTGCGATCAGGTCGAGCATCGCCCCCACGATCGCCTCGCGGCTTCGCTCGGATCGCCTCACGCGGCCGTCTGTGGGAAGGTCGGTGCTGGTCGCCATGACGGGAATTATGGCATAATCAGTGCCATAAGATCCAGATCCGTCTCGCGCGTCGCGTGTCCTCCCAGGAGATTTCCCATTTTCCGAAACGCCCTGCTACCCGTGCTTCGCACCGTCGCCGGGCCCGAATTCGTCGACTCATCCGATCGGACGCCGATCGTGGCGGCTACCATTGCGGAGAGACGATGAACGCGACCCCACGACCCTATCTGCTTCACGGTTTCGAGGTTTCCTTCTTTTCGGCCAAGGTGCGGGTCGCGATGCGATACAAGCAGCTCTTCATGGAAGAGAAGCGCGCGGACATTCGCATGATCCTGAAGCGAACCGGTCTCGCGTTCATCCCGATCGTGACCACGCCGGATGACGAAGTCTGGCAGGACTCGAGCGAGATCATCGATCGTCTCGAGGCCCGCCATCCGAATCCGCCGCTCTATCCGGAGACGCCGCTTCATCGCACGATCTGCTCGCTGATCGAGCTCTACTCCGATGAGTTTGCGATCACGCCGGCGATGCATACGCGCTGGGGGACTGAAGAGAGCGAGTCGATGACCCGGGCTCGGTTCGGTGCGATGACGGGATCCGCTGAGGCTGGGAACAAGGCGGCAGATGCGATGGTGAAGGCACGCTTTGCGGTGGGGGCCACCCCCGAGGCCGGCCCAGCGATCGAGGAACATCTGCACGCCTGTCTGTCAGCGTTGTCCGCCCATTTCGAATCCAACGACTATCTCCTGGGGAATCGGATGTCGCTCGCGGATTGCGGGCTGATGGGTCCTGTTCATGCGCACTACTGGACGGATCTGACGTCGCGGAGGCTACTGCTCGAGACGGCGCTGCCGGTGATCCGCTGGATCGAGTTCTGCAACGCGCCGGGCGCAGACGATCAGGGTGAGTGGTTTCGCGCCGATGGAATCCCGGATTCGCTCGTCGAGGTGCTCGGGGTGATGGGGGCGGACGCGGCCCCGGTGTTGCTAGCCACGATTCGCGCCGTCGAGGAGTGGGCGGACGAGAACGCCAAGCCAGGAGCCGAGGCGCCTCGCGTGATCGGCCTCGCCGAGTCCAGGCTTCGCGGCACGCGACTGAGTCGCGCTGCACAATGTTATTCGCTCTGGATGCTCCAGCGGGTTCTCGATCCATATCGGGATCTTCTGGATGTCGAACGCGCTCGGGTCGATAGTGCGCTCGCGGGAACGGGCTGGGAGCCCCTGCTTGCTTATCATCCCCGGCATCGGGTCGAAAAGCGTGGATTTCAACTCATCTTCTCCGACTAGAGTCGGGTCTCGAAGTCCCCTGTGCCGCTTGGCGGACATCGAATGGGAGTGCCCCCCACCATCATGAGTTCCCTGCGCCGCCTTCGTCGTGGTCTCGGCTTCGTCCGTTCCTATCTGCCCTTTATTGTCAGGATGGCGGGAGCCGCGGCGGGACGCCGCGTGGACTATTCGGATTGGCTCGAGCCTCATTTCCGGTCCTACGCAGACCATCCGGCCCTGATCGGCGAATCGGGGAGCATGACCTGGGCGGAGCTCGACGCCTTCGCGAATCGGGTCGCGCGTTGGGCGATCGACGAGGGGCTTCGTCGTGGAGACGTCGTCACGCTGCTGATGGAGAATCGCCCGGAGTACATCGCGATCTGGCTCGGCCTGTCCCGGCTCGGGGTGGTGACCGCACTTCTCAACACGAATCTCACCGGCGATCGACTGGCCCATTGCATGCGCGCCGCCGAGTCGGGCCACCTCGTGGTCGGCGTCGAGCTCGTCGAAGCCGCTACTTCCGCGCTTTCCGAGTTGACCGAGTTTCCGAAAGTTCTCGTTGTGAGCGGATCCGCGGAACCCGGTGTCGATCTCGCTTCCGTTCGTCAGTCGATTCCGAGTGCGGAGTCCCTCGATGTGGAACTGGAGAGCCAATCATCCCGCAAGATCGAGCATTCCTATCGTCGGGATCGTCTGGGCGGGGACGGGCTCTTTCTGATCTACACGAGCGGCACCACGGGTCTGCCCAAGGCGGCGCGAGTCAGCCATACCAAGGCGCTGTCCGCCGGCGCAGCCGTCTGGAAGCTCCAACGTCTCACACCCAACGACCGCGTCTACTGTTGTCTTCCCCTCTACCACAGCGCGGGAGGCATGATGGCCGTCGGCGGGGCGCTATTCGCGGGGGGATCCCTGGTGATCTCGAGCCGCTTTTCGGCGAAGCGTTTCTGGAGCGACTGTGCGCAGCACGATGTCACCGCGATCCAATATATTGGCGAACTCTGTCGCTATCTTCTCAATTCGCCGCCGCACCCGGACGAGCGGCGACATACGATTCGGCTCGCCCTGGGCAATGGACTTCGACCGGAGGTCTGGACCCCTTTCCAGGAGAGATTCGGGATCCCCAGAATCGTCGAGTTCTACGGGGCAACAGAAGGCAATCTGGTGCTCTTCAACCTTGAGGGTCGGGTCGGGGCGATCGGGCATCTGCCGGATTTCGTTCGCCGGCTGCTCGGGGTCGAGGTTGCGCGCTTCGATCTCGAAGTCGAGGAGGTCGTTCGAGGAGATGCGGGATTCTGTCTTCCGGTGCAGCCGGGCGAGCCCGGTGAATTGTTGATGAAGATCACGAAGACCACACGGTTCGAGGGATACACGGACGAGGCGGCGAGCAAGAAGAAGATCTTGCACGATGTTTTCGAAAAGGGGGATGCCTATTTCCGCAGCGGCGATCTGCTGCGAATCGATTCCGAGGGCTTCTTCTTCTTCGTCGATCGGATCGGGGACACCTTTCGCTGGAAGGGCGAGAATGTGGCGACGAGTGAGGTGGCCGAGGTGCTCTCGGTCGTCGTCGGTGTCGAAGAGGCGAATATCTACGGAGTCGAGATCGCGCACACGGATGGTCGCGCTGGAATGGCTGCGCTCGTCACGAATCAAGACTTCGACCTCGAGAATTTTGGCCGTATCGTCGAGGAAGACCTGGCCTCCTACGCGCGCCCGATCTTTCTTCGGATCCTGCCGCAGATGGAAATCACCGGAACCTTCAAGCACCGCAAGGTCGATCTCGTGAAGGAGGGCTTCGATCCCGCGTGCCTCTCGGATCCGATCTATTTCAGGGATCCCACGAGGGGAACCTACGTTCCGCTCGACGCCGTGGCTTTCGAGCGGATCAGCGACGGCACGATTCGGCTCTAGTCGGGGGCGTCGGGAGGAATTGGGTTGACTGATCATTCGATCGAGATCGATCGTCGATTCTGCGGCCCGCCGCAGTCGGGCAACGGTGGCTATGTGGCCGGACGTCTCGCCGCGTTCATCGAAGCGCCCGCGGTCGGAGTGCGGCGCGCGAATTCAGGGGATTCGAAGAGCATGTCTTCCCGGGTTGCTTCGTCTGCGGGACCGATCGCGCCGAGGCCGATGGGCTTCGGATCTTTCCGGGGCCGAGCGGCGACGAGGGGCTCTTCGCCGCGCCCTGGACTCCGGATGCATCGCTACTCCCCCACCCCTTCTGAAGACGAGTGGTTGCCAAGCGAGATCCTCTGGACGGCTCTCGATTGCCCGGCGCCTTTGCCTTCCCTCAGCCCGAGGGCAAGGTCGTGTTATTAGGCGAAATGAAGGTCGCGCGCTCGGGCACGGTCGCCGTGGGCGAGCGGCTGTGTCGTGGCCATTTGGGAGATCGAGGCCTTTGGCCGCAAGCATTTCACCGGCTCTGCGCTCTACGCGGAATCCGGTGACTGCCGCGGAATCGCATTGGGTCTCTGGTTCGAGGTGGATCCCGACGCGGTTCCGCGCGACGGGAAGGACGCGGCGACTCCCCGATGACTGACCGGGGATATTGGCACGACGCGTGCCACTATGGCATCGTCGCGATCCGGCAGCGGCCCTCGCGGAGCACTCGATTGCCCTCCCTCGGTGTGGTCTCGTGGACGGCGTCGCGTGAGATGCCGGACTGGCCGCGAAATCTTCAGCAATCCCGACTCGCCTTTCGAGTCACAGCTCGAGGTTTGACCGATGTCCGATCTCTATCGCATCTACGGTGCCGAGCTCTCTCCCTTCTCGGTCAAGATCCGCTCCTATTTCCGCTACAAGCAGATTCCCCATGAGTGGATCCAGCGCGACATGGACTCGATGGCCGACTATCAGAAATTCGCAAAGATCCCGATCATTCCATTGGTCGTGACTCCGGACGAGAAGGGCCTGCAGGACTCCACACCGATCATGGAGGCGATGGACCTTTCGTACCCCGAGCCCTCGGCGCATCCGAGTGACCCGATCGCCCGTTTCGTTTCCCTTCTTCTCGAGGAATTCGGGGACGAGTGGGGCAACAAGTGGATGTTTCATCTGCGCTGGGCGCGCGAAGAGGATTGCCTCTCCGCGGCGGGGCGGATCGCGGTCGGGATGGCGCCTAAGGGGAACGAAGAGGCGCGATTGGCGGTCCGCGCCAAGGTGATCGAGCGGATGACCGGACGGGTCTATTTCGTCGGCTCGAACGACGTGACCGCGCCGCAGATCGAAGGATCCTTTCGCGACGCGCTCGCGCTCCTCGATGCGCATCTCGCGAGTCGACCCTATCTCTTCGGGGGTCGACCTTGCTGGGGTGATTTCGGACTCTGGGGCCAGATCTACAACGCCTGGACCGATCCGACCGGTGGCGCCTGGATCGAGTCCGCGGCTCCGAACGTGTTGACGTGGATCCATCGAATGCTCTTCCCTATTGCCGAGGGGGATTTCGAGGAATGGTCGAGTCTCGAAGAAACCCTGATGCCCTTCCTGACGGATCAGGTCGGTGCGCTCTTCTGCCCGTGGACGGTCGCGAATGCAGCGGCGATGGCCGCCGGAGAAGAGGAGTTCAGCGTCGAGCTCGCGGGCAAGACGTTCACGCAGCAGCCACAGAAATATCATGTGAAGTCGCTCCAGGCCGTTCGCGAGAAATACGCGGCGGTCGCGGACAAGAGCGGGCTCGATCCCGTTCTCGACGCTTCGGGCTGCCTCGCGACACTTCGAGGCTGAGAGGAAATCGGATCGATGCTGGATCTCTACACCGCACCGACACCCAACGGACACAAGGCTTCGGTCACACTCGAAGAGCTCGGCCTCCCCTACGAGGCGCATCTGGTCAAGCTGCCGAAGAACGAGCAGAAAGAAGAGTGGTTCCTGAAGCTCAACCCGAATGGCCGAATTCCCGTGATCGTGGATCGGGACGAAGGCGACTTCGCCGTTTTCGAGACCGGCGCGATCATGGTTTACCTGGCGGAGAAGACCGGTCGCCTGATGCCAACGGACGCGAAGGGTCGGTCCGAGACGATGCAGTGGCTGATGTTCCAGATGGGCGGGATCGGGCCGATGATGGGTCAGGCCAACGTCTTCTTCCGATATTTCCCGGAGAAGATCCAGCCTGTGATCGATCGCTACCAGAACGAGAGCCGACGTCTATTCGAGGTCCTCGAGCATCAGCTCACGGATCGCGAATGGCTCGTGGGCAACGAATTCACGATTGCGGACATCGCCAACTGGTGCTGGGTGCGGACCTATAAATGGTCCGGCGTCTCGATCGAGGGATTGCCGAATTTGCGGCGCTGGAAGGACGCGATCCGCTCTCGTCCTGCGTGCGAACGTGGGATCGAAGTGCCCGTCAAGCTCGTGAACATGATCAAGGACGAAGAGGCCGCGAAGGAATTCGCGGAGAACGCACAGAAGAATCTTCAGCGTTAGGCGTATGCCTCGCGTAATCGACATCGACAGGAGACCTCCTCATGAAACTCGCCATCAATGCGCTCTCGTTCGGGCCCAGGGTCCGAATCAACATGGACCTCATGCGCCATGCAGAATCTCTCGGTTTTGATTCGGCCTGGACGGCCGAGGCGTGGGGGAACGACGCGGTCACCACGGCGACCTGGGTCGCAGCCCAGACCACGAAGCTCAAGGTCGGGACGGCGATCATGCAGATACCCGCGCGCACTCCGGCGATGACGGCGATGACGGCGACGACACTGAATCAGCTCTCGGAGGGTCGCTTTCTACTCGGCCTCGGACCGTCGGGGCCTCAGGTGATCGAGGGTTGGCATGGAGTGCCCTACGGAAAGCCGCTCACCCGGACCAAGGAATACATCGAGATCATTCGCCAGATCTGGGCGCGCGAAGAGAAGCTCGTGTTCTCGGGAGAGCACTACCAGATTCCGAATACGGGTCCCGGTACGACAGGTCTCGGCAAGCCGCTCAAGAGCATCCTGCACGGAGACAGCTCGATTCCGATCTACACGGCATCGATCAGCCCGAATGGTCTAGAGTGCTCCGCCGAAGTCGCGGACGGCGTGATCCCGATGATGTACGACCCCGATCGCTACAAGGAATTGCTCCAGCCGAGCCTCGAAGCGGGATTCGCGAAGGCCGGCGGCGGAAAGGGGCTCGACCGCTTTGACGTGATGGCGTCTTGCACCGTGATCGTGTCGGATGACGTCGAAAAGGCGATGGGCCCGGTCAAGGCGAATCTCGCCCAATACATCGGGGGGATGGGCGCTCGGGACAAGAACTTCTACAACGACTACGCCAAGCGCATGGGCTTCGAGAAAGAGGCGGTCAAGATCCAGGATCTCTTCCTGGGCGGCCAGAAGATGGAAGCGATCGCTGCGGTTCCCCTCGAACTCGTCGACGCGGTTCACCTCGTCGGACCGAAGGACAAGATCCGCGACCGGTTGCAGGCCTGGAAAGAATCGAACAAACGCGGGGAGATCGGGACGATGCTGATCGGCGCGGGACAGCCCGAGGCACTCGAACTTATCGCCGAGGAGATGCTCTAGGCCAAAAACGCGGGCTCCCTACTCCTCCGATTCGATCGCGAACCGCTCGAGGGGATCGATCTCGGGAGTCGCGCGCTTGGGTGGGTTCAGGAACGCCTTCAGATCTTCGAGTACCACATAGGCGCTCGGGACCAGGAAGAGCGAAATCGTCGATCCGAAGAGAACGCCGAAGCCGAGCGATGTTGCCATCGGAATCAGGAACTGGGCGGAGACGCTGCCCTCGCGCAGGATGGGTGCGAGCCCGACGAAGGTCGTCATCGACGTGAGTACGATCGGGCGAAAGCGCGCGACGCCCGCGCCGCGAACCGCCTCTTCGAGGGCGAGTCCCGCCGCGCGCTGTTCATTGATGTAGTGCACGAGCACGAGGCTCGAGTTGACCACGACACCGGTCAGTGCGACGAACCCGAAGATCGACATCATCGAGAAGTTGAAGGACTGATCCGTGAAGATCTCGCGGGCGAAGAACATGAACCAATGTCCCACGATCGCCCCGACCAGGCCAAAGGGGATCACCGCCATGATGATGAGCGGCTGGACATAGGAGCGAAGCGGGATCGCAAGGAGCGCGTAGATCACGAAGAGAGCGATCACGTAGTTCTGCAACAGGCCGATGAAGCTCTCCGTCTGCTCGGCCTGCGCCCCTTCCAGTGCGTAGGTCATGCCCGGATAGTCGGCCAGAATTTGAGGAAGGAAGCCGCTCTGGAGATCCGCGAGGATGTCGCCCGCGGCGACCTGCTTGACGTTCACGTCGGCGGTGACGTGGATGACGCGATTGCGATCGGCGCGCTTGATCGTGGCATAGCCCCGGCCGAGTTCCGCACGAGCGACCGCGTAGAAGGGGACTTCGCCGCCGTCCGGCGTGCGGATCCGAAGATCTTCGAGGTCCGCGAGAGAGCGGCGAGCATCGGTCGGGTAGCGGACCATCACGCGGATATCGTCGCGACCCCTTTGGATGCGCTGAGCCTCCTCGCCGTAGAAGGCCTGTCGTACCTGTTTCGAGAGGTCGTCGAGGGTGAGTCCCAGGGATTGGGCAGCCGGCAGGATGTCGAGCTTGAGTTCCTGTTTGCCAGCGCGGAAGGAGTCGCTGATGTCGAAGACACCGAGCTTGCCTGCGAGTTCGGTCTTTAGACGCTGCGCGGCCTCGACGAGCTGATCAACGTCGTTGCTTCGCAACTGGATATCGATCGGGTCGCCGGCGCTGAAGAGTGCCGCATTGAACGAGAGCTCGACGACGTCGGGGATCGAGGGGGTGTTGTTACGCCAGCGACGTTTGATCTCCGCTGCACTGATCGGTCGCTCGTCGCCCGATTGGATGGCCATACTGACTTCGGCGAGATGGGATCCCGCCGTTCCGGGGGGACCTCCCGGTCCCCCCCCCCGGTACGGGTCTGTTTGCCGACGGAGAAGAGGATGTGTCTGACGAGGGACTCGCCATCTACTTCGAGCCCCTCTTCGTCCATCTCCGCCTGGGTTCGATGGGCCGAGTCGACGAGTTCGCGCGCGGCACGTTCCGTTGCTTCGATGGGCGTGCCCTGGGGCATCACGATCAATGCCGTCACGTAGTCGCTCTCGATCGGGGGAAAGAACGAGAAATTCATCTTGAAGCGGCCGATGCCGAAGGCAACCGTCGAGAGGGCGATGAGTAGGATGCCGATTCCGCCGGCGATGACCGAGTAGCGGTTGGTGAGGGCCCGATCGAGTGCGGGACGATATCGCTCGGTCGCGAGACGCGTGAGGCTGGTCGACATCCGGGTCTGGAAATTCTTCCAGCGTGCCTGGATCGAACCCTGTCGGACGAGTTGGGAGTCGATGCTCGGCTTCATGTGGCCGAGATGGGCGGGCAGAACGAACTGCGACTCGATCACAGAGAAGATCAAGCACAGGACGGCGGACAATCCGATCACACCAAAAATCTGGCCCATGGTGCCCGGGGCGAAGATCATCGGTCCGAACGCGGTAATCGTCGTGAGGACTCCGAAGATCACAGGAATCGAGACTTCGTGGGTTCCCGTGATCGACGCTTCGAGAGGATCCTCGGCGTTCTCCTGATGCCGGTGAACGTTCTCGCCCACGACGACGGCGTCGTCGACCAGGAGACCGAGGACCATGATGAAGGCGAAGAGCGAAATCACGTCGATCGAGACGTCGGCATAGGGAAAGACGAAGAGTGCGCCGAGGATCGAGAGCGGGACACCGAGACTCACCCAGATCGCGAGCTTGAGCCGTAGAAAGAGAGCCAGCACCACGAAGACGAGGATGAAGCCACCGATGCCGTTTCGGACCAGGATATCGAGTCGGTCGCGGAGGGTCTTGGCGGAGTCTTCCCAGACCGTGAGCGTGATGCCTTCGGGCAGTTTCGCCCGGAGAACATCGAGATGGCTTCGCACCGAATCGACCAGGTCGAGGACCTTCTGGTCGCCGACGCGAAAGGTCTTGACCGTCACGGCGGGTTCTCCGTCGAAGATCATGTACTGGTCGTCCTCATCGAAGCCGTCGTCGATCGTGGCGACGTCGGACAGGAGGAGACGCGTGCCGTCTGTTTCGGTTCGCAGGACGATCCGTTCGAAATCCGGTCCGACGTAGGCCTGGCCCTTCGTGCGAAGCAGGATCTCCCCTCCGGTGGTCTTGATGGAGCCCCCGGGTCGATCGAGAGAACCCCGGCGGACGGCGGAGACGACCTCATCGAAGGTGAGACCGTGCCGGCGCAGGGTCTCCTCCGCGATTTCGATCGAGATTTCGTATTCCCGAGCGTTTTGGAGTTCCACCTGGGTCACATTGGGCAGGCTCGCGATCGAGTCGCGAATCCGCTCGCCAAACACCTTGAGCGAACGTTCCGAGGCATTCGCGCTGACCGCGACCTGAAGGACCGTCCGCCGAATATCCACGTGGCTGACGATCGGCTTCTCGGTTTCGTCCGGAAAGGTCGTGATCGAATCGACGGCATTCTTGATTTCCGAAAGCGCGCGGTCGATCGGATAGCCACTCATCAGCTCGGCGCTGACGCCACAGGCGCCCTCGGCGGCGGAGGATGTGATCTGCTCGATCCCGTTCAAGCCGTTGATCTCTTCCTCGATTCGGATGCAGACCCCTTGCTCGACCTCTTCGGGCGCTGCACCGAGATAGGTCACGGCGACGGAAATGACGTCGACGTTGATATCCGGGAAGGTCTTTTGTTGGATGCGCGGAAGGCTGACGAGTCCGCCGATCACCATCAGTGCCATCAGCAGGTTCGCTGCGACGTGATTTCGAGCGAACCAGGCGATCGCCGATTTCATTGCACGCTCTCGGAGGGAGCGGCCGCCGCGTCGCCTCGATCTGCGAGCCCCTGGGAGCCCTCAGCGGCTACGACCCGGACGAGCATCCCGTCGATCGCGGCGTCGAGCTGCGAAATGCAGATCCGCTCGCCGGGTTCGAGGCCACTCCCCACGACGATCCGTTCTCGCTCGGTTCGGAGGAGATCGACGTTGCGGAAGCGAATGCGATTCTCGGCGTCGACGATGTACACCTGGTTTCCGGGACGCAGTGAATCCCGAGGCAACACGAAGGCCTGCTCGAGTCGGCGTCCCTCGATCGTCGCTTCGACGAAGAGGCCGATTGCGAGCGGTGCACTTCTTGCCGTCTCGAGTCCGAAGGGATCGGAAACGCGGACGACGAGGTGGACCATTCGGCTGCGCGGGTCGAGTTCGGCCTCGGTGCGGACGAGCGTCCCCTCCCAGCGATGGGAGCCTCCAGCAAAGTCGGCCGTGAGCTCCACGCGGGCACCGCGGGAAACGCGGCTCCCGTCGGCGGCGTACGGGTTCGGGCCGAGTGGCACGTCGAGATAGGCAAGTTCCCGGTCGGGGAGGGGAAGCCGCACTTCCGCAAAATCGACGGCATAGATTCGTGCGATGGCCGTGCCGCGGTTCACGAACTGGCCGAGGTCGACCTGTTCGCTTCGCACCCGGCCTCGATAGGGCGCGCGAATCGTCGTGCGATCGAGATCACGCTCCGCGCGCTCGAGTCGGGCCTCGGCTTCGCGGAGACTTGCTTTGGCGATTTGAAAGGCGTTCTCGGCATCGTCGATTCGCGATTCGCTCGCGACGGATTGGTTGGCGAGTCGGCGCTGGCGGTCGAGTTCTTTCCGGGTACGGCCGTGTTCACTCTCGGCCCGGGCAACCTGCGCTCGTGCGGCCTCGCGATCGACTCGGTAATCCGCCGCGTCGATCCGGGCGAGGAGGTCGCCCGCTTCGAAGAAGCCTCCGGCGGCGAGCGCGGGCGACATCTCGACGATCTCGCCCGAGACCTGGGGAATCAGATCGCTCTCCGTTCGAGGCGACACGGCGCCGTTGGCGGTAACGGTGAACTGGAAGGGCGCGGCGACGGCCGCGGTGACGCGCACGAGCGGCGCTGCGTTCTGGTGGGGTCGCTCTTCCGGGACGCGACGGGCCAGGAAAAGCACGGCGACCACCAGCAGGGCGGCACCCAAAATGAGCAGGGGCTTCGACTTCGAGGAACGCATCACGGGCCTTTCGAGGGGAAAGCACGACCCGCGTGACCAGCGGCGCCGATCGGGCAGGGCGACCCGGTTGCTCTCGCTGGGGGTCGCCTGAATCCCTTGGCATTCCGGATGGTTCTGGGCATTCGGATTCCACAGGAAATCCGTACTTCGACGGATTTCTCCTGGCTGTCACGAGCCTCCGGAGGCTAGGAAGTGGCTCAACGGGTGTCAATCGAATCCTGGTCACCCGCCCACGCCATCCGAAGGAGTAGAATGAGGCCGAGGAGCCCATCCATGACCCCTGACCAGACCGCGATCGCGGAAATCCGTACCCACTATCGGACCTGCCCCCTCTGCGAGGCGACCTGTGGCCTCTCGATCGAGGTCGAGGGAGATCGGGTCGTGCGGGTCCGCGGGGACAAGCAGGACCCGTTCAGCCGCGGGTTCATCTGCCCCAAGGGTTCGACCCTCGGCGAGTTGCACCATGATCCGGATAGACTTCGCGGTCCGCTCGTGCGCCGGAACGGACGGCTCGAGGAGGCGAGCTGGGACGAGGCGTTCGCGGCGATCGAGAACGGGTTCGGGCCTGTCTTTGAAGAGCACGGCCGCGAATCGCTGGCGATCCTGCTCGGCAACCCGATCACCCACCATCTCGCGCCCGCCCTCTACGTCGGCTCACTCGTGCGTGCCTGTGCCACCCGCAATGTCTACAGCGCCTCGACGCTCGATCAGATGCCCCAGCACGCGGTGTCCGGTTTGCTGTGGGGCGATCCGAATGCGTTTCCGATCCCCGATATCGATCGCACCGATCACCTCCTCATGCTCGGTGCGAACCCCATGGCCTCGAACGGAAGCCTGATCACCGCGCCGGATTTTCCGGGCCGGCTGAAGGAGATGCCCGCACGGGGCGGGCGTCTCGTGGTCGTCGATCCGCGTCGGACCGAGACGGCCGTTCGTGCGGATGAACACCTCTTCATCAAGCCCGGAACGGATGTCTTCTGGCTGGCCGCACTCGTGCACACGCTCTTCGAAGAGGACCTGGCCTCGGTGGGTCGCCTCGAGCCCTTTGTCGACGGTGTGGACGAAATCCGTGAACTGGTTGCCGGTTTCACACCCGAACGGGTCGCGGGGATCTGTGGCATCGACGCCGAGACGACGCGACGCCAGGCGCGCGCGCTTTCGGGGGCCGCCGCCGGTGCCGTCTACGGTCGCGTGGGAAATCACACCGTCGAGTTCGGGACGGCGACCGCATGGATGGCTGCGATCCTGAATATCCTGACAGGCAATTTCGATCGACCGGGTGGCGTGATGACCTCGTCACCGATCGCCTCACGCGTCGACGATGGCGAGCCTGGAGGTCGGGGCTATCGCCTGGGTCGCTGGAAGAGTCGGGTGAGCGCCCATCCCGAGGTGAACGGGGAATTCCCCGCCGCGAGCCTCGCGGAGGAGATGGAGACCGGGGGAAAGGGGCAGGTCCGCGCGGTGGTGACCGTCGCGACGAATCCCGTACGTTCATACCCGAATAGCGAACGCCTCGATCGCGCCTTCGCCGAGCTCGATTTCTACGTCGCCTTCGACATCTATGTCAACGAGACGACGAGACACGCGGACGTGATCCTGCCCGCACCGTCCACCCTCGAAGAGGAAGCCTATGAGCTGACCTTCATGGTGAACGCGATCCGCAGCTTCGCGAAATACGCAAAGCCCGTATTCGAAAGGAAGGGCCCGTCGGAGGCCGATATCTTCGCGCGCCTCGTGCTCGTCCTGCGAGGTGAGGGTGCGACGGCCGATCCAGTGATCCTTCACGACGAATTGGTCGAAGACGCCGTCGGGAGAATGCTCGATCCCTCGAAGGGGGCGGAGGTGGATCTCGAGCGGGAGGAGATCATGGCCGCGCTCGAAGGCTTGTCCCCCGTCGAGAAGTTGCTCGATCTGAAGTTGCGCAGCGGCTGGCAAGGCGATCTCTTCGGTCGACGATCCGGCGGCGTCTCCCTCGAAAAATTGGCAAAGCATCCGCACGGAGTCGATTTCGGTCCGATGGTCGAGCGCTTTCCGGAGCGACTGAAGACCGAGTCCGGGAAATTCGAATTGGCCTCCCCGGTTCTGGTCGAGGATTGGGCGCGGGTTCGGGCACGACTCGAATCTTCCGACGGGGAGGAGGGGCTGCTCCTGATCGGAAGACGCCACGTTCGCTCCAACAACTCGTGGATGCATAACGTCGAGACCCTCGTTTCGGGACGTTCGCGATGCACGCTCCTCGTCCATCCCGAAGATGCGAAACGGCTGGGGCTTGCCAATGGTGGTCTCTCCGAGATCCGCTCGCGCGCCGGCTCGCTACGGGTTGAGGTCGAGACCTCCGAGGAGATGATGCCCGGCGTCGTTTCACTCCCCCACGGCTGGGGTCACGATGTCGAGGGAATCCGGATGAGCGTCGCTGCGGACCATGCCGGCGTCGCGAGCAATGTCCTGACCGACGATGGCATCATCGATACCGCAAGCGGGAACGCCGTCTTGAACGGAATTCCCGTCGAGGTCACAGCGATCGCCTAACGGATGACCTGAGCCGATCGAAGTGCTTCGAGGTCCGCATCCGAGAGCCCGAGATCCGTCCGCAACAGTGTTTCGGTGTGCTCGCCGATGAGCGGCCACTTTTTGCTGGGTCCCTCCGGACTGCGCGAGAACTTGATCGGATTGCCGTGGACGCGGACCGGTTCGTCGCGACCTTCCACCTGGATTTCGCAGATCATGTCGTGGGACCGAACGTGGGGATCCGAGAGCAGGTCATGGCCTTCATAGCTCGGGCCTGCGACGACGCCCGATTCTGCCAACAGGCGGCAGGCCTCGAGCTTCGTCTTGTCGCGTGCCCAGGCTTCGACCGCTGGACGAATCACGCCCTCGACGTGCTCACTCCATCCCTCGCGTGTCGAAAACCGTTCGTCCTCGAGCCACTCGGGATGGCCGATGATCTTGGCGAAAATTTCGAATTGATGTTCACGGCCGACCTGGAGCACGAAGAGTCCGTCGCGCGCAGAGAAGGACTGCATGATGCCGGGCCAGGCGGCGATGCTCTGGTCGTGAACGCCGATCGACGGGCCGAAGGCGACCATGTCCATGATCGAGATCATGGCGTCGAGCATGGCGACGTCGACCTTCTGGCCCCGCCCCGTCTGGCGTCGGCCGTGCAACGCGGCGAGCAATCCGACCATCGCGAAGAGTCCCGTGCCGATGTCGCCGATCGCGCCGGCGACGCCGATATTGGGCCGTCGACCGGGCTCGGGCCGAAACGAATAGAAGCCGCTCATGGCCTCGGGCACGCAGGCGTAGGCCGGCCAACTGCCGTAGGGCGTTTCGCGAAGCGATCCGAAGCCCGAGACCGCGACGTAGACGAGGCCAGGAGAGATTTCGGCGAGCGTCTCGTAGCCGATCCCGAGTCGTTCCATCGTGCCCGGCTTGAAATTTTCGACGACGACGTCGTAATTCGGGACGAGCCTCTTGAAGAGTTCCGCGCCCTTCGGATTCTTGAGATCGATCCCGAGGCTTCGCTTGCTCAGATTGTTGCGGAGGAATGTCGCACCGGCTTGCGATCCGTCGACATCGACGATCGTAGGCGAGCTCGCGCGTCCGGACTCACCGCGTGTCGGATGTTCGACCTTGACCACGTCCGCGCCCAGGCGGGCGAGAAGTTGGGTTCCAAAGGGGATCGCCTGCATCTGCTCGACGGCGAGGACGCGAACGCCTTCCAGGGGTAACGATTCGTTGTCGGCCATTAGAGTCTCCGGCAATCTCGATGTTATTCGACATCCGCGATCTTGATCAGCTGCTTGCCGAGATTCTTGCCTTCGAAGAGACGCAGGAAGGTCTTGGGCGTGTTCTCGAAACCCTCCTGGATATCTTCTTCGACGATGAGTTCGCCGGATTCCGTCCACTCCGACAGGTTGGCAATCGCCTGGCCGGCTTCGGCGAGATGATCGAAGAGGATGAAGCCACGGATCGAGAGTCGCTTGATCACGGTCTGCATGAGATTGCGCGGGCCCGGGGGCAATTCTTTCTCGTTGTACGCGGAGATCCCGCCACACATCGTGATCCGCCCGCGTTCCGCCATGCCCAGGAATACGCTGTCGAGGATTTCGCCGCCGACATTGTCGAAGTAGAGGTCGACACCCTTCGGAAACTCTTCGCGGATGCGGCGGCCGACATTCTCGTTCTTGTAGTCGATGGCCGCATCGAGCTTTGCATCGCTAACGAGCCACGCGCATTTCTCGGGCCCGCCGGCGATTCCGACGACCTTGCCCGCCCCCTTTATCCGGGCGATCTGAGCCGCGACCGAGCCGGTCGCACCGGCTGCTCCGGACACGAGGACATTGTCCCCGGCCACGACCGGGTGGATCTCCGTCATTCCAAAATACGCGGTCAAACCGGTTCCGCCCAGGGCGCTCAGCATGCGCTGGGGGGGGATCCCGTCTGGAACCTTCGAGAGTCCCCCGAAAGGACCCGGTGTTCCGTCAGTCAGGACATATTGTTGCCAGCCCAGCATGCCCGAGACGAGTTGCCCCGCTTCGAACTCGGCGTTCTTCGATTCGACGATCTGTCCGACGGTCGAGGCGCGCATGACCTCACCGATCTGGACCGGCGGGATATAGCTCTTCACGTCGTCGAGCCAGCCACGCATCGCCGGCTCGAAGGCCAGATAGAGATTGCGGACGAGAAGTTCGCCATCGACGAGCTCGCGGACGGGCTCCTCAATGAGCTCGAAATCCGATTCCTTCACCATGCCAACGGGTCGCTGAGCGAGCCGCCACTGTCCGTTCATACGGGTCATCCTCTTTCCTTTTTGATTGGGACCGAACCCGAGGGCGGCTCGGTGGCCTATGTCGCGGAGCGCCCGAGGCCGAGTTCCTGCAGGATCTCTTCCGTGTGCTGTCCGTGAGTCGGTGCCGGTCGATCGAGATTCGTCGGCGTCTGCTCGAAGCGGGCGGCTGCGCGGGCCTGGCGAATACGCCCCGCGACAGGATGCTCCGTCTCGAAGAGAAGATCACTGGTCTCGACTTGCGGGTGTCGAATGATCTGGGAGAGCGGGAGGATCGGGGCGCAGGGGACCTGCTCCGCGTCGAGCCGCTCCATCCACTCCTCGGTCGTTCGCTCCTTCAGGGCATCTGCCGTCTGGTCGAGCCGTTCCTTCGCGTAGGCGACGCGGTCCCCGGCGGTTCTGAAGCGTTCGTCGTCGAGCCATTCGGGATGGCCGACGGCGTTCGTCAGACCCTTCCACTCGGAGTCCGAGACGGCGCCCGTCGTCATGTATCCGTCCTTCGTTTCGAATACGAGATCCTGGGCGAGGGCGTTGCGCGGCACGTCGACCTCGCTCCCCACAAAGGTGTGCCCGGCGTACCCCTCCGGCCAGGCAAGGGCGATCATCGCATCGAGCATCGAGAGTCGAACGTGTTGGCCCTTGCCCGTGCGTTCGCGGGAGAGAAGCGCCGCGGTAATGGCCTGCGCAGCCGTGATCGCAGTGACCTTGTCGGGAATCACGACCCGCATCATCTTGGGCCGTCCCTGGCCCCGATCCCCCTGGATGGTCGCGAGCCCCGAGAGGGCCTGGATCACCGGGTCGTAGACGCGCTTGCCCGCGTAGGGTCCGGATTCCCCAAAGCCGGAGATCGACACGTAGATCAGATCGGGTTTGATCGCGCGAAGCTGTTTGTCACCGATCCCCATCCGGTCGACGACTCCGGGTCGGAAGTTCTGGACGACGACATCAGCGGTCTCGACGAGCTTCTCGAAGGCGGCCTGGTCGGCCTGCTCGTTCTTGAGGTCGAGAACGATCGAGCGCTTGTTGCGATTCGTGGTGGCGAAGGTGGCGGTGATCCCCTCGCGCGGGACGCCGAGCATGCGGACGAGGTCGCCGACGCCGGGGGCTTCGACCTTGATCACGTCCGCGCCCTGGTCGCCGAGCAGGCAGGTGGCCATGGGGCCGGAGATCATGGTCGTCAGATCGACGATTCGGTAGCCATCGAGAGGTCCGGGCATGCGCTGCTCCTGGGGGTGGGACTCACTGAGGCTAGCAGCCCGAGCGCTCACATCCGGCGCGCGACGTGGGTTCCGAATCGGGTATTCTCGAACCATGAGTCAACCCCCCTCCGATTCGAGCGCCGAACTCCCGAAGCCCTCTCTGCCCTCGGGCATCGTCGCCTTCGTGAAGCGCGATTGTCCGACCTGCGAGGTGGTCGCGCCCGTCCTTGCTGCGCTGGGCGGACAGGTCGAACTCACGGTCTATACCCAGGACGATCCCGAGTTCCCGGCGAACGTCACGAGGGTCGATGACACGGACCTCTCGGTCTCCTGGCATTGCGAGATCGAGGCCGTCCCGACGCTGATCCGCGTCGAGTCGGGTCGCGAGGTCGAACGCGTCCTCGGCTGGCATCGCGCGGAATGGGAGGCGCTTAGCGGGGTCGATGGATTGGGCGAGGGCTTGCCGGATTTCCGTCCGGGATGTGGTTCGCTTTCGGTGGATCCCTCGCGTGCTCCGCAGCTGGCAATCCGCTTCAGCGGTTCGAAGCTCAGGGCCCGTCGAGTCGAAGTCGCGAGTCTCGAGGACGAGCAAGAAGCCTTTTTCGATCGAGGATGGACCGATGGCCTCCCGATCGTTCCTCCGACCGAGGCGCGGGTGCTCGCGATGCTCGAGGGGACGACGCGATCGCCTGACGAACTGGTCGCGATCGTGCCGCCCGACCTCGCCTCGTGCAGCGTCGAGAAAGTCGCGATCAATGCGGTGATGGCGGGCTGCAAACCCGAGTACCTGCCGGTCGTGATCGCGGCCGTCGAGGCCGCCTGTACGGACGAGTTCAATATCCATGGCTTGTTGGCAACGACGATGTCCGCGGGGCCCGTGCTGATCGTGAACGGTCCGATCCGAAACAGGATCGGGATGAATTCGGGCAAGAACGTCTTCGGTCAGGGTAATCGCGCGAATAGCACGATCGGGCGTGCGCTCCAGTTGGTCATCCGCAACGTCGGGGGCGGGCGACCGGGCGAGGTCGATCGGGCAACCCTCGGTAATCCGGGGAAGGTCGGATTCTGCTTCGCGGAAGACGAAGAGGGATCGCCCTGGCCTCCGCTGTCGACGAGCTTCGGTCACGCGGCGGGGACCGACACGGTCATGCTCTTTCCCGGCGAAGGGCCTCGCACGATCGTCGATCAACTCGCCCGCGAGCCCGGCCCTCTCGTCATGGCTTTTGCGGCGGCGCTCAAGAGTATGCTCACCCCCAAGATGGTGTTGGCCTTCGATGTGATTCTCGTCGTCGCGCCCGAGCACTCGCGGGTCTTTCGCGAAGCGGGCTGGTCGAAAGAGGATCTACTGGCGAAGTTGCACGAAGCGACTTTGATGGACGGAGACGATCTCGTCCGCGGCGCTGGCGGAATCGCCGATGGTCTGCCCGAGACGGTTCGCGGGCAGAAGATCCCGAAATTCAAGCCGGGTGGAATCAATATCGTTCACGCGGGTGGCGGCGCGGGCCTCTTCTCGGCAATCATTCCCGGATGGGCGAACGGCGCGATCGGCAGCGCCACTGTCTGCAAGGAGATCACGCCGTGATTCTCGACATCGCATTCAAAGGAGAGCAATCGTGAGCATTCTTCTCGACCCGACGAGCGAGCGCGTCCCGGCGGAGCGCGAGCGCGCCACGCGACTCGCAGCACTCGATGGAAAGACGATCGGCCTGCTCGATATCGCAAAGGCGCGCGGTGACGTCTTTCTGGACCAACTCGAATCGCGGTTGGCGGAGCGCGGCGCGAGCATCATTCGTTATTCGAAGCCGACTTTCACCAAACCGGCGCCGATCGATCTTCGCCACGAGATCGCCGAGGAATGCGACGCAGTTGTCGAAGCGCTCGCGGATTGAGGCAGCTGCACGTCGTGCAGTGTGCACGACATGGTCGACCTCGAGGATCGCGGACTCCCCACCGTCTTCATCTCCACTGTCGAGTTCATCGACGGCGCCGACGCCCAGGCCAAGGCGCTAGGGACGACGCCGAGTGCCGTCTACGTCGAACATCCGATCCAGGATCGGACGGATGACGAGATGCGGATCATCGCGGACAAGGCCGTCGACGAGATCGTTTCGCGAATCGTGCTGAACTAGCTCGTCGGATCGCCGGATCTTCGTTCGAGACGGGCGGGCTATTTCCTGTCGCCGAGGATCTTGCCTTCGAGTTCCGATGCACCGACCTTGACGTCGAGCCATTCGGCACTCAGTTGGGCCCAGCGCAGGGCCTGGTCACGACTCATGTCGTCGATCCGGTCGAGATGTGCGAGTACGAGCTTCACGCCGTCGCGATTCATGCCGGCGATCCGGGTCGCCATGTCGAGCGCGCCGGCTTCGAGGTCCTCGCTCTCGTAGACCGCGCTGGCAAAGCCGATTCGGAAGGCTTCGTCGCCGTCGATGACGCGCCCCGTGAGCAACATCTGTTTCGCGTTCGTGACGCCGCATTCCCGTGCCCAGCGCGTGCTGGCGCCCCAGGCGCCGAGTCCGGTGCCGAGCTTCGCGAGATGCCAATCGCTGATCTGCGCGCTTCGGCCGACGATCCGGAAATCGCAGGCGAGGGCGATCTCGCCACCGCCGGTCGTACAGACGCCATCGATGACGGCGATCGAAGGCTTCAGGAGATCGTCGATCCGATTGGTGAGGGCGTAGCCCTGTCCTTCGGTCACGCCCTGTCCGTCGGCGAAGGCCTGCACGTCGACCCCGGCGCAGAAACAAGGGCGGCCATCGGGCCTCGGAGCGCCGCGGATCAAGAAGACCCGTACGTCGGGATCCTTGTTGATGTCCTCGACCGCGGTTGCGAGTTCATCGAGGAGCGGACCCGAGAGCGCATTCAGGCGTTTGGGTCGATCGAGGGTGATCAGGGCGACTCCGTCGTCGCGTTTTTCGAGGCGGATCGTGTCAAAGGGGGTCACGCTCATGGGGGTTCCTCTCGGGTCTCCTGCTGGCGCTACTCGTTATTCGAGCAGGTTCTTTCGGAGCGATTCGCGCTCCTCGTCGCTGACACCGAGACCCTGGGAGAGGTAGGTGTCGAAGTCGCCCCAGTCTTCCGCGACGGCATCGAAGGAGGACTGGATGTATTCCTCTCGCACCCCGACCAGGGGCGCCAGGGCCTCGTGCCAGAACTCGTTCCCAGCCTGACGCTGTCGCTCGATGATCTCGTCCCCGGCTCGGTTGCTGAGCAGATATTGCTCGATCACCTGATCCTCGGGAACGCCGAGCGAGAGCAGCACGATGGATCCGGCCCAACCGGCGCGGTCCTTGCCCGCTGAGCAATGGAAGAGCGCCGGCACGTGGTCCGCTCGCGCCAGGGCCTTCAGGAAGAGCGTGTAGGGTTCGCGGCGCTCTCGGACGAGGCCCGCGGCGGATTCGACCATCATCCGCTCCGCCTTGCCGTCGCCGAAGATGCCGTGCAGGTCGTCGACCGTCGTGCCCACCATCAACTTGCGGATATCCGCTCCCTTGGCCGGGTCCGGCATCGGGAGCAGGACGTTCTCGGCGGTGCTCGTGAGGCGGTCACTCCCCTCCTGCTCGATGTCGGTCTCCGTTCGGAAGTCGAACACCCGGCGCAGTCCGAAGGCTTCGAGCTTCTTTACATCCGCGTCCGAAGCGTCGGCGAGATGTCCGCTCCGCAGTAGCCGGCCGGCGGCGAGGCGGCGTCCCGCGTGGGTCGTGTGTCCGCCCATATCGCGAAAATTGGCGATGCGATCGAATCTGAGTTGGGGGAGGGCACGGAAATCGATCACGGAGAGGCTCCTTGGGTCGGGGCGCCGTCCGAAAACGGGCGGGGCCGGCGCAGCTCGAATCATAACTCGGCGACGGCGGGTGTGGGCCGGGCGAATGCGTGCAGGAATCCGCGTGGTGGATCGGAACGAGCGACCCGTCTGCAAACGGCACGAAGATCGACCGGCGAGGCCTCGTCTTTCCAAGCGGGTGGCGGACTCGTAGACTCGCAGGCCCCGGAAAGACCCGGACACCCCGAAAGAGGAGATGCACGAGATGGGACGCTTTAGCCGTGAAGAACTCGAAGAAGCCTTCAAGTCGTATCAAGAGACGGCCCTCAAGGCCGGAACCTCGGGCGACTGGCGAGCCTGGGCAGACCAGTTCACCGAGGACGCGACCTATGTCGAACATCATTTTGGCGAGTTCGGCGGGCGGGAAGCGATCTACAACTGGATCCAGACGGCGATGTCCGAGCCGATCAATCGGGAGATGGTTCATTTCCCGATCGACTGGTACACGATCGACGAGGACCGGGGCTGGGTCATCGCGAAGGTCTGGAATCGCATGTCGGACCCGGGTGACGGCAGCATCCACCAGGAGTACAACATCACGATCCTACGTTATGCGGGGAACATGAAGTGGTCCTACGAAGAAGACGTCTACAACCCGGCCCATTTCGGGAAGATGATCAAGGGTTGGATGGCGCGGAAGCAGGAATGTGAGGACAAGCAGGCCTGAGGACTCTCGACGCGAGTCGATGGAGGCTCGGATGTGCTGTCAGATGTATTGGAGGGGACTCTTCGGATATTTCCGCTTGAGCGTGCGGAAGCCCAGGCAGGCCGGATAGAGCAGGACGAGCACGACTCCGGTCACCACGTAGGTCTCGGTCAGTGAACGGAGCATCATCCCCCCCGTAATCGCGATCGCCGCGCCTCCGAGCAAGATGAAGTGGAGCATGTAGAAGAAGAGCGCGGTTTGTCCGAACAAGAGGAGTGGATTCCAGGGACTCGCCGGACCCGAAAGGCGCCGTTCGAGGCGGAAGAAGAAGACGAGGAAAAGCGCCATCAATCCGAGTTCCATCAGCGAGTAGACGAGGGCCGGCGGATATTTGCTCATATGGAGCCACTGCACGATCGTCGTATCGTCGCGAAGCAGGCCCATATTCCCGTAGCCGTTCCCGCTCCGAAGAAAGGCCCAGAAGAGCAACGCGCTGAGGCCCGACAGGAGCAGCAGCTTCTCGGCATTCTCGCGCCCCTTTTCATTCGCCGACTGGTCGAGCAGGTAGCGACCGAAGGCCCAGCCGATCAGCATCATCGCCAGCCAATGGGTCATCGGATAGAAGACGACGACGGAATCCGAGAAACCCGCGACGAAGAGGAGAAGCGTGGGGAGCGAAAAGGCGGGGTTGTTCAGGGAGAAGGCCTCTGGGATGGGAAAGAGGTACATGAGCACGAATTCGCTGCCCCCCAGCCAGCCGAGTCCGAGGGCGAGCAGGACCGCCGTCGGCAAGCGACGGAGCACGATCATCGCGATCATCGACGTTCCGATCGCGAAGAGGACCTGAAGCATCGCGACGCCCATGCCCGCCATCAGGCTCAGCGCCGCCTCGCACGCGAGCACGACCGCCGCGCGAATCAGGAGATGGCGGTCGAGTGCGAGTTCCGGCATGCCCTGCGCTCGCCTCTTTTCGAAGCTCATCGCGAGCGAGGTTCCCGACAGGAAGAGGAAGGTCGGGGCGCACAGATGGGTGATCCATCGCGTATAGAATTGCGCTTCGTCCAGGGCCGTGCCGGGCTCCCAGAGTGGCCCGGTGAAATCGAAGCTGGGCAGGTAGGCGGTGTCCGCATTCACGCGTCCCGCATTCCACGTCTGTGACGCATGATCGATTGCCATGAGGATCATCACGAAACCGCGCATCCAGTCGATGGCGGCGATGCGAGTCGAGAGAGGCGTGGGCATGGGGCGCCGAGGATAGTCGCGGTAGGGGTCCGGCGCCGCCCGGGTCGTGTAGGCTCTTCCCGTGCACAACGCCCGGTTGCCCTTCACGCTGAAATTCATCTACGGACTCGGTGACCACTCGGTCAACGTCGCACTCGTTGCGCTCACCATGATCTTTCCCTTCTACTTGACCGACGTGGTCGAGATGCGCATCGGGCTCGCCGGGATGGTTCCGCTCGTGGGTCGAAGTGTCGACGCGCTCTCTGACGTTTTCATGGGCCGCCTCTCCGATCGCACCCGATGGAAGGCGGGGAGAAGGCGTCCCTACCTGTTGATTGGAGCGATCCCCTTCGCGGTTTCCTTTGCCGCCATCTGGGCTGCGCCGACGATCGAGAACCAGGCCCTCGAGTTCGCCTACTACGTCGCGCTCTATGCGTTGATCAGTATCAGCATGACCATCGTCGCCGTGCCCCATCAGGCCCTGATGCCGGAGTTGACGGACAACTACGACGAGCGAACGTCACTCGCGACCTTTCGCTCGGTCTCCTCGCTTTTCGGGACGCTTCTGATCGCGCTGTGCTTCCGGCCTCTCGTTGTCCACTTCGGCGGGGATGATGCTGCCTGGGCGTTCGTCGGGGGAATCTTCGCGCTCTGGATCGTCTGGCCGTGGCTGCCGATCTGGTGGGTCACCTACGAAAAGCCGTCGCGGCAGCTCGGATCGACGCTCTCCTTTCGTGCCTATTTCAGCGTGTTCATCCGGAATCGCAGCTTTCGGCGCTTGCTCGCGTTCTTCGCTCTCGGCCGGATCGCGATCGATCTGCCCCTCGCGCTCTTCCTCCACTACTTCACCTACGTGATCGGGCATCCCGAGTATTTCGGTCCGATGATGGTCGCCTTCTTGCTCACCGCGATCTTCGCCATGCCCTTCTGGCTGCGGTTCGCACGAGGGCGCGACAAGGCGACCGTCTATATTTACGCGTGCGCTGGCTGGGTGCTCACCTTCGTGGGGCTCTTCATGCTCCAGCCCGACTGGCCCCTCTGGCTCATCCTCACGGTCGGCGCTCTATCGGGAGCGGGCTATTCGGCCGCGGATATGATGCCCTGGTCGATGGTGGCGGATATCGCGGACGAAGACGAAGTGCTCTCGGGCGAACGCCGGGAAGGGCTCTATGTTGGCGTCTTCACCTTCGTGCGTAAGCTGACCGGCGCGATCGGTGTTGCGCTGGCCTTCGCGGTACTCGATCGGGTCGGATTTTCTCCGGGTCCCGGAAACTCCGACGCGGTTCTTTTTTCGATTCGGGGTTTGACTGCAATCGCTCCAGTCTGTTTCGTCTTGATCAGCGGGCTATTGGCGCGCGGGTACACGCTGGGTCACGCTCGTCACACGGAGATCCTCGAAGAACTCGCGCGCCGGCGAGAGACCGAACGGGGAGTGGAGGCTCCGGTCTAGAGTCGGTCCAGCCATTTTCGCGTCGCTTCCGTCCGGTCCTCGGGCGGATGTGAGTCGCGAACTCCCCGACCCCGACCCCGCCCCCGCCCCTGCCCCCGCCCCCGACGTCGATCCTATTGGATCGAGTCCGCGCTGCCCCCGTCAATTCGGAGGTTTGCGGCGTTGATGTAGCGGGCCTTGTCACTGGCGAGGAAGGCGATGAGGTGGCCGATGTCCTCGGGGTCTCCGACGATGCCCGCCGGGTTTGCCATGTCGCCGGCCGCGATCCTCTTCTCGAGACTCGGCCAGTCGGTGGGCTCGCCTTCTTTCTCGGCACGCCGACGGAACATCTCACGGATCTCCTCAGTCGCGATGATGCCTGGGCTGACGCAGTTGACGGTAATTCCGGTATTCGCGAATTCCTTGGCGAGGGAGACGGTCATGTTGATGAGCGCCGTCTTCGAGGCGTAGTAGTGGGGCATCCGGGAGTTGGGGCGCACATAGCCGACCGTGCTCAGGAAGATCACCCGTCCCCAGCCCCGATCGCGCATGCCCGGGGTCAGCGCCTGGATCAGGCGCACTCCGGAGAGCACGTTCTTGTGATAGATATCGAGCCAATCCGAGGTCGGACTTTCCCAGGTCCCCCCCTCGGCGACGCCGTAGTTGTTGACCAGGATGTCGATTTCGCCAACGGATTCCGCGACGTCGCGGGCTCCGTCGTCGGTTCGTATATCGCCTGCGACCGCGTGGGCTTCGTGTCCCTCTTCGCGAATCGATTGGGCGATGTCCTCGGCCGCATCGAGTTCGAATCCGTGGACCCAGACCGCGGCACCCTCTCGGGCCATCACGCGCGCGAGTCCCGCTCCGGTCCCGCGATAGCTGCCGGTGATGAGCGCACGTTTGCCATTCAGTTCCAAATCCATGTCGTCTCCGTTTCCCATTTGCCCGAGGGCGGTCGTCCAAGGGTCCGAGATCCTGGCCGGTCACGGTGTGACCAAGCCGCATTCCCAGTTCGCGTGAGCTCGCTTCGATTCCGCCGATCTCGCCCTCGCGATACTAGCGTCCGGGTTCGAGAGCTCGCTGGGATCTCGAAACGGCCTGAGCGAGAGGCGCCTGCTAAGCTCGGGCGTTCGAGTCGAATGGCCACGAAGCGGGACGGTGATTCCGGAGAGGTAGCCAAGTGGTTGACGGCACCGGTCTTGAAAACCGGCAGGGTGAAAGCCCTCGTGGGTTCGAATCCCACCCTCTCCGCCATTCCCGCTGCCCGCCCTCCTCAGCGATCGGTGTACCCGCATGTCGGTGTCGTCGGGGTCTCCTTCGGGCTTTCGGTCACGATGGTGACGGCGAGTCGAGGCGACGCCTGCCTCGAGGACGAGAACCCGGGTCCGGTGGTGGTTCGAGTATCTGAGGCTGACTCGATGAGACCGGCGGCCAATTATTCCGCGCCGGTGGCGCGGAGCATCTGTCCTGGCCGCTCCCCCGTCGGCTGATCCCGGTCGATCGTCTTGACCCCATTCACGTAGACTGCGCGGAAGCCCATTCCGGATTGAACGAGACGGGGCGCATCGCCGGGCAGATCGTATTCCACCCCGACCGGACCGAGCTTTACCTTCGCGGGATCGATCACGCATAGATCCGCGGCCAGCCCGGGAAGGAGCGCGCCGCGATCGTTCAGGCCGTGGATCTCGGCGGGAACCCGGGTCATCCGGTTGATCGCCAGTTCGATGGAGACCGACCGTTCCCGCATGACGAGTTCCTCTAGCAGGAAGGTCGGGTAGCGGTAGTTCGTGACGCTCATGACATGAGCGCCGGAATCCCCGAGTCCGAGCAGTGTCCCGTCATCTTCGAGAAAACGCACGACCCCCTCTTTGCTGCGATTGAAGATCGGAACCTCGATCAGTGTCGCCAGGTCGTCGCGAATGATCTGGTCGCATAACAGGTCGACGGGATGAACTCCCTCGCTCGCGGCGGCTTCCGAGAGCGTTCGACCGGATAGTTCCGGACGCGAGGGCACGAGGGAAAAAGTCCAGAGATCGAAGTCGGGTGTCAGTGGATTCTTGGGGTCCCCTCCGCCCTCCTTCATGACACTGCGCACATTCTCGTCGCGGAGTCGCACCTTCTTCTCATCGCTGGAGTCGTGATAGAAGCCCTCGAGGACCTCCTGCCAGCCGGCGATCGCGCTGAAGACCGAGCGGTCGTCGAAGCGCAGCAGCAGGGTGATGGGAACGGCGGTGATCTGGGGAGCGACCCGGAGTCCCGAATCGTTCAGGCGCGTGTTGTGATCGAGCACCTCGCGCCAGACGGTTTCGCCGGGCTCGGCGTAGAAGGGCGTCCAGGTCATGCGTGCATCGCCGGCGCGGGTCCACTCAGCGTAGGTCTCGATCTCCTCGATCAACGCGTTCGCGTCGTGACTGAATTTGGTCTCTACATTGATCTGCCAGAGCCGACCCGCGCAGGCTTTCACGAGTGCGCGGAGCTCTGCGGCATCCGCGTTTCGGCTCGGGACCGGGTCGCCATAGCTGTCGACGTGATTGGGGCCCCGCGAAGTCGCGAATCCGATCGCGCCGGCATCGATCGCGTCGCGCAGGGCGTCGACCATCGCGATCTGCTCGTCGTTCGTCGCCACATCCGAGCGTGCTCGATCGCCCATCACCGAATAGCGCAGCGCCGAATGGGGAACGAAGCCCGCCGCGTTCACGCCGAGGGGCTGCCGCGCGAGGAAGTCGCGGTATTCGCACCAGGTATTCCACTCGAAGGGAACGCCTCGTCGCGTCGTCTCGAAGGGGATCTCTTCGACCACCTCGAGCGCCCGCAGCAGATAGTCGTCGCCGCCGGGGGGACAGGGCGCCACGCCGAATCCGCACAGCCCGAGAATCACGGTGGTCACGCCGTGGCGATTCGAGGGCGAGCCGCTGGGGTCCCAACAGAGCTGGGCATCGAGATGGGTGTGCGGATCGATGAAGCCGGGGGTGACCCAGCAGCCGCTCGCGTCAATCTCGCTCGATCCCGTCTCGCGGACCTCTCCGACGGCGGAAATGCGGCCGCCGTCGATCGCGACATCCGCCGAGACAGCCGATGCGCCCGTGCCGTCGACGACGGTTCCACCCCGGAGGACGAGTTCATGCATGAGGATCCATTAGCGCGTTGCGCGGGGTCGACCAAATTGGCGCGGGAAGCTGCGTCGGCAAGGACGGGCATCTGCGCCGCGGGACTCGTGGTAGATTATTCCGATCGAGGCCCTCGCAATCGGCGAAGGAGTCCAGGGAGGTCGTCATGCAGGTGGGTGTCGTCACGCAGCTTCGTCGCTACCCGGTCAAGAGCATGGGGGGCGAGATCATCGAGTCGCTCTCCCTCGGGTCGGGCGGAATGCCCGGCGATCGGGCCTGGGCGATTCGGGACGAGAAGGAGGGTGGGATCCGCGGGGCCAAGAAATTCGCGGCCCTGATGTCGTGTTCGGCCCGTTATGCGGAGGAGCCCGCGGTGGAGGGTTCCAGCCCGGCGGAGATCACGCTACCGGATGGCTCGAATTTCGCGACCGGAGTCGACGACGCGGGCGAGCGGATCTCGAAGTTCCTCGATCATCCGGTGACGCTCTGGCCGCTGCTGCCGGCGGACGCGATCGATCACTATCGCCGGGGCGCGCCGCCGAGCGATGACATGGAGCAGGATCTTCGGGCGATGTTCGGCCGATTGCCGGAGGAGCCCTTGCCCGACCTATCGGTTTTCCCTCCCGAACTCTTCGAATACGACACTCCGCCGGGAACGTATTTCGATGCCTATCCCCTCTTGATGATGACGCAGTCCTCCCTCGACACGATGCAGGCACGCGCGCCCGAATCTCGCTTCGACGTTCGCCGCTTCCGGCCGAATTTCGTGATCGGCGAGACGCCGGCCGACTCCGAATTTCCGGAGCGGGATTGGTGTGGGGGGCGCCTTCGCATCGGCGACGCGGTGATCGCGGTCGAGATCGAGTGTCCGCGCTGCGTCATGACGACCCACGGTCTCGAGGAATTGCCCAAGGATCCGCAGCTGATGCGCGCGCTCGTGCGCGAGGCGGACGGGAATCTCGGCGTCTACGCGAAGGTCGAGACGCCGGGTCGGGTTCGTGTCGGAGATCCCGTCGAGCTTCTCTGAATCGACTCTTCCCGAGAATTCGACTTGGTGTCGGCTACGCGGTCGACCGCCCGGCTGGGCTCGCCGTCGGCGCTCGAATGGATCCCCGATATGGATTCGAACCATAATTCACAGATTCAGAGTCTGTTGTCCTGCCGTTAGACGATCGGGGATCGGAAAGGTTTCGCCGCTACTCAGCGACCCCGGGCTATTTCGCCGCGGCGGCTCCGTTCGAAGGCGCCGATTCGATGGCGTCGAAATAGTCCCAGGGAAACTCGGGCTCGATGATCGGTGCGAAGTCCTCCGGAATCTCGAAGGGGCAGGAGAGGATCTCCCAGATCCCCACGACCTCGGTCGTAACGAACCAGCCGATGCCCATCGCGAATCCGAGCGGAAGCCCCGCCGCGGCGCCGCGATTGTGGGTCTCGATGATCATCTGACCGGGAATGGCGAGGAAGCCCAGGGCGACATTGGCGAAGCCGCGGCCGACCTTGCGGGCCGAGTTGTATTCGGGTTCGGCAAGCGCGGTCGTCGGCGCACCGACGAGCCCGATCGCGAGCAGCGTAGTCGCAAGCGTGAATGCCCAACGAGAATTTCGGCGTCCCTGATTGCTGCGGTGATCAGCCATTTTCGTGTCTCTCCAAGAGTTCGGATAAATGGATTCGAAGGGGGGCGTGGCGAAATTTTCCGCCCGCGAGCGACCAAGCTCCCCGTGAGAGGCGCGAGAATACACCCCATGGGGGAAGCAGTCGACCTCGCCCCACCCGACGTCGCGTTTCGGACCGAATGGGTTCCGAACTGAACGGGGAAGGCCGAGTTATGCGGTGTCGCCCCTCGATAGGGTGGGGAGTATCGACAACGTGCTGCGCCCGCGACTCGTCGGCTCGGACGCCAAGATGTCCGACCGGATGATCATGATCGGCACGCTGGGCGGGATTTCACTCTTCGGCCCGATCGTGGCGGCCGTCTTCGTGACCCTGTGGGATGTCTACGGTCGCGCCTTCGCCGATTCGCTCCCGCCGACAGATTGAACTCGGGTGGGGGCGGGCCGAGTTGGATCCCCGATATGGATTCGAACCATAATTCACAGATTCAGAGTCTGTTGTCCTGCCGTTAGACGATCGGGGATCACTCGTGGGGCCGTTGTGTACCGGATGGCGGCGCGCTCCTCAAGGTCGGCGCTGCACCCAGGGACGTATTGGCGGTCGATCAGGAGGCCGCGAAAGGATGAATCGGTCAGGGCCCCCCACGAATTGAGTCTCCCCATGGGGCTTCCGAGAGCCTGCCCCTCATTCCCGGTGGATCCGGCACGCAGGGTGTTGCCCGCCGAGGGGCTTTCGTAGAATCGGCGCCCGCCCTCGCGCGCCTGTCCGAAGCCGCCGAAACCCCGCTCTTGAATCGCTGGAAGGAGTCCCCGAAATGCCCGCCGTCATCGTCGAGAAGGAAGGTCACATCCTCATCGTGACCCTGAATCGCCCGGAGAAGAAGAACTGCGTCAACTCGGAGGTGATGTGTCGTCTCTGTGATGCCTGGATCCAGCTCGACGAGGATCCGGATCTTCGCGTCGCCATCCTGACCGGAACCGGCGACACGTTCTGCGCGGGGATGGATCTGTCGGAGATCCCGAAACTGCGCACGGGCAAGCCCGAGAACGACTGGATGAAACGGGTGATGGAAAACCCGAACATGATGATGGACTGCTGGCTCAAGACCTATCGCCCGACCAAGCCCGTCATCCTGGCGGCGGAAGGCTTCGCGCGGGCCGGCGGAACCGAGATTCTCCAGGGCACCGACATCCGCGTGGCCGGGGAGAGTGCCATGTTTGGCGTGACCGAGGTCCAGCGCGGTCTCTTCCCGATGGCGGGCTCGGCGGTTCGCTTGCGACGCCAGATCCCCTATGCGATCGCGGCGGAGATGCTGCTCGCGGGCGAGGATCTGCCTGCGCAGCGCGCCTGCGACCTCGGGCTCGTGAACCACGTCGTGCCCGACGGGCAGGCGCTCGCGAAGGCCAAGGAGATCGCGAACCGGATCGCGAGCAACGGACCGCTCGCCGTGGCGGGTATCCTGGCGACGCTTCGCGCGACGGAGACGATGCCCGAGGAAGAGGCTTTCAAGATCGAGATGGAGCACGGCATCAAGGTGATGATGTCGAAGGACGCCGCCGAAGGACCACGCGCCTTTCTCGAGAAGCGGGATCCGGTCTTCACGGGCGAGTAGCGGCGGGGTCGAGGCGCGACCCTACGAGACCCACCACAGATAGAGCGCCGCGAGCGCCAGCTGTCCGATCGCGTAGGGCAGCGCGGTCCGAACGAAGGTCGCGAAGCTCATCGCGAGCCCGTACTTGTGGATGATCGTGACGGCGACCAGCGTCGAGGCCGATCCGATCGGCGTCAGGTTGCCGCCGAGATTGGCGCCGAATACGACGGACCACCAATAGGGGGAGTCGCTGGCAATCCCCGTGTCGCCGAGGATCTTCGCGAGCATCGCCGCCAGGGGAATATTGTCCGTCACCGAACTCGCGACGGCGGACGCGACCAGGAGTGTCATCGGTCCACCCGGCTCGCCCATCTCGAGGACCGGGCGGAGAATCTGCCCGATCGCGTCGAGCACCAGGGCGTGTTCCATCACGTTGATCACGATGAAGAGCGCCGCGAAGAAGGCCAGCAGATCCCAATCGACGGTCTGATAGAAGCGGTCCGCCGTCGACTTGTGTCGGATCAGCATGATGATCGCGAAGGAGAGGGCGACATAGCCCATCCCGAGATCGTTCAGCAGGCTGTCCGGGACCGAAGCCGCGGCGATCGTCCCGATGAAGGCGACGAGCATCGTCGCTCCGAACCAGAACGCGAAATCCGATTCGATGCCGTCGTTCTCATCGAAGCCGGCGACCTGGGCGGCGGCTTCTTCGATCTCGGTATCGCTGGCCAGACGTCGGATGTCGAAGAGCTTCGCTCCGAGGGCGAGGGTTCCCGCGGTTGCGACAAGCACATAGGGCGCCGCACGCAAGAAGAAGCTCATGAAGGAAATGCCGGCGGCGTTGCCCACGATGATATTCGGGACGGAGCTGATCAGCGTCAGCAGACCGCCAACGTTCGTGAGCAGCCCTTCGATCAGGAGGAAGCCGAGCAGCTTGTCCTCGATGCCGAGCCGCTTCAGCGAGACGCCGGTGAGAGAGCCGACGATGATCATCGCCGTGACGTTGTTCAGGACCGCCGAGAAGAAGACCGTCATGACACCGTAGAAGACGAGCAGCAGCAGCGGATCGCCCCGAGAAGTCTTCGTCAGCCGGATCGCGATCCAGGAGAAGAGGCCCGACTTCGACGTGATGTCGACGAAGAGCGACGAGCCGAGAATGATCGCGACGACGCCCCAGTCGATCGCCGGGATATAGACCGGTAGAAGGATCGACTCCTCGCCCGTGCGGATCACCATGTCATGAAAGGGCAGCAGGCCGAGCGCACCGCCGAGCAGGAGACAGAGGACCGCGAAGCCGCCGACGATCACGGATTTCTTGGCGTGGAGTTTCTCTTCGAGGGCCAGGCACGCGATCATGCACACCAACAGGAACGCGAACAGGCCCGTCACCATCATCGGAACTTCGTGATGCACCGCTTCTGTCAAGGGAGGCCCTCTTTGGGAGTCGGGGGAGTGATCCGCTTTAGAGCGTCACGCATCAGAGCATCAATAGAGGAATCTGCCGCAGTTCGACCGCGAGGGGATAGGCGCTTCCGCGCATGGCGAGCTGGTCTCCGTCCATCGTGTGCATGATGAGAAGATCGACCTCGTGTTCCTCGACGAGTCGTCGATACTCGGCGAGTCGATGTCCGACGGTCACGATTTCCTCGATCTTGATGTGGAGCGCCTCGGCTTCGATGAGGTCGCGACAGCGACGGATATAGTCCGCCGGTTCCTTTTGGAGCTGGGCGGGGATGAGCGCATTCGCCTGATCCGTGTCGATCTCGGCGATCTTCGAAATCGCCTCGAGCACCCGTTCGAGGGCGGGGCCACTCTCGATATGGGTGAGCCAGCAGGTCCCCTCGGACTCGGTGAAGCGAAGCGCCCAGTTCACGAGCAGATCGTCGCCGACGAGGTGATCCGTGATTGCCATGACGCAGTCGGTATCGAGAAGGCTGTGGTCGAGCGAATGGTCGGCGTCCGGGTGCGGCAGAACGAGAACGGGGATCTGGGTCGCCTGGGTGAGTACGTCGAGGTGTTCGCCGAGGCTATAGGGCCACTTCCACGCTTGCGAATGGAGATGGCGATAGGTCACGATCAGATCGGGCCCGCGGCTGGCAACCGCCTCGAGCAGGGCGCCCACCGTCTCGAAAGCCCCGCCGTCGAGATGGGACCATTCGGGCCGTCCCTCTTCGAGGACCGAGAGGAAGTTTCGGACCTGATCGAAGAACTGGAGCGCGTCCTCGCCGTCGAAGTCGCTGACGACCAGGATCCGAGTGGGCTCGATTCGCTGATAGGTGTAGACGGCCTTGTCGGCGGAGCGGAAGAGAGATTCGTATTGGTCGATTTTCGTCATGATGCGGTCGCGGGTCTCAGTCTAGCCGACCTCGCTCGGGGGCGGCCTTGCTTCGGGTCTGTTCGGTTCGGTCTGCTCGAAATCCCTGCGCCGACAGTCGGCGACTCCCAACACGAAATCGGCGCCGAAGGCCGTGGCGGGGGTCTGAAAACCGACGGGTGCTTCGCCCTCGATCGCCCGTCGCGCGGCCTCGACGGCCACGATCGGGGTCAGGGCATATCCGCTCGGCGTTTCGAGGAGCGAGCGCGCCGTCTCTCCCCCTGCGCCCTCGACCTCCGCCAGGAGAAACGTTCGCGTCCCCTCGCGTTCTGCCGCGGTCGGTCCCTCGCGCATTCCGTCGATGCGCCGCTTCAAGAAGCGCTGCAGGGCGGGCGTCCGTAGCAAGGGCGTCGCCAGCCGGCTCGCCTTGATCATTCGGGGGACGCCCCCCGAGAGAATGAAATAGACCTCGATATTCGGGATTCCGGTCGAGTGGAACGCCGTCGCGACATCGCCCCAGGGCATCGCGATTCCCCGCGTCGGTCCGGCCCCGAAATCGAAGCGGCGTTCGAGGCTTCCACTCGCCTGACGTTGCAGGATCCCGTCCCTTCGAATGCGCAGGCCGTCGCCTAACGACTCGACCAGCGTTCGGGCCGTACCGCGGGATACACCGCCGCCCATTCCGGCGATCGCAATTCGCAGGTGGGTCGGTTCCTCGACTCTCGATGTCGTATGGACCGCGAGGCAATCGCTCGGGACGACGCTAGCGCCAACCCCCGGAAGCAGCAGGACGCCAGCCGCGCGGGCTTCCGCATCGCGCCGCGCGATCGCCTCGAAGACATCGATCTCGCCCGTCACGTCCAGGTAATGTGTCCCCGTCGCGAGGCAGGCGTCGACCATTGGGCGTGCGGTCGTGGAGAAGGGTCCGGCGATATGG
>JAPYTP010000010.1:0-11751 GCA_029941885.1 Myxococcota bacterium
CGTGGCAGCAGTTATCGTCTATGTAGTTGGACCGGATCAGGCGCGCAGCTACATCTCTCCACGATTCCGCGACGCCTTCGACACGTGGATCGCAGACACCGAAGGGAAGCAGCGTCGCCGCGCCGATCATACGGGAGCCGCCATCTACGGCGACGAGGCTCTCGCCGACTTCGAAGTCGACGTCTCGAACGAGGGGGGCCAGGCGGCGGGGGCCTGGGATTCCAAACGCCGGCTCGAGGAGATGAACGGTGATGGTGTGGTCGCCGAAGTGATCTTTCCGGGTGGCAGTCTCGAGACCATCTCCCCCTTCGACGTGGGGCTCATGACCTACCAATACCCACAGAAAGCGGATATCTGGTTCGAAGGATGCCGAGCCTACAATCGATGGCTGGCGGATTTCTGTGCCGAAGTGCCGCACCAACGCGCGGGCGTTGGCCTCATCACGATCGACGACATCGACGCCACCGTCAATGAGATCCGGTGGATGCGCGACAACGGGGTGACGGCCGGAATCATCCTGCCCGTCGACACCAATGGCCTCCCCTACTACAACCACCCCCGCTACGAACCTCTCTGGGCGGTCTGCGAAGACCTCGAGATGCCGATCCACTCCCATTCCGGATGGACCCCGAATTATGGAGACCACAGTGGTTCACTGGGAATCTTCCTCTACGAGATCACGTGGTGGGCCCATCGCCCCTTCCATTTCCTGACGTGGTCCGGCGTCTTCGAACGCCACCCGAAGTTGAAATTCGTCATGACGGAGCAAGGAGCGACCTGGATCCTGCCGGCCATGAAAGCGCTGGACGGCCAATACGAGCTTCCCATGTTCAAACACATGCGTCGGGAGCTTCCGCGAAAGCCGAGCGAGTACTTTGCGAGCAACTGTTATCTCGCAGCGGCCTTCCTCGACGGTGACGTCCTCGCGGTCCGCCGGGAGATCGGCATCGACAAATTGATGTGGGGCTCGGATTATCCCCACATCGAAGGCACCTGGCCGCATACTGCGGACAAGCTGAATTCGGCATTCGCCGGAGTGCCACGAAGCGAGTGCGGATTGATGCTCGGGGAAACCGCGGTCGGTGTCTACGGCTTCGACCTCGACAAGCTCAATCAGAAGGCCGCCGAAATCGGTCCGAAGATCGACAGCATCGGAAACTAACGGGTCTGGCGTGAGCGCCGATCACGGAGGAATCGTCATGGATCGTCACCTGCTCATCTCATCGGATTGCCATGCCGGACTTCGGCCGGCGGAATATCGCGCATATCTCGATCCCCAGTACCGTCCGGCCTTCGACACCGCGCACGCCCAGCAGATCGCAACGACCGAGGAACTCGAAAAACATTTCCTGGTCAAGGACATCAATCACGAGTGGCGCAAAGGCCACGAGAGGGCACTCACGGGTGCGTGGGATCACGCCGAACGCATCAAGATGCTCGATGAGGACGGGATCGCAGGCGAGGTGATCTTTCCGGACGGGATTACAGAGATGAATGCGCCGCCGTTCGGCGCCGGAATCGGGCTCGGCCCCAAGGGAGCAGACCGCGAGCTTCAGTGGGCGGGCGCCCGCGCGCACAACCGCTGGCTCGCGGAATTCTGCCAGATGGCGCCGGAACGCCATCATGGTGTCGCCGTCGTGCCCGCCACCTGGGACGTCGATACCGCGGTGAGGGAGGTGCGATGGGCCAAGCAGAACGGCCTGGGCTCGATCATGATTCCCGTCATGTGGGGGGACCATCCCGCCTATCACGACCCCTGCTACGACCCGCTCTGGGCGATCTGCCAGGAACTCGAGATGGTCGTGCATTTCCACTCCGGACCCGCGGACAATTCGACCTATTTCGGAAGTTGGCCACCGACGCTCGAAAAGCCGACGACGCGCGGCGCCATGGGCATCTACATCTCCGAAGTCGCCTTCTGGGTTTCGCGTCCGCTCACCTTCCTGATCTGGGCGGGGGTCTTCGAGCTCTTCCCGAAGTTGCGCGTCGCGATTACCGAGGGCACTGCGGCCTGGGTGCCCTCCTTTCTGGAGATGCTCGATCAACGCGCGACGACCCATGCCGGAAGTGCAAAACTCGGCGACTTCACGAGCCACTTGAAGATGAAGCCCAGCGAGTATTTCGCCCGCAATGTCCGCATCGGCTCGATGGGCCATCGGCACGAAATCGAAAAACGCTACGAGATCGGTATCGGCGTCCTGATGTGGGGCAGCGACTATCCGCATCCCGAGGGCAGCTGGCCCGAGACGAGTGACCGACTCACGACTTCATTCCAGGGTATTCCCGAATCGGATCGTGATGCCATCCTCGGTGGCAACGCAGCCGCTGCCTACGGTTTCGACACGGAGAAGCTGGCGCCTCTCGTCGCGCGAATCGGCCCCGAGAAGAGCCGCTTCGTCGATTAGTCCACGAAGCGGCGATTTATCGGGCTGGATGCGCCGCCGCGGACGGCGCAAGCGCCGCCTGCTATTTCCCTTTGAATACCGGTTTCCGCTTTTCGATCCACCAGGCGGTCGATCCTTCGACGTAGTCCTCGGTCTTGAAACCGCGAACGAGGGCCGCGTCCTCGCGTTCGACCTGAGTGGCGATATTCGATTCGTGGAGGCCTCGGTAGATGAGCTGCTTGGTGAGCTCCATGCCGATCGGACCGTTACCGGCGATCTTCTCGGCCAGCTCCATGGCAGAATCGAGAACCTGCTCCGGCGGAACCACGCGATTCACGAGCCCGATCCGCTCCGCCTCGATGCCGTCGACGAGATCGCCGGTCAGCAGGAGTTCACACGCCTTTGCCAACCCGACGATGCGCGGCAGCGTGTAGGTGATGCCACCCTCGGGCGGCAAGGCATATCGATGGGTGGACGCCATTCCGAATTTCGCGTCGGTCGCGATCACGCGCAGGTCACAAGCCATCGCGAGGGCGAACCCCCCACCGACCGCCGGACCGTTGATCGCGGCGATCGTTGGCTTCTCGAGCTGGCTGACCTCGACGCCGAACCAGCCGATCGGCTCCATCGACCTGCGGCGACTCTCTTCCTCGACCGCACCCGGAACCGGCTTGCCCATCGCCAGGGCGATCAGCATCTCGGTATCGGCCCCAGTGCAGAATCCACGGCCCGAACCGGTCACGACCAGCACCCGCACGTCGTCGTCCCGCCGGACCTCCTCGATGGCCTCGGAGAACGAGGCGAGCATCTGGCCTGTCATCGCATTGAGTTTGTCCGGGTTGTCGAACGTAATCGTGGCGATGTGGCTCGACTTTTCGTAGATCAGATCGTGGTATTCCATCGAAACTCCGGTCATGCTATTCGTTCCATCGTCTGCGGCCGGAGAACTCGGTCGGCGCCCATGCGGTCAAGCCGTCAAATGAGCGATCGGAACGGATCGCGAGCCGGCGCGCAGGGGCTCACGGTAGACCATCGGAACAGGCCAGGTGGGCACTTTTAGACCCCAGCCGAGGTCTCTATGCGTCCGCTGCCGGGCATCCCTGAGTTTCAACCGGGTGGCGAATGGTTTCAGCCCAAGGGCGTCGCTCTGGATGGGCCATGGTCGGCCGCGATTCCCCCGATACCACAAGAGGCGTGGACATGTCGACCACGCAAACTCCGGTCCGGGCAGACCGGTGTGCACGAGTCGATCTCCTCTGCATCGATCAATCCTGTCCCGTCAACGTCAGTGCGATCGAGATCGAGCAAGCGCTCGTCAGCGTGATTCGCAACGCGATCGAGTCACGCGAGGAGGGGCCTCCGTGAGGCTCGAACTCTCCCAGCAGGATAAGACCGCGCAGATCGACATCGACGACGACGGACGGGGCGTCGAACGCGAAGATCTCTCGCAGGTCCGCGATCCCCATCGGCTAGCCGCGCATCCACTCAGGCGACTCTCGAGTGGACGCGGCGCCGCCGAGCCAGCCATACGCAGGGCATGACGACGACGGCCAGACAGAGCGGGACGAGAGTGGGCTCAGTCAGTCGCGGAACGTGCCGAGCGCAGCGATCGCCAGGCAGCACAGGACTCGGGGCGATGAGCAGGTCGGCACTGGGGACTTCCCGTGGATCTCAGCTCATGAAAACCACCCTTCGCAAAGAGCCCGATCCAGTCGAAAAATAGATCCCACGTCCCCATGGGGCGATGCTGTCACCGAGATGATCTTCGCAGCACCGCGATCTCCGGTTGATCGCAGAGGCCTCTCGGAATCGAATGGGGCCGTGCCGAAGCCGATGAATTGACCTCCTGGCGTGCCACAGCGGGGACCGTCCCCGCGACCCGAAGTCCCGGACGATAGCTCAACGCAAACCGCATTCGCCCACACCGCCTAACAGAACCACTCCCCAAAACGCACCCCCCTCTAAACACGGAAACCGAGGTCTGGTAGAATTCCGGGGTCGCTGCCCGGCACCCCGATCGGGATGCTCGGCCGATGCGCTGCGTCCGGAATCCGCTAGACGGCCCTGAAAAATCGAGGTGAATCCATGGGCGAGAAGACTCTCTACGACCGGCTGGGGGGCTACGACTCTCTCTCGGCAGTGGCCAGCGATCTATTGCCGCGGCTCCAGGCCGACCCGATGCTGGAACGCTTCTGGAAAGGTCGAGGAGAGGATCACGTCCTCAGCGACAGGCAGCTTCTCATCGACCACCTGTGCTCGAACGCGGGCGGGCCCTTGATCCACAGCGGTCGGGACATCAAGACCTCCTTCAAGGGCTTCGCGATCACCGAGAACGATTGGGCGACTTTCCTCATACACATCGACGCCACCCTCGACAAGTTCGATGTTCCCAAACTCGAGCGTGAACAGGTCATCTCCGCCATCGAGAGCGCCCGACCTCACATCGTAGAAGCCTGATCGTTCTCCGAGGGACCGCGTTGGCTCGAGGAAACCCGAAGCGTGACAGTCTGGAGGGCTCGGAAGTATCGGATCCGAACTCACGTGCTCTCGATCGCGTTCGCCTCGATGGCGCCACCGGCTCACGCTGATCTCACGACGATCGACGTGCTCTTCGACATCGATCGGATGTCGACCAGCGGCTGTACCATCGGAACGGCGGAAGGAGACGCGCAAGGAATCGAGATGCGACTGCGGACACAGATCGATCTGGTCACGTTCGAAGTCGCAAACGTTTCCTACGCGAACTGCCTCGCGACGGGGGGCAACACATTCGAAGCGGAGCGCCCCCTTTCCCGATCGCCAACGCCGCCCTGGATCGTCGCGGTCGGGGAGGGCACCTCGCTGTTTTCGCTTTCGTGGATTCATCGGCAGCGGCTCTCTGGTTGCGATTCGACACTCTGCTCGAGCCCGCCATCTGCCTTCCGTGGGAATCAGTGGATCCCGGCGCCGGATACTCATGCGAACAGGAACCGCCGCCAGACCAGGGCCCCTTCGGGCTCGTGGTCGCGATGACCTTCGACGACGGGTCGGATTCCGAGACGACGCCCGCGATCCTCGCGACGCTTCGGAAAGAAGGGGTCCCCGCGACTTTCTTCATAATCGGCCAACGGCTCGAAACGGCAGCCGAACGAGCACTGGCGCTCGAGATCCATCAGGATCCACTCTTCCGGGTCGCGAATCACTCGTACGACCACGCGAACCTCACTACGGTCTCCTCCGAACAGGTGGCGACGGAGATCGACACGACCACACACCTCATCGAAGAAGCGGTCGGGGACCCCTGTTATTTCCCGCGCTATTTCCGATTCCCCTACGGTCACGCCGATTGTGCTGCGATGGAGATCGTGCGATCGAGAGGTCTCTCGCCCACAGGGGTTCATCTCGATACCGGTGATTGGTGCTTCGCATTCGGTGGTAGCCATTGCGACGAATCCAACATCCCCTCGATGCCCGAAGAATTCCGGGACGACGTGGTGGGTTTCTCGGTTGCTCGCGGAGGGCGGCGGTATTGCGCTGATGCACGACATCCATCAGAACACCGTCGATGAGTTCCCCGCGATCATCGCCGCCTTTCGCGCCGCAGGAGCGACTTTCGCTTCGCTCGAGGATGCTCTCTATCTTCCGGATCTCAACTCCAACATGAATCCGCCGTCACCACCGGCCTGCTGCAACGGTGAGATCCACTAAATCGCCTCGGGGTGACGGCGCTATGGATCCCGCAGAGGAATTCCTGCAATGGCGAATGCAACGATAGTCTATGCGCCGCATGGCGGGGGGCCCATGCCCTTGCTCGACGAGGCTCTCCACGCCAACATGAACCGCTTCCTGCGCACCGTTCCCACTACGATTCCCAGACCCGACGCGATCGTCGTGGTCAGCGCCCACTGGGAAGAGCCCGTCATCTCGATCACGGCAGCGCAGTTTCCCACCTTGTTATTCGACTACCACGGCTTTCCTCCGGAGGCCTACGAATTCGAGTATCCGGCGCCGGGAGCCCCGCAGCTCGCCGAACGGGTGCATGCGCTATTGCGAGCGGACGAGATCGAATCCAAGCTGGATCCCCAGCGCGACTTCGACCACGGGCTCTTCATCCCGTTGATGCTGATGTACCCGGACGCCGACATCCCGTGTATTCAGATCTCACTCTCGAGCAGCCTGGACGCCGGCCTCCATGTTCGGGTTGGAAAGGCCCTTTCCAGTCTGAAGGACGAGAACCTGCTGATCCTGGGATCGGGCTTTTCGTTTCACAACATGCAAGCGGCGGCGGGTCGAGATAGAGACCGAGTCGACTTGAAGAATCGCGAATTCGAGACCTGGCTCGCCCGAACGTGTACCGATTCGACGATCTCGGAGTCTCGTCGCGAGGCGCTTCTGATCGATTGGCAAGAGGCGCCGCACGCGCGCTATTGCCATCCCCGTGAAGAGCATTTGCTGCCTCTGCAGGTCTGCTACGGGATCGCACAAGGCGCGGCGAAGATCACTTTTCAAGAGCCGATCTACGGTTTCATGACAAGCGCCTACCAATGGTGAGCCGATCCGCCCGATCTCCGATCCCACGGCAAATGCAATCGGTGTAGCGGGAAAATCAAATCGTCAGGCGTTTGCCTCTCCCGCCAGTAGCTTGCGTTCCCGCATCAGGAGAAAGAGCGGAAACGAAAAAGCGAAGGCGATCACAAAGGTAATGACGACGTAGACCCAAGCGTTCTTCATCCCCACTCGCCGCGCCTCGAACGGCATCCAGGCGACGAAGGCCAGACACGCCACCAACAGATCTACGGTCAGCGAACTCGAAACGGGATTCACGAAGCCCAATGTGAAGAAATCGGCGAGACCGAGCCCCGCCTCCAGGGCCTGCAGATTGAAATATCCCGTTCCCAGCAGACCCGCGACGGCCATCATCGAATAGACGGCGATCTTGGCGTTCATTCTTCACCTCCCGGTTCATGCGTCTCAGTCGAGCTGCACCAGTGAATCATCCCGGCGAATTTCGCCAGACTCTTCGACGGTCGCATAGACACCCAGATTCCCGTCGGCCTCCTTGACGAGCGCTCTCATGACACGCGGATCTTTCGGGAGGTCCGCGAAACCGTGCGTCGTCATGACACATCGAATACAAGTGGACTGAATCCGCAAGACGGCCGCTCCGATTCGCAGCCGACGCCCGATCCAATTCTGTTCGGGAAAGGGCCCCGGCTCCGCGGTCTCGATCAAGAGATTCGGGCGGAAGCGACGCGGGTCGATCAACGCGTCAGGCAACGCCCTGGCGATCGAATCGAGCGATTGCTGCGTCGCCAGGAGGAGGGGGTACGCGTCGAAGAAGGGGCCCCCACGTGCGTAGACCTCCAGCAGTTCGGGGGGCGGGTTCGAAAAATCGGGAATCGGTTCGCCGTCCTCCCTCGCCAAGAGCGCCTGCATTTCCTCCAGCGGATTGGCGTCGTCCTTGGGCTGCGCCTGACGCGCCTCGGGCACGACCGGCCAGAGGGTGACTTCGCGTCCGATGGCTTGCGCCACCCGCTTCGCCGCTCCATCCGCGTCGGCGCAGAAGGTATCTCCATTCGGAAGTCGAATCTGGGGAGCCGCCGTGACCTCTTCGGCGTCGGCATACCAGGCCCGGCAACCGAGTAAAGCCGCGCACCGTTTCCCGACAAAAAAATCTCCTCGCTGCTCATCGCGAACACCCCAGGCTCGATCGCCGGGGATCCCGTTCAGGTCGAGCATGGAATCGCCGAGCTCCTCGCCCAACATGCTCTTCACGGGATAGCGGAAGATGCTCGTGATCGTTCCAATATCGCTCACTCTCGCTCCGTCCTCGGGATGGCTCAGGGCTCGCCTTCGGTTTGCACTCATCCTACACCGACACCGCACGGACTGCGCCGACGATTCTCGCGCCGCGTTTCCAGGAGCACCTGGCGGCGCTCATTCCCGCACGGGCGCGAGATCCTCACGAATGCTTCGTGCCGCGATCATCGAGTGAACGACCGCCCACAGCGTCGCCGCGCCCGTAATCATCAGCGAATACCGAATCGCCTCGTCTCCGAATCGAGAAGCCAACGAATCATTCAAGATGCCGACCACGAGGGGGGCGATACCCAAGCCAATCAGGCTGATCGAGAACATCAGCATCGCGGCGGCTTGTGCGCGCATCCGAGGGCGCGCCAGACCCTGGGCGATCGCGTAGGACGGCCCAACGAAGAAGACTGAGAACACCATTGCGAGCGCATACGCTGCGAGCGCCCCGTTCCGTTCGGGCCAAAACAGGAAGATTGTGAGCAGTGGGAGAGCCAGCAATCCACCCAGGGCCGGTATCCACACCAGATAACGCGCATCGCCGCGAGCGAAGCGATCCGCGAGCCATCCGCCGAGGTACGTCCCGAAGCCACCGCCAAAGCCTTGAATCAGTCCCATCGCGATTCCCGTCTCCGTGAGAGACATCTCGTGTACGCGAATCAGGAACGTTGCGCCCCAGATCGTGAAGCCGTAGGCGGCGAAGGCATAGAAAGCGCCCGAGAGGCACAGGTGGCGAAAGGTGCGCTGGCCCGACATGTACGCGACCACCTCGGTCAGACTGGATTCTTCGGTCGCGTCGATGACGCCCTCGAGTCTTCCCCGTATGGGTTCGACGAGGGTCGTGCGGACCAGCACCGCCGCGGCCAAGCCGGGAAGGCCCACGACCAGGAACGCCAGGCGCCAGCCAAAGGTCTCACCGATCCAGCCGCCGAGCATGAAGCCCAACATGATCCCGACGTTTCCACCGATGTTGTAGATCGCCAGGGCCGTGGCACGCCGTTCGGGGGGAAAGACATCGGAGATCAGGGAATGAGCGGCCGGGCTGAGCGTCGCCTCTCCGATCCCCACACCGACACGCACCAAGGCCAGCTGCGCGAAGTTGCGAGCCACTCCGCATAACGCGGTCATCGCGCTCCACACGATCACGCCGACGAAGATGACGTCCCGCCGACTCCCGCGGTCCGCCCAGCGAGCGATTGGAATTCCCGCGGTCGTGTAGAAGAGCGCGAAGGCCAGTCCCGTCAGCAATCCCATCGCCGTGTCCGACACACCCAGATCTTGCTTGATCGGTTCGAGCAGGACAGACAGGATCTGGCGATCGATATAGTTGATCACATAGAGCAGGACCAGCAGGCTCAGCATGTAGCGAGCCCCAGCGGAAGTCACCCGATCTTCCGTTGCGCCGGGCCCGGCGTGCTCCGTCACGACGGCAGACCCGCGATGCGGCTCGTCGACGCGCACAGGTCACAAATCACCCTGCGGACCCGAAACGAATGATCACGAAGGTCGCGACGGGGTGTCAATCGGAGGGGCCTGGCTTCGATTCGGTCGGCTCGCGATAGAACCACTCTTCTTCGATGAGCCCATTCACCAGTCGGAAGATCGCGACCGCACGGAACTCCATCGGCCCGCCGTTGGGCTCGATCGGCGGGAAGGCCTTCACAGGCGTTCCCCGAATCGTCAGCCGGTTGGCCACGCGGTCCCCCTCGGCGATCTGATCCTCGATCGTGAAACAGACGTCGGGAATTGCCTCGCGAAACCGACGCATCGACTCCTTCTCTCCAGCCCCGCCGGCCGACACGTCGTGGATCGTCTTGTTGTGATGACGAAAGCTCGCTGCATAGAGCTCGTCGAAGACCGATGCATCCCCGGTATTGAATCCCCGCTCGTAGACTCGTCGAACGATTTTCTTGTTCCGGTCGGACATTTCGGTGTTCATGGAAGACATTCTTTCATTGTTCTCGAAGCCTCAGAAGAGCACTTCGCTCGTCTGGGATGCCGGCACGACGTAGAAGGTTCCGGGAAAGGGAGGGTCGACATCCTTCACTGCTTCCAGATAGCGGCGCACCAGATTTCCCATCGACGTCTTCTGGTAGTACCAGCTCTCGGTCGCTCGAGCGGCCGGTACGTCTTCGGAGAGACCGAGTGCTGCCTCTTCGTAGTAGGCCCGGATATCCATCAGGAGCGTCGTGGGATCGCCGCCAACATATTCGACTCGATCCCAGGCTGCGCCCTCGACCACCTCGACGTAGGCCCGAATCGCGTCGGGGATTCCGTCCGCGTCGACCACGCGTCCGACCTGACTCGTCCCGATTCTCGTTACACCCCGATCGTGCGCAGCTCGGAGGCCGCGTGCCTCGGCCATCGCGGCCGGTTCGCTGGGATCGAGTCTCGGCGGAATCGGACAGGACAGCGGCTCACCGACACGGTCCTCGATGACGACCCCGAAATCCTCGATCAGCGGGCCGTCGGTCCGTCCGAGCAGAGCGAACGCCCGGTCCAGGACGGTCCGCTGGAATTCCGTGTCGAGGGGTTTCCCGAGTGGCCGGCCCAACGGAAATTCACAATAGAGGCCCCTCGGTGGTCCGACCAGCTCCGCCGCAGATCGGTTGGCGAGCAAGGCGACGGTCGCAATCCCGGAGGCCTCGAGTGCACGAGCGAGCGTACTCACGGTACGCGTGCACATGGGTCAGACGGGGGTGAGGAGAGCGACGTCGACCCCGTCCCCACGGAGTGTCGCGGCGAGTCGTGGACCCGTATCGAACAGAAAGGTCGAGAGTTCGAAGGTCGACCCGATGAAAGAGGCGTGTCGAGGCGCGACTTTTCCAATTCGCCCCTCGTTCTCCATTTCCTGGAGCCGATCGATCGGGAAAGCTACGTTCCGATCCAGTGCGAATCCGGATCGATCCAGATTCGTGCTGTTATGCGCCATGATCAACCCTTCCGAGTCCCGATCGAAGAGGCGAAACTCGTGGGTCTGGTCATCCCAGGGTTCGCCGGGACGGGCAAGCGCGGCGGTCGTCACGATCGCGACGGTCGCCTCCTCGAGTGGCGGCGCCGAGACGAGCTCCACGGGGGGGAAATCGAGACCGGGCGGGACTTGCCCCACGGCGGCTCGCATGTCGGAATCAGCTCCCATGATGATCTCTCCTCCGTCTACATCGGCCGTGTATGCTACCCGACTGATCCGAGTTTGTGGCGTGAACTAGCAATCGTCTCGAGGAATTCAGAGGACGGCTCGGCGGCCCCGCGTGGGCATCGAAGCGCCCGCAATCTCCGCAGACGACGGAATCAGACACCCGATGCGGAATCGCCCCTCCCCCCCCCCGGATCGCGTATCCTCCCGACACACCCCGGACTCGTTCTTCCGGATCGTCAGTGGATGAAGGAAAACGAAGCTTTTCCGAGCGGGACGCCCTTGGTGACTGCGGCGATCGGAGACCTCTTTTCCCCGATCGGAATCAATGCCACCGTCTCTGGCAAGATGATCGAAGTGGGGGACGCGCTGTCCCAACGCTCAGGGCTGTCCCAACGCTCAGGGCTGTCCCAACGCTCATGGCTGTCCCAACGCTCATGGCTG
>JAPYTP010000010.1:11851-44822 GCA_029941885.1 Myxococcota bacterium
GTCCCAACGCTCAGGGCTGTCCCAACGCTCATGGCTGTCCCAACGCTCATGGCTGCCCCCCACGAAGGGAATCCGAGATGACCCGAGAATACCCGGCACCGGCTGAACCCCATCGCCCCTTCGATCAGGGAGAGCTCGACGCCCTCGAACGCGACGGCGTCGTCTGTGCTCGGGGCTTGATCGACGCGAAGACGATCGAGGATCTGCGAACTTCGCTCGAGGACGCGATCGAAAGGCTGGAGGTCATCTCCCGGAGTCTCGCCAAGGACTCGAACGACGGTTTTCACGGCGACATCTTTATCTGGAAACTCCACGACGCTTTCCGAGACCTCGCCCTCTTCTCGTCTCTACCGGCGCTCGCTCAACAGGTGCTGGGAACGCCGACGGTGAATTTTTTCTATGAGCAATTCTTCGTGAAACGGGCGGGCAGTCCAGTCGAAACGCCGTGGCATCAGGACATTCCCTTCTGGCCCGTCGCGGGCTCACAGATCGTGTCGCTCTGGATGACCCTCGACCCCGTCACGCGAGCGTCGAGTGGCCTCGAATTCGTGCGCGGGTCCCATCGATGGACCGAGCGATTCAAGGCGGTGACGCCGAACTATGATCCCTACATGATGGACACCGAGCTTCCAACCGCACCCGACTTCGCCAAGGAGCGAAGCGAGCACGACGTGATCGGATTCGACATGGAGCCAGGCGATGTCCTGGTCTTCGGACCGGTCGTCTGCCACGGATCAGCGGGAAACGCGTCCAACGAGAATGACCGGCGTGCGCTCGCCTTCCGCTACGCGGGAAACGACGTTACCTATGCACCGAGGCATGCGACCATGCCCCTGCTGTGGGATCACGGGCTCACGCCCGGCGACCCCCTCTCCGGCAGCCTCTTCCCCCAGGTCTGGCCTCACGTGGTCGATTCCGAGATCGCACGTCGGATGGAGGGACCCGAACCCCCGAGCAACAAGCAGGTCGCAGAGTTCATGCAGCACCTCGCCGAGACCGGCTTTGGTCCGGATGGCGACAAGCGGACCTTCTTCGAGAGCGCGGGTCGCTGAAAGGAGCCTCATTCCCGATGACGATCCACCCCCTCGCCCTCGCCCTGGCGATCGCTCTCGCGACGACCGGGTGCGCCACCGGATTCTCGAACGGCGATCGCGCGGAAGCGCGATATCAGATAGAGAAGGAGATCTACGCTTATACCTACGCCCTCGACGGTGGTGACCTCGATGCGCTCGGAAGACTCTTCGAACACGCGGTCATGCTCGTAGACGGAACGAATGCGGCCTATCACGGTGCGGACGCCGTCAAGCAGACGAATATCGACTTCAATCTCTTCTACGATGTCGAGGGAAAAGCCGGCCCCTACCGACCCGACACAACACCCCGAACGCGACACGTCACGACCAACCTGATCATCGACGTCGCCGAGGACGGGTCGAGTGCAACCGCGCGCTCCTCCGTAGTCGTCTTTCAGTTTGCACCCGGCGCGCCACTCCGCCCCATTCTCGCGGCAGGCTACCAAGACCGGTTCGAACCGATCGATGGCCGCTGGCGCTTCGTCGAGCGGGTACACCTCCTCACACACATAGAGGACGTGAGCCTCCACCTGCGACAGCCCCCTCCGGGCCGCCCGCGCTAGAGTCGATTGCAGTGGGGCGCGGACCGTCCCAGTGCGCGAGGAGGAGAGTCGTGAAAATTGCCGTCGGCGCGATCGCATTCCTGCTCTTGCTCGGCTCGATCACGCTCTTCGTGATCTACACGGCGGGCGGGGGGGAGTTCGGCACTCCGGTCTCGGCGGGTGAGCCGACCGATCGGACACTCCCAGCCGCAGAGGTTGCGGCGCGCGACTCCCGGCAAAGTACCACCGCGGCTAGACTCGAGGTCTTCCAGCCGAAGCAGATCCTCTTCGGCGACCTCCACGTCCACAGTTCGTTCTCCGCCGACGCCTTCCAACTCACTCTTCCGACGGCGGGCGGCGAAGGCGTCCATCCTGTCGCCGACGCCTGCGATTTCGCTCGTTTCTGCGCCAACCTCGATTTCTGGTCGATCAATGACCACGCCAACTCGATCACCGCGCGCAGATGGCGAGAAACCGTCGACACGATCCGCCAGTGCAATGAGATCAGCGCCGGCAGCGCAGATCCGGATCTCGTGTCCTTCCTCGGATGGGAGTGGACGCAGATGGGTTCGACTCCGGACAACCACTATGGCCACAAGAATGTGATCTTGCGAGATCTCGCGGAGGACGCGATCCCCGCGCGCCCGATTGCGGCCGCCCCGCCTCCGGGCGTTCTCTCGACGTTCAATACCGGGCAGACCGGTCGCCTCACGCTCGGACTCGGTGCCTTCGCCCTCGAACGCGGCCACGACATGATTCGACAGCTGAACGAGATCATGTCGATGGAACGTTGCCCCCTCGGCGTCCCAGTACGCGACCTGCCGCTCGATTGCAGCGAAGCGGTCGCGACACCGGCCGAGCTCTTCGCGAAGCTCGACGATTGGGGACACGCCGCGACGGTGATTCCGCACGGCACGGTCTGGGGCATGTACACACCGCCGGGATCCAGTTGGGCGAAACAGCTCGATTCCGAGCAACACGACCCCGACCGACAGCGGCTCGTCGAGGTCTACTCGGGCCATGGCAACGCCGAGGAATATCGGCCCTGGGTCGCGGCCGCGATCGCGGCCGACGGCACGCGGCGTTGCCCCGAGCCCGGCCCCGGTTACACCCCTTCCTGTTGGCGGGCGGGAGAGATCATCCGCGATCGCTGTCTCTCGGCCGCAGAAGACGCGGGGGACGATGTCGACTGCGATGCTCGCGCTGCGGAGGCCCGCCGCAACTTCGTTTCGGCCGATCGCAACGCCGGCCCGTGGACGATTCCCGGCTTGCTCCCAGGTGATCTGCAGGGTGCAGGACAGTGCCTCGACTGTTTCCAACCCGCCTTCAACTACCGACCCCTCGGAAGCGTGCAGCACATGCTGGCGTTGGGCCGTCCCGGGCAATCCCCTGGCGCACGGCGTTTCCGCTTTGGCCTCGTCGCGTCGAGCGACAACCACACCGCTCGAGCGGGCACGGGATACAAGGAGGTCGCCCGCCGAGAAATGACCGACGCGAGGATGGGCGAAATCGGTCGCACGGACCTCGTGCTGGCCCATCGAAGACCCAGCGCACCCCGCTCGGAGCCCTTCCCGCCGGGCTCGACGACCCCCAGCGTCGCCTTCCTCGAAAGCGAGCGCAGCGGGTCGTTCTTCTTGACGGGGGGTCTCGCAGCGGTCCATTCCCGTAGCCGTGATCGCGGCGAAATCTTCGACGCGCTCGAGCGCCGGGAGACCTATGGCACGAGCGGCCCGCGCATTCTCCTATGGTTCGACCTACTCGATCCGAACGCCCCGGGCGGCGCCTGGCCGATGGGCAGCGAGGTCCAGAGCACGGGCATCCCGACGTTCCGGGTCCGCGCCGCGGGCTCTTTCGAGCAGAAGCCGGGCTGTCCAGCCTCGACGACCGACGTCCTCACTCCGGATCGCGTCGCCTCACTCTGTCTCGGCGAGTGTTATTTCCCCTCGGATCGCCGGCGTCCGATCACGCGGATCGAGGTCATTCGCATTCGTACCCAGCAAGAAGCCGGCGAGGACGTCGCATCGCTCATCGAAGATCCTTGGAAGACGCTCTCCTGCCTCGGGGAACCGGACGGCTGTCAAGCCATCTTCAGCGACCCCGACTTTCCGAGAACCGGGCGCGACACCAGCTACTACGTTCGGGCGATCGAGGCGGCGAGCCCCGTCGTCGATGCGGACCCGCTCGGATGCAGCCGCCGCACCGAGGCAGAACCCGACGCGCAATGCCGCGAACTCGACCCTTGTTTCGGTCGGGAAGCCGACGACGATTGTCTCGCGCCCTCCGAGCAGAGAGCCTGGTCGTCTCCGATCTTTGTCGATGTCGCCGGCTAGATCCCCGATGTAGACTGATCGAATGCGATCGTGGACCGCGAGAAGCCTGAGGGGAACCAGCGCCATGAGAAACACCGAACTCGACTACGTACCCATCGATGCCGACAATCACTACTACGAACCCCACGACTGCTGTTCACGACATCTTTCGCGTAAGTACGTCGACGAGGGTCGAGTGTGCCACGTCGTCAAGGATGACCAGGGGACCGAGACCTGGGCCTTCGGAGACCGGCCCCTTGGGTTCCACCGCTCGACCCGAGATCGAGTCATGCCCCCGGGCGCCTACCGCCCCTTCATGTCCATGAAAGAGCGGACCGAGCCCCTCGTTCCCCCGAAGCTCCAGAGTTCGAACATCCCTCAATTCCGTGACAGGGACGCGCGAATAAAGACTCTCGACAAGCAGGGCTTGCAGGCAGCGATCATGCTTCCGAGCTTTGGAATCGCCTTCGAAACGGATTGCATCGAGGATCCCCAGGCGATGCTCGCCAACATGCGCGCCTTCAACCGCTTCGTCGAGGACGATTGGGGCTACGCCTATCAACAGCGAATCTTTGCGTTCCCACACCTTTCCCTGGTCGATCTCGACTGGGCCGTCGAGGAAGTGGAGCGCGTGAGCGCGCTCGGTGCCAAGGGCATCATCCTTCGAGCCGGACCGGTGCTCGGCCGATCACCCGCCGACCCCTATTTCGATCCCTTCTGGGCAAGGGTCGAAGAGGCCGGTCTGCTCACCGCCGTCCATATCGGTGTGAGCGGCTACACCGATTGGTTCGGCCCCGCCTGGGGAGAGAAACCCGGCGTCTCCGAACAGGAGATGTCGCCCTTCCAGTATCTGACCTGCTTCGGCACGCGGCCGGTCTACGACACGATGGCCGCGTTCATCCTCCATGGCCTCTACGACCGCTTCCCGAAGCTCCGGGTCGCGAGTATCGAGAACGGCAGCGAATGGATCGCCGGCCTGCTCAAGGCACTGGACAAGCTGGCGATGATCACGATCACCTCCCAGGGCGCCTCGAAGGATGGACGACCCCGGGCGCGGCCGAGCGAACTCTTCAAGCAGCACGTCTGGGTGGCGCCCTTTTTCGAGGATGACGTCCCGGCCCTCGTCGACCGGATCGGCGCGGAGAACGTGCTCTTCGGATCCGATTGGCCGCATCCGGAGGGGGTCGCCGCTCCGCTTGATTTTCTCGAGGAGATCGAGATGCTCGAAGCCGATCAGATCCGCCTGATCATGCGCGACAATACGGCGGGCCTGTTGGGCCTCTGACTCGCGATGCGTCCCACTTCATACGCGAGGCCAACCCCTCGCTTCCGCTCTCACCGACCCATTTCGCTCGAGTCTGGCATCGCAGTCCTGCTCCGAAGCCTCTCCCAGGGTCCGCGCCCGAGGTCGCCAATCTGGAACGCCATCTCTCTGCGCTGCCCGACTTTCTAAAAGGCGGATTCGAAGAACCTATCACTGGAGAATAGATCGAATGATTTCCCTTCGCCTCGACTGCCGCCTCGACTACTGCCTCCAATACGGAGCACACCTCGGCGCGTTCGGCCTCACGCTGCTCGTCCTTTTCGCACTCTCTTCACCTGCCATGGCCGAAGGACGACCGAACGTCGTAATCTTCGTCGCAGACGACCTCGGTTGGGCCGATGTCGGATTTCATGGCGAAGAGGTGATCGAAACGCCCTCGCTCGACCGTCTCGCGGCGGAAGGCGTGCAGCTCGACCGTTTCTACACGACCCCGATCTGCTCACCCACACGAGCCGCTTTGATGACGGGTCGCGACCCGATGCGCCTCGGCGTGGCCTACGGCGTGATCATGCCCTGGCACACGATCGGCATTCATCCCGACGAGCTCTTTCTCCCAGAGGCCTTTCGGCGCTCCGGCTATCAGACCGCAATGGTCGGCAAGTGGCATCTCGGTCATGCCCAGGAGACCTACCATCCCAATCAGCGCGGCTTCGAGTATTTTTACGGCCACCTGCACACAGAGGTCGGCTATTTCCCGCCCTTCGCCAATCAGGGCGGTCGCGATTTCCAGCGCAACGGCGAATCGATCGATGACAAGGGCTACGAGACCTTCCTGCTCGGCAACGAGGGCGCACGGTGGATCCGGGAGCGCGACGAATCCAAACCCTTCTTCCTCTACATGCCCTTCATCGCTCCGCACACCCCCCTCGAAGCCCCAGACGATCTGCTCGCCAAATACGAGGACATGGAGGACGACCGCCGGCCCGCACGGAGTTCCCAAACCGACAACTCACGGCGGATCTCGAGACTCATGGGTCAGGAGACATCCCGCCCGATCTATGCGGCGGTCGTCGACGCGATGGACCAGGCGATTGGAACGGTGCTCGCGGCCCTCGACGATGAAGGCGTGACCAACGACACGATCGTGCTCTTCTTCAGCGACAACGGCGGCGCGGCGTACGCACTCGGAGGAGCGGACAACGTGCCACTGCGCGGCGGAAAGGGCGACACCTTCGAGGGCGGCATTCGTGTCGTCTCGGTGATGCGCTGGCCGGGCAAACTCGCGGCCGGCTCGAAGAATACCAGCATCATGTCCGCCATGGATGTGTTCCCGACCCTGGCCCGAGCCGCCGATGTCCCGATCGAGTCCAGATTCGAGCTGAACGGGCACGACCTCTGGCCGGCCCTCTCCTCCGGCCGAAAGCAGACGCGGGACGATCTGCTCTTCTTCGCTTCGGAGACACCGATCCGAGGCCATTTCAATATCACCGCGTTCGACGAAGAGTGGAAGCTCGTGCAGGAGATCGACCAGGGTCTGCTCGCTGCGGACATCACGACGCATCTGTTTCGAATCGGCGAAGATCCGAACGAACACCACAACCTGGCCAGCGCCCACCCGGATGTCGTCGAGAGGATGTCCGAGGAAATCCTGCGCTGGCGCAGTCTCTATCCCGTTACCGGGACCCGTTCCGAGCTCGTGCCGCCTCCGGGATGGCGAGCACCGAAGGATTGGGTCGGTTATCCCATCGCAATCGAAGCGCTCCAGGATACGCCCGCGCCCGGGATGCCGCCCTCCTTCGCGCTTCCCATCCTCGACTTCCAACACGGAGAAGCGGGTCGGCTGATCTACGACTGCGAACCCTACTCGATGCTGGGTGGCGGGCTCTGCAAGTAATCGAACGGCCCGCGAGCCCGACTCGTCTCACGCCCTAGACGCGGGCGAGGGTCATGCACTTTCACGCGAGCCGTGCGACTCTGCGCGCACATCCGAACATCTGTGAGACTCCCGATGACCATCGACACCCTGGAAGACCTTCGCACTCTCTACGGATTCGCCAAGGAGCGCGCGAAGGACAAGCAGCTCCCGGCCTTGGAAAAGCACTCCAAGAATTTCATCGAGCAGTCTTCCTTCGTCGTCATCTCGACCTTCGATCGGGACCACCGGGTCGATGTCTCACCCCGCGGAGGTGCACCAGGCTTCGTGCACATCATCGATGATGTTACGCTCGCCCTCCCCGACGCACACGGGAACAAGCGACTCGATTGCCTGGTCAATATCCTCGAGACCGGACGGATCGGGACCCTCTTCCTGATCCCCGGCGTCGATGAAACGCTGCGCGTCAACGGCAGGGCAGAACTGTCGAAGGACGAGAACCTGCTCACTCGCTTTGCCAGCGAAATGAAGACACCGGCAAGCTGCATCGTCCTCCACGTCGAAGAGGTGTTCCTGCATTGTGCGAAAGCGCTGATGCGTTCGAATCTGTGGTCTGCGGATGCGCAGATCGAGCGTTCCGCGCTGCCGACACTCGGCCGTATGATCAATGATCAGCTCGACATCACCACGGCGCCCGAGACCCAGGAGGCGATGATCGAGCGGTATCAGGACGAGCTCTAGGGGTGATCCCCGAGTCGCAGCAATGCCCGAAGATCAATGGTCGAATGCGCGGTCGATCAAGAAGAGATCGTGATCGGTAACCGTCCGAGTCGGCTCGGCATCCCGGGGGTGGAGGGTCTCTCGACGTTCGAAGGCCGCCAACCGCTCGAGCCCGGGACATGCGTTCGCGCCCCGCTTTGGCTTGACACGGTCCGCGTGCACGTGACCGATGAGCACGATGTCGGGGCGGGCTCGGGCAGAGGATCCGTGGGCAACCTGACGGTCGACGTGCTCCCGGAACGGCGACATCAGCGTCGGTGAGAATTCGTTGAGCACGGCACGCGACGACCCCTGGCGAATGATCGCCGAGAACGGGGTGACGAGCTCTGTGCCGCGAATCTCGAGGCCACTTCGACGGAACCGGGATCCACCGATCCGCTCGGCCTCGACCAGCGATTCCACGATCACGCTGCTCAGTGGATCGGCTTTCGCGAGCGGCAGAATCGGATGTACGTCGACACCCATCGCGAGAAGGCGGCACGCATGTGCTCTACCCGATCGCGGTCGCCACTAGCGCGCATCGGCCGATCCGAGATTCGATTCCACCTGGACGCCCAACCGATCCGCGATTCGTCCGATAGCAAGAGCCACTCGGTCGCCTAGAGTGTAGGCTCGGGTCGAGAGTTCTTTCGCGGGCCCGATCAGAGGATATTCGATGTCAACTGCCTTCTTCGACCGATATCGCCCCATCGATACGGATACCCATCTCACCGAGCCCGCGGACGTCTGGACCTCGAGGATGCCGTCCAAATGGGGAGACGACATTCCGCACGTCGAGCGGATCGACGGACGCGACGTCTGGATCATGGCGGGCCAACCTTCGACCGGACCCGGATTCTTCAGCATGGCCGGCTTCGATGGCTCGTTTCCCGAAGCGCCGGCCACATTCGAGGACGTGCTCCCGGCCTCCTATGATGCCCACGCCCGGCTCGAACACATGGATCGCGAAGGCATCCGAGCGCAGGTCCTCTACCCGAATGTCGGTGGTTTCGGGTCGGGTGCCTTCCTGAAAATGAAGCAGCCCGAATTGATGCTCGATTGCGTCCGTGCCTACAACGACTTCCTCGCGGAATGGACCAGCACCGATTCGGATCGACTCGTTCCCGTCATGGCCCTGCCCTTCTGGGATGTTTCGACCGCCGTCACCGAACTCGAGCGATCCGCTGCGCTCGGTCACAAGGCGGTCCTCATGTCAGGCGCGCCCCAGGATTTCGGAATGCCCTTCCTCTCAGAGGAACACTGGGATCCGATCTGGGACACGGCGCAGGGTCTCGGCCTCTCGATCAGCTTCCACATCGGGAGCGGAGATGTCAGCGACGCCTTTCAACCTCACCTCTCGCCTCGATCCAATTTTGCGCGCTATTCCTCCCTCTCCTTCGTGCAGAACGCGAGTAGCCTGGTGGATGTGATTTTCGGTGGCGTGTGTCATCGCTTCCCGGACCTCAAATTCGTATCCGTCGAGAGCGGCGTCGGCTGGATGCAGTCCTTTCTCGAAGGGATGGACTGGCAATGGACGAACGGACAGGTGACCCGCGACCACCCGGAATACGAATTGTTGCCGAGCGAGTATTTCCGGCGACAGATCTACGGCTGTTTCTGGTTCGAACGGAAGGGGCTCGGACCCGTCCTCGAGAACCTGCCCGACAACCTGCTCTGGGAAACTGACTTTCCCCATCCGACCTGCCAACACCCGACCCCGGCAAACCCGATGGCGAAGCGGCCTTCCGAGTACGCTGAAGAAGCGCTCGCAGAGATTTCCGAGACCACGCTCGAGAAGGTGCTGCACGACAACGCGGCGGCGCTCTATCGGATTCCCTAGGCCCGCGCGGACGACACCTCGTTTCGCCGTCTACCTCGAGGATCCAGTGTCTTGAAACGAACGCGGCTCGGACAGAGCGATCTCGAAATTTCGCGCATCCTATACGGTTCGATGGGTCGGCGAACTTCGAGTGAGGCGGATCGGATCCGATCGATCCACGCGGCGATCGACGCCGGCACGACCTCGATCGACACGGCTCCTCTCTACGACTTCGGGGAGGTGGAAAAAGTCCTGGGCAAGGCGATTCGAGATCGCCGCGAGCGGGTCGAAATTCTCTCCAAGGTCGGCCTTCGCTGGGACGGGAACCACGGCGACACCCTCTTCGAGTTCGAGGATGAGTCGGGTACGCGGCGCGCAGTCCGCCGGGACAGCCGCCCGGTCGCGATTCGAAAGGACGTCGAAGAGAGCCTGGGAAGATTGGGAACGGACCGGATCGACCTCTGCCAGATCCATCATCCGGATCCCCGAGTCCCGATCGAAGAGAGCCTGGGAGAACTCGGCCGGCTCGCGGAGGAGGGGAAGATCCTCCATCTCGGTGTCTCGAATTTCAGCGGACGCGAGCTCGACGCCGCGGTCGCCCGAGCCCCCTCGTCTCATCCCGTTGCGAGCGACCAACTCCACTACAGTCTCCTTTCGAGAGGCGCTGAGCGCGACATCGTGCCGCTCTCCCGTCGACACGGCTTCGGTCTGCTGGCCTACACCCCGCTCGAAGCCGGGGCCCTGACCGATTCGATGCTCACGCCGGATCGTCTCGATTCCGTGACACGCGAGCGCTCGACTCATTTTCGCCCAAAGAATGCGGCGGCGATCCGATCCGTGCTGAGCGAGAAGGTCGCGCCGATCGCGGCGCGGCATGCAGCGAGCGTGACCCAGGTCTGCCTCGCCTGGCTGCTCCACCAGGAGCACGTGGATGGCGTGATCGTCGGCGCGAGTTCTGTCGAGCAGGTGATCGCTCACGCCGCAGCATCCGACCTCGCCCTCGAACCGGGCGAAGTCGAGTCCATCGGACAGGCTTTCACCTCCGTCGACATCGACCCGATGGCTGGGCAGGATTGGCGCACGCGAGCGGACCATTTCGTCACCCGCGCCCGCCGCAGACTCGGGCGAATACTGCGACGTCGCTGATCCCGGAAAGACGCCGGAGCGCATGAGCGAGAGGGCAGATCGATTATGATCGCGAAGTGGTTTCAGCGAGGACGATCCGAGCAGCGGAATCCGCGAGATTGCGGGTTCGCTTCCGCAGTCGCCGCGTCGCTCGCCTTCGTCGCATGCGGCGGCGCAACGCCTCCACTCCCGCAGATCGGTGAACCGGCCACCGACGCCGATCGGCTCTCCTGGATTCGACGAGCGGCGATGGACCGGGTGCTCGATTATCGCGTGTGGTCGGGGGCACGTGCCGGATTCGTAGCGCTCGTGGCGCGAAATGGACGCATGGTCTACGCCCGCACCACGGGACAGGCGGATCGCGCCTCCGGGGTCCCGATGACCCTCGACACGCGTTTCCACATCGCATCGATGACGAAGCCCGTGACCGCGGTCGCAGCGATGATCCTGATCGAGGAGGGCCGCCTCTCTCTCGACGATTCGATCGAGAAATTCATTCCGTCTTTCGCGCAAATGCGCCTCGCAACCGAGCGCGATGAGGACGGGGGCTGGACGACGAAACCTCTCGCGAACCCCATTCGTGTCCGCCACCTGCTGACCTTCTCCTCCGGCATCGGCGGGTACGCGGAGACCGAAGACCCGCTCGATACGGTCTGGCGATCGCCGGATATCGAAGAGGCTGGGCTCGGCTCCCTCGCCGATCGAATCTCGCTCATCCCGAAGCTGCCGCTCTATGAGGAACCCGGTACGAAGTGGCGCTATGGCTGGTCCGCCGATGTCCTTGCCCGGGTGATCGAGGTCGCCGCGGACGAACCCTACGACGCATTCCTGCGGCGGCGCCTCTTTGCGCCCCTCGGCATGGAGTCAACCGGCTACCCGGATGACTTGCCCGAGGACATCCCGATCGCCACGATGTACACCCATGACGAGACGGGGTCACTCGTTCACGACCCCCAATTCGACGACTACTACGGCCACGGCTGGACCCCTGGCGGCGGCGGACTCGTCTCCACGGGCCCCGACTACATGCGCCTCGCGCTCATGCTCGCGGGGGGCGGGACCCTGGACGGCGTGCGAATCCTCGCACCCGAAACCGTCGTGGAGATGACGCGTCTCCACGTGCAATCCGGCGTCCTCGAGGATATGGGCATCGAAGGGCTTGGCTGGGGACTCGGCTTCTCCGTCGTCGCCGATGACAGCAAGACGATCATGCCCTCCTGCAACGGAGATTTCTGGTGGAGCGGGCGATTCGGGACGCAATTCTGGATCAGTCCCAAGAACCGGACCGTCGTCGTCGTCATGCAACAGACCGAGCGCGGACCCTACTCGGACATGCCGGCAACTCCGTCGATCGTGCAGATCCTGGCGATGCCCTGAGACCGGACGTCGGCCTTCTCAGCGCCCTGGCGCGCGACAGAAATTGGCAATGTTGCTCGCCGTGTCCCGACTGATGTCGGGACAGGCCAGAGGAAAGATCTCCGTACCGTGGATCGTCCCCATCACCTGCCGACAACGTGCCTCGACACCCTCGCACAGAAGCAGTCGATAGAACTCGATTCCCTCGTCTCGCAGCGGATCGCATTCGTTCACACTGATCACCGTTGGAGGCAGCCCCCGGACGTCCTCGGGCCCTGCAAACGACGGCCACGCGAGCGGGTTCTGATTCTCGAACTCTTCGATCCCGTAGGCCACTGCGCCGTTGTTGTTATGCACGTCGAGCAGGATGCCATTATTCTCGACCGATGAGGGAAAGCGCGCCTGCGGCCATTCACCGGCGATATAGGGACAGAGCGCGTAAAGGCCTCGAATCAGGTCGAGGCGCCCCTCGCGCTTCAACCGCAGCCCGGTCGCGAGGGTGAGATTTCCGCCACCGCTCTCCCCAGCGATGATGATCCGATCCGGATCGATGCCGAGATCCCTGGCGTTGGCGGAGACCCATGCGAGACCCGCCACACAATCGTCGAGACCGGCGGGATAGGGAGCGACCTCGGGTGCGGAGGACGGCGTAAGGCAGTTCCGGAAGTCGACCATCGCGACCTGGACGCCCTGTGCGGCGATGATCCTGCCCCAGGCACGGTAGTTCCCGTCGAAGCAGGAAAGCATCTGCATCCCGCCGCCGTGGATATAGTAGACACATGGCAACAGATCCTCCGACTCGTGGCGAATCAATTGGATCTTGACCGTGTTCCCGTCCGGCTGCGAGATGAACTCTCGGGTCTCGATCTTGAGGCCGTCCGAGGGCGCGATCTTCTCGTCGTCGCAGAGTTCCAGGAACGCACGAAAACCCTCCGCTGAAGCACGCGCGATTTCGCCATTCGCCCGAGCGAGGAGTTCTTCGCGATTCGCGACATCTTCGCCCGCAGCCAGCGCCATCTGGCCGAAGAGGGCCTTGATTCGCGGATCGATGCGCGGATCATCATTGATCTTCGAGTTGCTCATGGGATCGATTCTCCTGGGCTCGCCGCGGCCAGAATGGAGCCGCACAGCCTGCGAGGGTAGCGTGGGGAAACGTGTCTGCTTCGGGTCTCGGAGTCTGCGGGACCGGACTCGCCGTGGATCGAACGCGTCCTACCCTAGTCCCAGAACGATGGAAGCGCTTCCGCGTCCCTCACTCCCGAATCGGAGCTCCCAGATGTCGACTCTCGAAAAACGCGTAGACCGTATCGAAGCACAGATCCAGGAGTTGGCCGATCGCGGGACTCTCATCGAGTTGACCGGACGCTACTGCCACGCCATCTCGAGCGGTGACATGGAATCAGTCCTCACACTCTTCACCGAAGATGCTGCTCTGGAAACGACCTTTCCCCCCGGATCCGGGCAGGAGGCCACGACGACGACCGGCCGAGAAGCGCTTCGTGAAAACTACAAGGGCACCGCCGGGATGGACCTCAAGCCCTGCGTCCACAATCACGTCATCGAACTGCATGGCGATCGTGCCCGAGGTTTCTGCTCGGTCGAATTGCGATTGATCCAGGGCGGCGTCGCCTTTACGGGCGCGGGACACTACGAGGATCAATTTCGTCGGGACGCCGGGGAGTGGCGCTTCCAGCGGCGAAAACTCGTGGTCTACCACTGGGTTCCACACACCGAGGGCTGGAACTGAGACCCGCTCTGTCGAGCAGATCCGAGGCCCGCGGTGCAACCCGATGCGGCTCGACGTGGACGGCAAATCTGCGTAGGATCCCCGCACGAGGAGCAACATGACCGTCGAGTACGACCCCTTTTCCGAAGAAGTGATCCACGGCGACAACCACGGTATCTACAAGCAACTCCGCGAGGAGTCGCCCGTCCATTTCATGGCGCAATGGAACGCCTACGCACTCTCTCGCTTCGATGATGTCTGGTGGGCCTGCGAGGGGGATTTCGTCTCGAATGGGACGGGTGGCACGTCGGCTCATCTGCTGACGAGAGTCCAGCCCGTGCTCCCGCTGCTCAATAACATGGACCCGCCAGACCACACCAAGCTCCGCTCTGGCCTGCGAAAGCATTTCATGCCGGCTCGCGTTCGCGCACTCGAGCCCTGGATCCGCGACCTCGTCGATGAGCTGCTCAAGCCCTTCGACGACGGCGAGACCCACGAGTTCGTGGAGGAATTCGCCCAACCCCTGGCGATGAATGTCGGCTGCAAGGTGATCGGATTGCCCCCGGAAGACGGTGACTACCTGCGCGATGTCATCGGCCGATTTTTCGCCCGCGAACCGGGCAAGGCCGGCATGACCGACGACGGCCTCGTCGCGATGGGCGAGATGAACGAATACCTGCGGAGGATCTCGGCCGAGCAGAGAGCCAATCCGCCGGCGGAACCGAACGCGATCAGCGTATTGCGCGACTATCGCGACCAGGACGGCAACTCCCTCTCCGATGATGACATCGGGTCGCATCTGAGCCTGCTCCTGATCGGCGGCACGGACACCCTTCCCAAGGTGCTCGCCAACCTGATGCTGCGTCTCCGACAGAATCCGGACCAGCGAAACGATCTGACTTCGAACCCCGAGCTTTCGGTGCCGGCCTTCAACGAGGCGGTGCGACTCGACATGCCGACGCAGAACATGTGCCGCATGATCAACCGGGATGTGGAACGACACGGCACGAAGATGAGCGCCGGCCAGGTCATCGTTCTTCTCTACACGGCAGCGAATCGTGATCACCGCGAATTTCCCGATCCCGATCGATTCAACATCCATCGAAACCCGTCGCGATCCCTCGGGTTCAGCCACGGCCACCACGCGTGCATCGGCCTCCACGTCGCCCGCAAGGAAGGGGAGATCGCGATCAACGAGATCCTGTCCCGCTTCCCCGCCTACGACGTCGACGAGTCCGGCCTGAAGACCTACGCGACAGAATTCGTGAAGGGCTACTCCGCCATGCCGGTGCGCTTCAAGGGTTGAGACGAAGCGCGCTTCGGCCCGTCCCCGCGGCCCGCCCGGGGTCGGAATCACGTGCTGGAGTTCCCCGCAGCGAATGTCTAGTCTGATGCACGGAATCGAGACAAGGAGAGAACCCGATGGGGCGCTTGGATGGCAAGGTGGCACTCGTGAGCGGAGCCGCTCGTGGAATGGGTCAAGCCGAGGCTCGCCTCTTCGCCGCCGAGGGTGCAAAGGTCGTTCTGTGCGACATCGTCGACGATGAGGGCAAGGCGGTCGCCAGCGAGGTCGGAGCCAACGCGATCTATCAGCACCTCGACGTGACCCGCGAGGAGGAATGGGCCGAAGCGATCGCGGCAACCCTCGCCGCCTTCGGTCACCTCGATACTCTCGTCAACAACGCGGGAATCGGCGAGATGGTCCCCTTCGACCAGATGTCGCTCGAGGATTATCGGCGCGTTACGGAAGTCAATCAGACAGGCGTCTTTCTGGGCATGAAGTCCGCAATCGAAAGCATGACCGCCGCGGGCGGTGGTTCGATCATCAACATCTCTTCGATCGATGGGCTCACGGCAGCCAACTGCGTCCTCCACTACATCGCAAGCAAGTGGGCGGTCCGTGGGATGACGAAGGCCGCTGCGATCGAATTGGCTCCGCGTAACATCCGCGTAAACTCCGTGCACCCCGGTTTCATCCGGACCATGATCGGCAATCCGGACGGCGTCGCGCGCCCCGAGGGCGACGAGGTCCTCGATGAGTTCACCAAGAAGTGGACGCCGATGGGTCGAACCGGTGAACCCGAGGACATTGCAAAACTCGTCCTCTTTCTCGCTTCGGATGACAGCGCGTATTCAACCGGATCGGAGTTCGTCGCGGACGGTGGCATGATCGCCGGCTACCCGTCGCCTGGAACCGATCTCTAGCGGCCTCGCCTCCGGCAGTGTGGCGACCTCTTTTCGCCCCCGTTCTTTTCTCTCCAACTCTCCATGCCCCCACGGAGTCACCATGAATCGACTCGAAAACAAGGTCGCCCTCGTCACGGGCGGTGCACGAGGGCTCGGCGCATCGACCGTTCGTCTCATGGCTACCGAGGGGGCCAAGGTCGTTTTCGGAGATGTCCTCGACGCCGAGGGGGAAGCGCTTGCCCGGGAACTCGGCAGCGACGTGGCTTTCGTCCACATGGACGTCACGGAGCAGGCCGACTGGGACGCCGCAATCGAACGCGCACAGACGTTCGGGCCGCTCAATGTGCTCGTCAACAACGCCGCCGTCGTCCACATGGCCGCACTCTCGGAGACGACGGACGAGGACTACCTGCGCGTCTTCAAGATCAATCAATTCGGAACCTTCATCGGGATTCGATCCGTCATCGGACCGATGAAGGCAGCGGGTGCAGGCTCGATCATCAATGTCTCCTCGATCGATGGTCTGCACTCCTCAGCGGGACTCTCCGCGTATTCCTCGACGAAATGGGCCGTCCGCGGCCTCACCAAGAACGCCGCGATCGAACTCGGCCAATACGGCATCCGCGTGAACAGCGTTCACCCGGGCGGGATGTACACCGCGATGGGTGGGTCGGAGCACATCTCGGAGGAGAATCTGAACAAGTCGACCTACGCGAAGTTCCCGATTCCCCGTGTCGGGCAGCCCGAAGAGGTCGCTCAGGTGATCCTCTTCCTGGCGACAGACGAGGCGAGCTACTCGACCGGTTCGGAATTCGTGGCCGATGGGGGATGGTTCACGGGCATGCGCAATCCGAACATGCCCTGCTCGTAGTATCTGGCCTGGTCCGAAGCAGGGATGGCCCACGGAAGGGTTCGCTGCGACTAGCCGCTCACCGCGATCCGATAGGTGTTGGCGACGGCCGCGACCCAGTCCTCCCCGTGCAGCGGATCGTCCGGAGGGCCGACCTCGACCCCGCGTTCTCCGAGATCCGCGAGGAAGGTTGTGACAACGGTGCCCAGATCGAGGTCGTCGCGATGATGATCCGCGGTCTCGGCCGCCCCGTCATCGACGAAGACTTCAGCACTCCACGAAAGTGCGAAGCGGATCTCTGCTCGATCGTATTGTCGCGTCTTCCGATTCCCATCCATGATCGTCCAGACGGATCCGTCATCGGTGCGCAAGGTCGAGGACAGGCCGAGCTCCGGCTTCGGCTCCTTGCATCGCGGCGGCTGGCCCTGGTGGAACATCGTGTCGTTCTCCCCCACGACTGCCTTGTTCGTGTAGGGGGGTGCCGTGCGATGCGCGGGACGATCGGGACCGACGGCCCAATACTCGTACTCCCCGCCCTCTCCCTCATAGAACCACATCACCGCCGTGGCCACCGGCACATGCCAGCGGTCGAAGAGGCCTGACCGGCGCATGTTCACCAACAACCAGGTGGGGTAGTCCCGGCGACCCATTCCCCGAAAATTGGGAATGTCCACATGCGGCCCCGTCGCCACCCGTGGTTCGGGACAGACGAGATGAGCATAGATCTCGTTGGGGCGAACGATCTGCGCGCCGTGGAGTGCGCGCGCGGCAGCGTGGAGTTTTGGATGCTCGAGAATCCAGTCGACCCCCTCGACCTTCGGTTCACCCAGGACCCAATAGCCACGAAAGACGGGGTTCAGATCGAGGCTCGTCGAGGCATTGCTCAGCGACCGCGCTCGCAGGGCATCGGTGATCGGAGCCCCAACGATCGCCGCCTGTTCGAGCGCACTCGACATGACCTGGCGGCGGCCCTGAAGCAGTTCGTACGGCGAATGTCGCACGAAGAGCGCTCGCACTGGTTCCACGTCATCGAAAACGTCCTCGATGAGAATCGGCGTACGGGGAATGCGCATGGAATAAGCGTACCTCTTCGCGGTCCGTTCGCCGCTAGACCTCGACCGCGACTGAAATCGGTGCCCTCAACCGGTGGTCCCGGGAGACCGTTCGATTCGATACCCTCACGAAGGCATCCGATCCGTCCTGCGAGCGACACGCGGGATTCCGCGCGCGGGAAACACTCCACGAGAACACCCCACGAGAACACCAGAGGAGATCCACTCATGGCCACTGCCGATACGCCGAACGCGCCCGACGCCCTCGAAGCCCTCGGCCTTCCCCCGATCGATCAGATCGGCTTCGTCGTCCGGTCACTCGAAGAGGCCAAGCAGCGATACGGATCGCTCTTCGGACCGTTCACCGAAATGGATGGCTCTGTCGAAGACGCGGACTACCGAGGAAAGAAGGCGGATGTTCACCTCTCGATCCTCTTCGGCCACTCGGGTGATCTCGAGATGGAGTTCATCGAATGGTGCAGCGGCGAAAGCCCCCATCGCGAGTTCATCGAGAAGGGTCGCGAAGGCATGCACCACCTCCGCTACCGCGTCGAAGATACGGACGCCTGGATCGAGAAGGTGGCCCCCCTCGGCTACAAGCCGATCTGGTACAAGCAATTTTCCGCCGACACGGTCTTTGCCTACCTCGAAAGAGAGGGCGATCCGCTGCTGATCGAGTTTCTTCAGATGCCGGAGGGCGGACCCGGGACGAGCTAGACGATCTTCCCGTCGTGGCCCACCCAATAGGGATCCCGGAGCTTTCTCTTGTAGAGCTTCCCGTTAGGATCACGAGGCATGTCGTCGGTGAAATCGATGCTATGCGGCCATTTCTGCTTCGCCATCTTGTCCTGATAGAACGCAATGATGTCGTTCTTGACCGAGTCGTTCGCCTCGGCTCCTGGAATCAGCTCGACCACGGCCTTGATCTCTTCGCCCATGTCCTTGTTCGGAATCCCGAATACTGCGATGTCTTGCACCTTGTCGTGCTGCTGGATGACGCCTTCGATCTCCTGGGGATAGATATTGACCCCTCCCGCGATGATCATGTCGTTCGCCCGGTCGTTCAGGAAGAGATAGCCGTCGCTGTTGAAATAGCCGATATCACCGACCGTGAAGAAGTCACGAAGGCGAGCTTCCTTCGTCTTGTCGTCCGCCTTGTAGTACTCGAAGGTGTTCCCGGCCATTTTCATGTAGATGGTGCCGCTCTCGCCTGCCGGAACTTCGTCCCCGTCTTCGTCGACGACGATGACCTCCGAATTCGGCCAGGGGCGGCCGACGGTCCCGGGATGCTTCTTCCACTCGTCGGGTGGCGCGATCGTTCCGCCGCCCTCGGTCGCAGCGTAATACTCCCAGATCACGTCCCCCCACCAATCGAACATCTTCCACTTCGTCTCGACGGGGCATGGCGCCGCCGCGTGAATCATCGCCCTGAGCGACGAAACGTCATATCTGTTCCGCACCTCTTCCGGCATCTTGAGCATCCGGTTGAACATGGTCGGAACCATATGGCTGTAGGTGACCTTGTACTTCTCGATCCTCTCGAGTGCGTCTTCCGGAGTCCAGCGATCCATCAACACGACGGGGTGGCCCCAGTGAAGCGCTGTCGTCGTCCAGTTGTTGACCGCTGTGTGATAGGTCGGTGCCTGTGTGATTTCGACGTGGTTGTCGTGGGGCATGATGCCGAAGAGCAGAAAGAGCATTCCCGAACCCGACGCGACTTCGTCCGGATGGCGGGGGTCGAGCGCCCGTCGAACCCCCTTTGGACGGCCCGTCGTGCCAGACGTGTAGAACATGATCGATCCGGAGGAGAGTTCCTCGGGTCGCTCCATCGATTGTCCATCGACCAGAACGGAGAAGGCGCGAAATCCCTCCACCGCGCCTATCGAGAAGGCACGCGAAGCATCGAGTCCCGATTCGTCGAGCGCGCGCTTGCTCTCCACCGCGAATCGTTCGTGGGTGATATAGGCCTTCGACTCCGCGTTTCCGAGGATGTAGGCGATCTCGGGTCCGACGAGGTGCCAGTTGATCGTCGTGATGTAATAGCCGCTCTGATAGGCCGCCAAACACAGGGCCACCTGTTCGATGCAGTTCGGGAGCGTCGTCGAGATGTGATCCCCAGATTCGAGGCCCATCGAGCGCAGCCCGTGGGAGATCTGGTTGACCAGGTCGTAGAGTTCACCGAAGGAGATCTCCGCATAATCCGGATCGGCGATGGCAAGACGCTCGCGATTCTCCTCGGCAATTTTCCAGAATCCGGTCGTTCCAAGGCCTTCCATGGGGGCTCCTCTCGGCGCTCGATCGAGCGCTCGTCCGCGTGGGCGCCTCGCGCGGACCGGCGGACGGGATCGCGCACGAGGCGGCAGATCCTATCACCGCCGCTGTCGAGCGACCATTCCACGAACGCGGGGTCGAAGCGTGCTCGGGAAAGGAATCAGAAGTCGGCGCCAAGCGCCGCCTTGAACTCCTCGAGGGCGCGCAGGCGAGGCTCGATCCCGCTCCACTCCTTCCCCGGCTCCCGCACGCCCGTCTCCTCCGGACCGAGCTCGGCCCAGGGTGCCGTCACCCAATACCGGGTCGCCCCGAGTCGCTTCCACAGATGCGCGTACTCGACACATTCGTCGAGGGTCTTGGGAGGCTTGCGGCCGCCCTTTGGCATCTCGAAGCGCGGATCCTCGAAATAGATCGCCCCTTCGAGTCCGATTTCGGACGGATCCCGCCCGACTTCCTTCGCGGCATCGTGGATCACTGCGAGCTGTTCGCGGAGGATGTCCTCGCTGAACCAAGGTGGATAGGGGAACCATCCATCCGCGAGTCGACCGACCCTCTTGAGTACCCGGTCGCTCTGGCCCCCGAGCCAGACCGGGATCGGTCGCTGGATTGGGAGTGGATTGATTCCGACGGCGTTGAGTGTGTGGTGATCGCCGCTAAAGGTGACGACATCCTGGGTCCACAGCTGCTTCAGTATCTGGAGTTGCTCGTCCATGATCTTGCCGCGCTTCTTGAAGTCGACCCCCAACCCTTCGAACTCGACATCGTTCCAGCCCGCCGCCATCACGAAGCGGGTTCGTCCCCCGGAGAGAAGGTCGACCTGTGCGGCCTGTTTCGCGAGCAGGGCGGTCTGCCGTTGCGGACCGACCATGATGCCCGTACAGAGTTCGAGGCTCCGCGTCACCGACGCCAGATACCCGAAGAGCACCATCGGCTCGTGCCAGGCCATATGTCGGTCGTAGAGCGGCCCATGTCCGAAATAGGGCTTCCAGTCCGGCCTCACGTCGAGATCCGCGCCGAGCACGTGATCCCCGACCGTGATGTATCCATATCCCATGTCCTCGATCGCCCGAAGGAACTCCGTGAGCGCTCCCATGTCCTCGAGGATCAGATGCTCTGGAAGATTCGTACCGATCTTGACCATGGATGCCTCTCTTTCTTGCATTTCATTCCCCGGACTTCGTTCGACGCGCCCCGGCGGTGTCCGACCGAACCGCGGCAAACCCTCGGGTCCCGTCATTCGACTTCGATCGCGACCGGAAAGCGATCGAAGTAGAAGCCGAACGGAGCTCGAACGTCCCGCGGCTCCGCACCGAAGTCCGCACGCAAATCGTACACGACGCGACCGAAGCGGCCGCGTTGGTGTCCCTCGAGTTGAGACCGGATCTGGCTGCGCGCCAGCTCCGTCATCTCGAGGTCTGCGGTCTCGTAGAGCCGTTCGACGGTCGCGAAATCGTCCTTCATGAATTCGTGAAAATAGACGTCATGAGTGCGATCCGGAGGGAGCAGATGGCGATCCCGCACCGAAGCTTCCAGGAGCTCCCTGATTCGACGCGTCCAATAATCGAGATACCAATCGGGACGGGTTGCCGTGTACATGATGCGCGCCGTGTAGCAATTCATCGTCGCCGCGGACTGCACGACGGACACGGGATCGCGGTGGGTCACGACGAACGTCGCATCCGGGAACGTCTCGACGAGCGGACCGATCTGCTCCAGATGCTGCGGGCATTTCAGCACCCAACGATCCCGCGGTGCGTACCACTGAAGAATCTTGAGTGCCGTCTTCAGGTATCGGTAGTGTGGCCGCTGATCATGGGTCCGGTAGTAGTCGACCCATTTCGGAACCCGCGCCACCCATTCCTGGTTGTAACTCGAAAAATCGGGCAGCATCAGTTCGAGTTCTTCGTGAACGTGACCGGGTTCCATCGCGTGCATCGCTGCCGCAATCGGAGACCCCGTCCGCATTCGATCCCAGTTCTCGGCCGCGCGAACGAAGCGCGGGTCATCCTCGCCGCGAGTCGAATTCTCCTCTGCCACCGGCGCCTGCCCCTCCCATAGAGGCATCGAACGTAGCCGGCCATCGGCGGCGATCAGGTTCACCAGATGCGTCGTCCCGGAGCGCGGTAGGCCGAGCACGACGATCGGCTGTCGGATCTCCTGATCGTGGATCTCGGGATGGCGTTCGAGGAGATCGTGAATCCGCAACCGATTCGACGCATGGCGCACGCAGTCGTTGAAGTGGCCGAATCGCCCGAGCGGCGTGCGTTCCTCGTCCTCGTCGATCTCCGAGAGCCAGAGCCCCAGACGCTCCAAGAAATCCTCGGGACCGAACTCGGTTAGCGTCGTCTGATCCCGGGCGGCGCCGAGCACGGCGTCGATCGACAGGTCGACGTCCGTCGACTCACCGAAGGCGAGAGCGGCCTTCTGGATATCCGTCAGCTGCGGATCGGCGAGATCCGTCAGGCGATAGGTCGGGCCAGCCACGTCCGAGCAACTCCTCACCGCAATCCGCAGTTCGAAAAATGACGTCAGAGTTCGATCTGGGCCAATTTCTCTGCAGTCGAATTCCAGTCGGTACCCTCGATTGCGAAGGGCGCCGCGAGGAAGTCTGTCATCCCCGCGTCACGGAATCGTCGCAATCGTCGTGCGACCTCGTCCTCATCTCCGATGACGCAGATATCGCCGATGCGCTCGGCGTCGGAAGCCTGAACGACCCTCTGATAGGGCATGCTGTTCTCGTAGAACGCGAACTCGGCCTGGGCCGCGTCGCGCGCAGCAGTCGCGCGCGCAGCCGGCACGACCGCCACGGCCACGACACCGGCAATCCGGGGATCGGGTCTCCCGGCCTCCTGCGCCGCAGCACGCACCGGCGGCCCGATCTCGCGCTCGATCGCACCCTCGTCGGACCAGGTTGCGATCACACCATCCGAGTGCGCCCCCGCGGCTCGCAGCATGTAGGGCCCGAGCGCTCCGACGAGAATCGAGCCTGGAGGCTGCGTGGCGGGCGTCCCGTAGATCGATCCGAGTGCGAAGAAGTCGCCCTCGTACTGAACGAATCCGGCCTGTTCTCGATCGCCCGCAGGCTTGGCACCCGTTTCCATCGCGGCGCGGAGCACCTCGAGATATTCGCGTACGTGGCGAGCCGGACGCTCGAAGGGCAGTCCGTGCATCGCCACGACCGCTGGATTCGAGCACCCGATGCCGAGATGGATCGGCCGCCGGATCGCCGCCTGCGTCGTCGCGGCCTGTCGAGCGAGTGCGAGGGGATGAAAGAAATAGGTCGGGATCACCGCCGAACCGATTTCGATCCGCTCGGTCGCCTCCCCTGCCGCCTGCATCGCAGTCAGAGCGTCGAGGGACCAGGGCAGGTAGGGCACCCAGGCGTGCGAAAATCCGAGGGCCTCGGCGCGCCGGGCCCTCGCCCGGATCTCGTCGAGCGGTGACGCGGGTCCCCAGGTCTCCGAGACGAATATTCCGATATTCATGACGAGTTCCATTCGTAGAGGTCCTGGCACGCGAACGAATCAGCCGCACTCGCTGGGCAGTGGTAACCCTAAAGAGGAGCCCCGTCGACATCGACCGACGCGATTCAGGAGGAGTCAACCCGCGAGAATCCGTTATCCTCCGCGGCCCCGGTCACTCCGAGCACCTAATCGTTCGGACCGTTTCCATCCCCGGCTTCGAGGCCTCGCATGTCGATCAGTGCGCAAACCGCGATCATGGGCGTCGGGCAAACGCCCTTCACTCGCGGTACCGAATTCTCCACACTCGAGCTCCATCTCCAGGCCGCGCTCGAAGCCATCCAAGACGCGGGCCTCACGCCGGCGGAAATCGACGGCGTCATGCCGAACGAACGCGCGGGAACGATTGCCGAGGACTTCATCCTGAACCTCGGCCTGCCCGCGCTCTCCTTCTCATCGACGATCCGGACCGGGGGCGCGAGCTTCGTCAGCGCGATCCAGAGCGCGGCGCTTGCCATCGCGGGAGGCGTCGTAACGAACGTCCTTCTCGTCGCGGGCCGACGAGGCTATTCGGCGCAGCGCGTGTCTCTAACGAGTGAAGGTGCAATCGCACCCCATCCCGTCATGCGGCACGTCGACGAGTTCGAGCGCCCCTTCGGCAATACCGTCGCGTCGCAATGGTTCGCCCAGGCGGCGCGCCGTCAGATGCACGAGTACGGGACGACGAGTGAAGATTCGGCCGCATCGCCGTCGCGATTCGCGGACACGCCAACCTCAATCCGCGCGCACTGATGTTCGAGAAGCGCATGACCCTCGAACAACATCAGGCCTCAGCCGTAATTGCCGACCCGCTTCGGCTCTTCGACTGTTCTCTCGAGACCGACGGCGCGACGGCGATCGTCCTGACCTCGGCCGAACGTGCGGTCAATCTGGCCAAGACGCCGGTCCGTATTCTCGGTGTCGGCGAGGGCCATGGAGCCCCCCCGACCTCGATCACCCAGAAGCGCGACTTCAGCGAGATCGAGGGTCTCGCCCTCGCCGCAGATCGAGCCTGCGAAATGACCGGACTCTCGCCGGGTGATATCGACTCGACCCAGATCTATGACGGGTTCACCTGGATCGTGCTCGCTTCACTCGAGGCGCTGGGATTCTGTCCGCGCGGGGAAGGCCGCGACTTCCTCCGGGATGGCCGAATCGAGCTCGGCGGCGCCCTCCCCATCAACACGTCTGGGGGGCTACTGTGCCAGGGCCATTATTCCGGCGCGAACCTCGTGAGCGAAGCCGTGCGTCAGCTCCGACGCAAGGTCGAAGGCGCGCGACAGGTCGCGAACTGCGAACGAGTCCTTGTGACCGGCGAGGGCGATTTTCACGAGGGCTCCGCTCTCATTCTGGGACGAAATTCATGACCACGGATTCGAAGACCCCGGAGGCCCACCAGCAGCCGACGCCGGAGATCGTCCCGCGACCCGGCCCGAAAAGGACCGAGCTGAGCCAGGGGTTCTGGGACGCCGTCGAAAACAAGCAGCTGGCAGTCCAGAAATGCAGCGCCTGCGACCTGCTGCGTCACTATCCCCAGCCCCATTGCCCCGCTTGCCATTCGAATGACTTCGGCTGGGCGCCGCTCTCGGGCCGGGGCGAAATCTATTCCTATACCGTCGCGCATCGTGCGTTCCACCCGGCGTGGAATGAGCATGTTCCCTACGTGATCGCGACGATCGAGCTCGAAGAGGGGGTACGCATGGTTTGTGACCTCCTCGAAGTCGACCCCGAGCGCATCGCGATCGGCCAGCGCGTCGAAGTCGACTTCGCCGAGCTCCCTGGCCAGGGGTGGATGCCCCGATTCGAGGTGATCGACTGATGGACCTGTCTCTTGACGAATCGCAGCAGATCCTCGTCGACACCTTCGCGGAAATGCTCGAGAAGGAATGCCCGACGACGCTCGTGCGCGACTGTGAAGACACCGGCTACTCGCCAGAACTCTGGGATCGTTATTGCGAACTCGGCGCGAATGTGATGGGAATGCCCGAGAGCGCGGAAGGACTCGAGATGAGTCTGCTCGACCTCGGCCTCGTCGCAACGCGCTCGGGACATGCCCTCGCCCCGGTTCCCTTCGTGGAGATCGCGACGGCCGGCAGACTGCTCAGCGCGCTCGACGAAAAGGACCCCCTCCTCACGGAGATCACGCAGGGCAAGCCATCGATCTCGATCTCCCTCCCACGACCCCATGCGGTACTCGGAACGAGTCGTTCGAGCGGCGGTCGATCGATGGTGCCCTACGGCGCGATCGCAGAACACGTGATCGTGTACGACGAGGCTGAACTCTTCGTGGTCTCCGGCGCGGATTCGCGACGATCCGGTCGAATCGGAGAGATCGGCGACGGGGCCCTCGCCCACTGGGATCTCTCCCGCGGCGCGGACGCGCGCGGCCTCGCAAGCGGAACGGACGCGCACCGGGCCATCACGCGCGCGAGCGCCGAGTGGAAACTCCTGACGGCCTTCTGGCTGGTGGGGATCGCCCAGCGGTCCCTCGCGATCGGTGCCGACTACGCGCGCGAGCGCATCCAGTTCGGTGTCCCGATCGGCGGTTTTCAAGCGATCGCCCATCCCCTCGCAGAATGTGCGATTCGCACGGACGGTGCCGAATTGCTGACTTGGGAAGCTGCCTGGGCGGACACGGAAGATCCCGACCGATTCGAAATGCTCGCCTCGATGGCCTTCGCATGGGCCTCGCAGACCGCGATTCGAAACGCCGACATCAGCCTGCACACCCACGGCGGCTACGGCTTCTCGACGGAATACGACATTCAGCTCTACTACCGTCGAGCCCGCGCGCTCTCGTCGATCGGAGGTGGCTCGAAAGAAGAGCTCCAGACCGTGGCCGAATTGTGCTTCGATCGAGACGGTTCGGGTTCGGCCGAGCCCCTGCTGGGAGGTGCATGACATGGATTTTCGACTCGGGCCGAAGGCTGAAGAAGTTCGGCGTGAAATCCGCACATTCCTCGCGAACAACTTCAGCGAGACCGACCGCAAGGAATCGATCTCGGACGGAGGCGGACACGACTGGGACCTCTATCGGAAGCTCGCCGCGGAAGGCTGGGTCTCCGCCGGCTGGCCCGAGGAACTCGGCGGGGGCGGTCGCGACCCCTACGAGATCCTGACCCTCTATTGGGAGCTGTGTAAGGCCGACTTCCCCTGGATCGGCCTGCTCAACAACGGATTCATCGGTCATACGCTCCTGGCGATGGGAACCGAGCGACAGCGCACCGAAATGGTTCCGAAGATCGCGTCGGGCGAGATTGCATTCGCCCTCGGCTATTCGGAACCCGGATCGGGATCCGACGTCGCCAGCGCGCGCACGATGGCGACTCGCGACGGCGATGATTGGATCATCGACGGACAGAAGATGTGGACGACCACGGGGCACACCGCGCAGTACATCTTCATGCTGACACGCACGAGCACCCAGGATCGGCCACATCGGGGGCTGACGATGTTCCTCGTTCCGACGGACGCCGAGGGGGTGGACGTACAGCCCATTCACACGATGGGTGGCGAGCGAAGCAATGGTGTGTACCTCACGAAGGTCCGCGTATCCGACGAGAATCGCATCGGTGAAGTCGACAAGGGCTGGTCCGTGGTCCGCTTCGCGCTCGGACTCGAGCAGGCGATGGGGTACGCCGACATCCAGGAACGCTTCATCCAGAACGCCGGCAAATGGGCCCTCGAACAGGGCCCGGACGGTAATCGTCCCTTCGACGATGCCCGCGTAAAGGAGCAACTCGGACAGACGGCGATCCATGCGGAGGTCTCACGACTCCTCCGCCATCGTTCGACGTGGCTCTCCGCCGAGGGACGCGATCTCGGAGCCAAAGGAGCGATGACGAAGTCCTTCTCGGGGACATCCTATCTCGAAGACGCCCAGAACTGGATGGATCTCATCGGACCGGCGGGCCTCGTCGAAGAGGACGAGGACGGCGCGATCGCAGCGGGCAGTTTCGATGAAGCCTTCCGCCAGACACCGGTCAACACGATCTACGGCGGAACGGTCGAGATCCTGCGGAGCCTCGTTGCCGAGGTCGAACTCGGTCTGCCCAAGAGTCGCTAACCGACGGCAGCCGGCCAGAGGGACTGATTCCTCAGATCGATGCGACGAAATCCTCGACGGCCGAGAGTTCATCGAGGCTCGCGGTCGTCGGGGTCAGGATCGCCTCGTCGCACCCGAGGTCTTCGAGGCGAACGAGAAGTTCGCGAATCGCGACGGGCGAATGGCCACTGCAGAGGGGGGCACGAGCATCCGCGACTTTCTTGCCGAAGACCATCAGGTAGTCGTGCGCGAAATCGTAGAGCCGCTTGTCCGGCTGATCCTCGAGGGCGAACCAGAAGGCCAGCTGAAGGAAGGGAGGGCGCTTGCGCCCGGCATCCTTCCACGATTGTCGAAAGCCCTCGAAGATCTTCTCGACCTCATCGAGATCCGGTCCCATATGAAATCCGGCCAGCCCATCCGCCCAGCGTGAGGCACGCTTCATCGATTTCGGCCCCAGCGAGGACGAGAAGATCGGCGGTCCGCCGACTCGAGTGGGCTCCGGTCCGAGCGGCGGGCAACCCTCGGGAAGCGGATAATCCCCAGACCAGACCTCTCGAATGGCATCGACGCGTTCGTCCAGAATCGACACGCGACGGGAGAAGGCCTCTGGCTTCCCGGCGAGTGCGTAGTCGTAGTCGCGCATACCGACACCGACGCCGAGCGTGAAGCGCCCCTTCGAGAGCACATCGACCGTCGCCGCCTGTTTCGCGAGCAGCACCGGTTCGTGGAGTGAGGCCAGGGAAATCAAGGACTGGATCGGCACCCGCTCGGTCAAGACCGCCGCCGCCGAGAGTACGCCCATCAGGTCGAGAAAGGGCGAGGCGATCCGTTCCCCGGTCGACAGCCGAGAGAAAGGTCCGGTGTCGATCCGGCGAATCCACTCGACGAGGCAGTCGCGATCGAGCCCATCGACCGTGGACGGAATCGACAATCCGATCTTCATTTTCCGCCCCTCCGCATCAATCAGCCCGACCCTAGCCGAGGGGCCTCGCCCGGGCACCCGCGCCGCAGCTTCCGGAGCCGAATCGAGATCGTGCGCGGCAGCGCGAGGCTTCTTATGCTCTCCCTTCGGCCAGGACCCGCCCTGCTCTCCCCCGACATGAGGGGCCACCCCATGCACAGGACACGCCTCCCATGAAGCTCGATCCGAACAACAGTTGGACTCTCCTCGAAGAACGCCTCCGCGACGAGACCGATCCCGTTCTGCGACAGAACCTGGAACTCGTGCTCGAACACATGAAATGTGAAGCGCGGTCCGACATCGAGGGCGTAGTCGCGACGCTGATCGATGAGCCGGTCTACGTGATGCACAGCACGCCGGACGACCCGGTCATGAACCCGAACGGGAGCAAGGACGCGGTCCGCGCCTTCTACGATGCGACGATCGTACAGACCGGCGCCCATCGCCTCGAGCTCGATTGCCAACGAGTCATCGTGGACAAGGACGCGGTCGTAACCGAGGGAATCATGCGCATGGCGTATCCGGGCAAGACCCTCGCGGCACTCGGAATCGAAGTCGATGATCCCGACGCCTACTATCTCTACGAAGCTCGGATGGGCATCGTCTGGCCCGTCGACCGTGCCGCGCGCAAGCTCGTCGGCGAAGAGAGCTACGCCTGCGGCGACGGCTTCGCTGGCATCGCAGAACGAAAACTCTCGGAGAGCGATATCGCGGAGCTCCGCATCTGAGTCGACGCGGCCCGGCCCGCCTTCGTTCCCGATTCCACCGGAGCCTTCTAGATGAACAAGGTCGTCAATATCACCTCCCTCTTTTCGATCTGCCTCGTGTTCACGTTCGCGGGCACCGCCACGGCCGATGAGAGCCTCGAAGAGGCCGTTCGGCGTGACTACGATGAACACCTCGGATCGCTCTTCGAGTATTTCCATCGCAATCCCGAGCTCTCCTTTCGCGAGACGAAGACCGCGGCACGTCTCGCCAAGGAGCTCCGTTTCGCGGGCGCCCGCGTGACGACCGGCGTGGGCGGAACCGGGGTCGTCGGGATGATTCACAATGGCCCCGGACCGACCATCCTGGTTCGAGCGGACATGGACGGACTTCCGATCCGCGAGCAATCCGGGCTCGCATACGCTTCGACCCGAACCCAGACCGGACCCGACGGGAATGAGATCCCCGTGATGCATGCGTGTGGGCACGACGTCCACATGACTTCCCTGGTCGGGACCGCACGTCGGCTGATCGCGAACAAGGGTCGCTGGTCCGGAACCGTGATGCTGATCGGCCAACCAGCGGAGGAGCGGATCGGCGGTGCCAAGGCCATGCTCGCGGATGGGCTCTACGAACGCTTTGGCGTGCCGGATCATGCACTCGGCCTGCACGTGATCTCGGGTGGAGCGACCGGCCGCGTCTCGATCAGTGAGGGCTCGACCGCTTCCTCCGCCGACAGCGTCGATCTCGTGGTGCACGGCATCGTCTCCCACGGCGCCGCTCCACAGAACGGCAAGGACGCCGTCTACATTGCCGCCCAGATCGTCGTGGCGCTCCAGAGCCTAGTCAGCCGTGAGATCAATCCGCTTGCTTCGGGTGTCGTCACCGTCGGATCGATCCACGGTGGTCGCAAGCACAACGTTCTCGCCGACGAGGTCAAGCTCGAGCTCACGGTTCGAGCCGATACCCAGGTAATCCGGGAAAAACTGCTCGCGGGGATCCGACGCATCGCCCGCGGTGTCGCGCTCACCCACGGCGTCGACGAAGCCCATCTGCCGAGCGTCGATGTCGTGGAGTCCACACCGCCAAACGAAAATGATCCAGCCACCGTCGCAATTGTGAAGCGGGGCATCGCTCGCGAACTCGGCGAAGACGCCTTCTACACGCTCCTTCGGGACAGCATGGGTGCCGAGGACTTCGCCTATTTCGTCGAAACCAAACACGATGTCCCGGGCGCCTATTTCGCCATCGGAGGATCGCCACAGGCCGTTCTCGACGCCGCCGCGGCGGGCGGGCCGCCAGCGCCCTTTCACCACTCACCCTTCTTCAAGATCGACCCATTGAACTCGATCGTCACCGGAGTACGAGCCATGACAGCGGCCGTTCTCGAGCTACTGCCAGCGAGATGACCGGCGAGCCTGCCGGAGGAGTAAATCGAGATGGAAACCAAGCGAACGTTCTGTCGAATCTGCGCCGCCTATTGCGGTCTCACCGCAGACGTCGAGGACGGCCGTCTCCTCAAGGTTCGTGGCGATCCCGATCATGCGCTCAGCCGCGGCTATAGCTGCGTCAAGGGGCGACGCATCCCCGACACTGTGAATCACACCGACCGACTTCGGAACTGCCTTGCCAAGAACGTCTCGGGTGAATTCGAGACCACCCCGAGCCGAGACGCCCTCGACGAGATCGCCGAGAAACTGACGGAAATCATCGACCAACACGGCCCTCGTACCGTCGCAACCTTCACAGGTACGGGCGCGTGGGGAAACGCCGCAACCCTCGAGACCCTGAAAGCATGGCACGCCGGAATCGGCTCGGTCATGCGCCACAGCTCCGCGACGATCGATCAACAAGCGAAGATGATTTCGCCCTGGTTCCACGGTCTGTGGGGCGGCGGTGCGCAATCCTTCGAGAGCGCCGACGTCATCATGTTGATCGGCCAGAACCCACTGGTCGCCGGGCAGTATCAGCACGGCGGCCCTCCCGGCTACCACCCGACGGCTCTGCGACAGGCACGCCAACGGGGCCTATCACTCATCGTCGTCGACCCGCGGAGAACGGAGCTCGCGCGTCAGGCCGATATCCATCTTCAGTCCATCCCCGGCGAAGATCCGAGCCTCTTCGCAGCGATGATCCGTGTCATCCTCGACGAGGGACTCGAGGACCACGAATTCTGCAATGAGCACGTCGCCGGGCTTTCCGAATTGCGCGTAGCCGTCGAAGATTTCACTCTCGAGTACGCCGCAGAGCGATGTGGGGTACCCGCCGATCAGATCCTCGAGGCGACACGACTCTTCGCAGCGGGACCACGCGGGATGGCGAGTACAGGAACTGGACCGAGTATGGCCCCGCATCCCAACCTGACGGAGCACCTCGTCCAGAGCCTCAACAGCATCTGCGGGCGTTGGAGTCGTGAAGGCGATCCAGTGAACGCGCCGAGTGTGTTGACGCCGGACTTGCCCCGACCCGCTCAGGCCATGCCCGGCGAGTTTTTGCCGCCGGATCTCAGCCCGACCGCGAACGGCGAAAAGTCTCGGATTCGCGGCCTGCGACAGATATTCCAGGAAATGCCGACCGCCGCCCTCGCAGAGGAAATCCTGACTCCCGGCGAGGGGCAGGTGCGCGCGCTCATCGTCGTCGGCGGCAACCCCCTCGTCTCCTGGCCCGACCAGGCTCGAACGCTCGAGGCCCTCGAATCCCTCGAACTACTCGTCGTCCTCGATCTTCGCATGACCCCAACCTGTCGTCGTGCGGACTACGTCATCGCCTCCACCCATTTCATGGAGCGACCGGAGCTGACATTCCTCGGTGACTTCTTCTTCGAGAAGCCCTTTAGCCAGTTTACCGATGTCGTCTCGCGGCCCGTGGGTGACTTGATGGAAGAGGGTAATTTCTTCATCGAACTCGCCCGCCGAATGGGAACGAAACTCGACTTGCCGGGCGGCGTTCTCGATCCGATAAATCCCCCGGACACGTTGGGCTTCTTCGAGTTGGTACGTCCGGCGACCAAGGTGCCGATCGCCGAAATCGCGAGATACCCGGGCGGACGTGTCTTCGACGAGATCGATCTCCGAGTGGTTCCGGCAATCGCGGGACTCGAGTCTCGACTCGATGTCGCACATTCGGAGATGATGAGTGTCCTACGGAGCGTGCGAAACGAGAGCGCGAGCTCGAGTGAGGACTTCACTCATCGGCTCGTGTGTCGGCGAGTCAAGCACATGGTGAATTCCGTCGGTCACGATCTGCCCCGCAGCCGGAGCGAGACGGCGTACAACCCCGCCTTTCTCCACCCCGAAGATCTGGACGCGCTCGGATTCTCGAGCGGCGACATCGTCGAGATCTCATCCGAAGACGGTTCGGTCGATGCGATCGTCGAAGGAGCGGAGGACGTACGCAGGGGCGTAGTCTCGATGACGCATTGTTATGGCGGAGATCCCGGAGAAGAGACCGATCCGCGGAAAGTCGGCACGTCCGTGAACGCCTTGATCGCAGTCGATCACGACTATGATCCCATCTGTGGTCAGCCGCGCATGAGCGCGATCCCGATCAAGCTG
>JAPYTP010000010.1:44832-65009 GCA_029941885.1 Myxococcota bacterium
CAAGCGGGCCGCAGCGACGCGCTAGCCACCGCGAGATACACGCGACGGCTCGCGGGTCATACACGTTTCGTCGGATCGCATCGCTTTTCTTGCTAGTCGATCCGTAGCGTCTGCATCTTTGCGCCCACCAGGTCGCGCTGAGCCGGCGACAGGAGCCACTCTTCCCGGGTGAGACGCCTGACCAGGTAGCGCACGAGCTCCGCGTCGCGCTCGCCAGAATTGTCACGTACCAGGTCTGACAGCGCCTGATCTCGTTGTTGCCAGGTTGTCGGCCGCACGCCCAACAACTGCTCCACATCGTCGAAATCCTTCGCCAGGAGATCCGCCCCGTAGAGATCCCCCTGCCGGACGAAGAGAGCGAGCCGGCGTAGGCTATCCGCTTCGTACGCCTGAAACTCATCCTTCGTTTCGAAGGTCTCGAATCGTTCCAGCAAAGAGTCGTTCGCGACCGAATAGGGGGACACGGTCTCGGTCGGCAACTCGGGTGCGTCCAACTCGAAGTCCTCGCGATAGGCGATCAATTCCAGAGGCGCTCGCGAGTAGACGAGATACCAGGTCAGGTACTGGACGTATTCGACCGCCACATGCGGGTTTGCCAACGCGAGTCCCGTCCCGAGTGGAGTGGTCAGACCGAAGCGGATCGCGTGATAGAGAACCGCGCGACGGTCGACCGGCTGACCGCTTGCCGCTTCGTAGCGATCCACCGCAACATTGAGATCACCCATCTTCTCCGTGAGATCACGCGAGAAGAGCCCTCCTAGATCCGCGAGGGGGTCTCCGAGATAGCCGAGCTCCATGTCGAGCATCGCCGTCACGCGGCTCTTGTCGAACAGGAACTGGCCCGAGTCGCAGGTCACGAAACGACATTCGTCGCGGCCCTCGGGCACATTCCGCTCACACCAGTCGATCAGGAACTCGACGGTCGGATCGGGGCGGGTCTTACGCTCGTTGAAACGCGCGATTCCCCTGGCACTGTCGCCCAGGGCGAGCTCACGTGGGGTCGTGAGGCGCGAGACACCGAAGGCTTCGAACTCATCGGTCGGAAGCGAATGGATCTCCGCGAGGATCTCGATGAAATGATCTCGAACCGCCTCGAACTCTTCGGAACTCTCGGCCGTCGCCAGATCGTGCCGCCCAGGGGATTTCTGCATGACGAAACCGACGGGCTTCTCGCAGTAGCCGTAGATCGCAGGAACCGGGATTCCGTTCCTCTCGAGCGTCCGGAAACACTCGTACTCGTTTCGGATCGTGTTCTCCCCGCCCTGTTCGATTCGGCCTCCGCGAAAACAGACCGGCAGGATCTCTCCGTCCGGACGCTCGACCTCGCACCAGAATACCGGCCTCCAGCGCGCCTGCCGTTCGGCGGATACGATCCGTCCCCCAACGGAGGACTCGACTGTTTCGAAGGCGGGACGCCATTGCGTGCCGTAGGAATCGAGATCGAAAGCCATGCCTATCCCCCTCTCATTCGAGCGCGAACTCGCGTCCAACCCTAGCCGAGATGGCCGTACCGGGTCGGACGCCGCTCGGTTAGTGTCGGGCCCGACGCGAAGATCGCGTGGGAGAGCAGGGATGGCCTTGAAGAATCGATTCGACCTGACCGGACGCGTGTCGCTCGTTACGGGCGCGACAAAGGGGCTCGGCCGAGCGATGGTCCAGGGCCTCGCCGAGGCCGGGAGCGACGTTGTCGTCGTCAGCCGAAAGGCCGATCTCTGCCGGGGCGTCGCCAAGGAAATCGAGGAATCCACGGGGCGTCGCGCGCTCCCCATCGCATGCCATATGGGCGATTGGAACGCGATCCCCGAGCTGGTCGATCGAGTCTACGACGAGTTTGGCAAGATCGACGTCCTCGTGAACAACGCCGGCATCAATCCCGCGATGACCCTGGTCACCGAAATGAGCGAAGAGTATTTCGACAAGCTCTGTTCCGTAAACCTGAAGGGTCCGATTCGACTAGCTGCCCTCGTCGCTCCGAAAATGGGTGAACACGGCGGCGGCAGCATCATCAACGTGGCGACCCTCGGCGCTTATTCGGCGGGTCCGGGGGTCGGAACCTATACGGGTTTGAAGGCCGCCCTGCTCAATTTCACGAAGACGATGGCGGCGGAATGGGTGTCCCTCGGTGTGCGCGTGAACACACTCTCCCCGGGACCCTTCCTGACCGAGATGATGAAGGGCACCGCGAAATACGATACCGGCTTCATCGACCGCTCAGCGGAGGCCACACTCATGAAACGCGTCGCCGACCCCGAGGAGATCATCGGACTCACCCTCTTTCTGGCAAGCGACGCATCGTCCTACGTCACCGGAGAGGACTACTCCATCGCGGGCGGAATGCGCAGCAACTAGCCAACGCTCGGCGAAAACCCTTCGCCTTCCGGCCCGAGCACCCGTTCACGCTGCCCATCGAAATGTGCGACTTCGTGAAGCGAACCGAGCCGAGCCACCTCGCCCTCCACCTGAACGCGTGTGATCGACGCGAAGGGGGTCGCTTCGAACACGCCGCGAGTGCTGATCCCAAGGACGTGGCTCAGGATCACGCCGATCGTCCCGCCGTGACACGCCACGAGCACACGCTCCCCGCGCGGGCGACCGAGGAGCTCCCGCCACGCATTCGTCACGCGCTCCTGGAACACCTCGTATGAATCCCAACCAATCTTCTCGAACCGGCCCGCGGTGATATCCGCCAGGTAGCCCGGGAATCGCTCGGCGAGCACGGCCGGCTGCGCATACACCCGCGCGTTTCGGTCGATCTCGACGAGATCGGGCAGGATCTCCGGCTCGAGACCGAGTCGGATCGATAGGGGTCCCGCGGTTTCGATGGCGCGACGCTTGCTCGAGGCGACGACGTGGTCGATGGGCTCGCAGGCCAGCCACGCGGCGAGACGCTCTGCCTGCCAGCGACCGCGCTCGGTCAGTTCGGGGTCGACGGGGCCCGTGGCGCTTTCGGCCGTTACGGGCTCCCCGTGTCGGACGAGAAGGATTTCCATGCGACGGGCAGGATAACCTGTCCGTCCATCGACAGCCCTTCTCCTGTCGGGTGTAATAGGACGGCCCGATCCCTGGGTCCTCAACGGAGAGAAAAAAATGAAGCTAGAAGGCGGCTGTTACTGCAAGGAAGTTCGATATGAATCGACCGGCGAGATCGGCATGAAAGCGCAGTGCTTCTGCCGCGAATGCCAGTACATCACCGGCGGCGATTCGCTCCTGATCGTGGGCGTCCCCGAAGACGGTTTCAAGGTCACCCGCGGCGAGCTCAAGGGTTTCAAGCGAACGGATATCGACAACGGCGTCACTCGCGAATTCTGCCCGAATTGCGGAACGCATATCACGACACGCGCCATGCCCGGCATGGTGATGGTCAAGGTCGGGACCCTCGACGACCGCTCCGTCTTCGAAGGTCCACAGATGGCGATCTTCACCTGCGACGCACAGGCGTATCACAAGGTTCCGACCGAGATCCCGACCTTCGAGAGGGTGCCGGGCTAGCGACAATCCGGCCCGCCGAAGCGGCTCAGACCGGCTTCGCCTTGAATCGGATCGGGAGTCGCTTGATTCCGCCGATCAGGTTGGAGCGGAGCCGGTCGGGCTCGCCAACGAGTTCGATTTCTTCGAGTCTCGGCAGCAGATATCTGTAGGCCATCTCCAGCTCGAGTCGCGCGACATGAGCTCCGGCGCAGACGTGCTCTCCAACCCCGAACGCAAGATGGCGATTCGGGCGGCGGGTGACATCAAAGGCAAAGGGATCGTCGAAGATGTCTTCATCGCGATTCGCGGAGGGATAGTAGAGGGCGAGGGTATCGCCCTTCTTGAATTTGTGTCCGTTGAAGACCGTATCTTGCGCGAGCGTGCGCGCGAAGTGGATCACCGGCGAGGTCCAGCGCAGGATCTCCTCGATGCCGGTCCGCAGATTTTCGGGATTCGAAAGCTTTCGCCGCTCTTCCTCATGCTGGATCAGCGCGAGCATGCCGCCGCTCGTCGCGTTGCGCGTCGTCTCGTTTCCGGCGCCTACGATGATCTGGCAATAGGAGAGCACGTCCATCGGTGGCAATTTCTCACCCCCGACCTCCGCGTGGGTAAAGAGTGAAATCAGATCGTCCTGCGGATTGACACGACGGTCTTCGACGAGCTGCGAGAAATACGTGAAGAGTTCGATGATCGCTTTCGTGCCCTCGCTCTCCGTGTCCATATTCGCTGGATTGAACTCGGGATCATCGAACCCGATCATACGATTCGTCCAATCGTAGAGCTGAGGCCAATCGGGTTCCGGAACGCCGAGCAGCCAGCCGATCACGGCGATCGGCAGGGGCGCCGCAATCTTCTCGACGAAATCGACCTCGCCCTCCCCTTCCGCCAGCATTTCGTCCACGAACTTCCGGGCGATCCGGTCCACCTCCGAGTGGATCTTCTTGAGCGCCGCCGGAGTGAAACGCGAGCTGATGATCTTTCGGTATGCACTGTGCTGGGGGTTGTCCATCTCGATCAGCGTGGGCGGCCGATCGATCTGACCCCCCTCTTGCAGTTCCTCCGAGATGTTGGAAACCAACGGATGGATGAAGAGCCGCGGGCCGTTCAGGAAGAGCTCGGGCTGCTTGCTGACCATCGTGATATCCGCGTGTTTCGTGATCGCCCAGAAGGGAACCGCCGAATCTCCGAAATAGTGGATCGGCGACTCGCGTCGGAGTCGCTCCCACGCCTCATGGGGATAGCCGGATTGCTCGAAAACGTCCGGCGTGATCACATCGAGTTGATCGAGCGGCAGATCGGTAGCAGCGGACATCGGAGTTCTCCTCGTGGACCCGTGGGACGGTGGGACGGTGGGACGGTGGGACGGTGGGACGGTGTGATCTGGCACTCGCCTGCTCGAGCGCGTACTCCATCATAGAGCAACCCGCGTCCGATTCGACGCCTTCGATACGACGCGATCGGAAGATCTATTCGATCTGGTATTCCTCGAGATCCGGGCTGCGAGTCATGTCCCAATACTGAAACATCGTCCACGGCACATTCGTCACGATTCGTCCCGACTTGTTGTTGTAATAGCTGTTGACCTTGGGATGGCGCCAGATCATGTGCTCCATCTCGGCGTCGAGGCGCTCGTTGTAGGCATCGTGGATCTCGGGTCGGCACTCGATCGACTTGTGCCCGTTCTCGAGCATCTCGCGGAGACACCCCATGATGTAGGTCGTCTGACACTCGAGCATGTAGATCACGCTACCGATCACCGGGTTCGTATTCGGCCCATAGAGACAGAACATGTTTGGAAAATCAGGCATCGTGATCCCGAGGTACGCGCGAGGATTCTCTCCGCCCTCCCAGCGATCCTGAAGCACGACACCACCCTTTCCAGCGATCTCCATCGGCCACAGAAACTTGCCCGCGTGGAAGCCCGTCGCCAGAACGAGCACATCGAACTCGTGCGTCGTCCCATCGTCGGTCACGACGCCCTTGGGCGTAATCTCCTGAATTCCCTCGGTCACCAGATCCACATTCTCGCGACAGAGCGTCGAATACCAGCCGTTGTCCATGAGGGGACGCTTCCCGAGCGGCGGGTAGTCCGGGATGCATTTCTTCATCAGCACGGGATCCGAGCCGAGTTGCTCGGTGATGTGTTGCGTCGCGGCCTGGCGGAAGAGGTCGTTTGCGAGTCCGATCGAGCGTTCCGGCTCATGCCAATCGGGATCGATCCGAAAGACCGGATAGACTCGATCGGAGCCGGCCCAGAAGAGCAGAAAGCGGTACCAGCTGTGATAGAAGGGGATGTGCCGAAGGCACCACTTGAACTCCTCTTCGATCGTGGCGCGATAGCTCGGGTTGTAGGACGCCCAATGCGCTGCGCGCTGGAACACCGTCAACTGCGAAGCTCGCTCGGCCACACGGGGCACGAATTGCATCGCACTCGCGCCGGTGCCGATGACGCCCACGCGCTTGCCTTCGAGATCGAGAGTGTGGTCCCATCGCGACGAGTGGAAGCAAGGCCCGTCGAAGCTGTCAACGCCCTTGATGTCGGGATATTGCGGGCGATTGAGCATGCCGACCGCACTGATTACGGCGTTTGCCGTGAGAACTTCCTCCTGGCCACGACTGCTCCGGACGAGAACGGACCACATCGCATTCGACTCGTCGTAGTCCGCTCGGAGTACTTCGGTCTCTAAGCGGATATTCGCGTCGATTCGGTGCTTCGTCGAAACAGCGTCGATGTAGGCCTTCAGCTCGTCACGCTTCGAGAAATAGTCCGACCAATCTGGATTGTGCTCGAACGAGTATGAATAGAAATGATTGGGGACATCGACTCGGAGATCGGGGTAGCTGTTCTCATGCCAGGTCCCACCGACGGACTCGTTCTTCTCGATGATCGTGTACGGAATGCCCGCCTGTCCCAGACGAATCGCGGCGCAGACCCCTCCGAAGCCGGCACCGACGATGAGGACACGAAAGTCCGCGAGTTTCTCGTCGGTCGGTCGCGCCGTCCACTCGAAGTGGCGCGGATCGCTTTCGGCCAGGGCCGCTTCCTCGATCGCGAGTGGCACGTATTCCGGAGGAATCGTCTCACCCGCGCACCAGTTCATCATCTCGGTGAGCTGCTCGTCCGAGGGCAGCGGCGGAAAGGATCCATCGCCGTCTCGATAGGTCTTGAGCGCCAGGAAGGCGATCTCTCGAATTGCAGCCTGGTCCTCTTCGGAATGATCGCCATCGACGGCGCCCATCATCGGCGACGCCGAAGGGCGGAAACGTGAGAGGAGGCTCGCGTCGCCGGTCAGCTGCACGATCGCCGGCAGCAGCGCGGGGAGATTGGCGTACGCGAGGAATTTCTTGAGGCTCTGGTCATCAGCGGGGATATTCATGGGGCGAATCCTAACCCGAAAAGCCGAGGGCGCACGAGACACGGCGATCACTGCCCGGGGCGGAGCCAATCATCCCGGGCCGCTAATCCCCAGTGGGCCCCTCGAACGATTGCAGGAGATGCGCCGAGAGATTTCCGGTCTCACCCACCAGCTCCCGCCTTTCGACGAATCGCCACTCGCCCGCGACCTTCTCTAGACGGTCGTGGTAGCTGCCGGTGATGATCGGCTGCAGCGGCAGGTCATCGGATCCCTGGAAGACCACGAAATAGGTGCGGGCGCGTGCGTGCACGTCGTCATCGAAGTCGAGGATCAGATTCGTGCACAGATGTCGCGTTCGAGGCGTACCCGTCTCCGGAAACAGTCGGGTCCACTTGTGGAGATGCGCTCCGAAATCGCCGGACCCGGCGGCGATCGACGGAATTTCCTCGCCTGGAAAATAGACGTCTGCGTGTCGGAACATCTCGCCGACCTCATCGAAAGCTCCTCGATCGACGGCATCGGAATATCGATTGAGCATGTTCTGAATCAGGAAAAAGTCGATGGCCTCGGGCATTGAAGACTCCTCGTTAGGTCTATTTGTCCGTCGAAAAAAGATTCATTTTAGGCTCGCTCAGGCGTGGATCGAGCTACCGCCGTCGACCCAGAAGGTCTGTCCCGTCAGATAGTCCGATTCGGCGCTCGCCAGGAACGCCACGACCCGGCCGATATCTTGCTCGGGATCTCCGAGACGGGCGATCGGCCTATTCCCAAGAGCCATTCTCTTGAATTCGGGATCGGGATGGGTCTCGACGAATTTCTTCATCCCTGGCGTCAGCGCCGCCGGACAGATCACGTTCACGTTGATCCCGAACTCGCCCCACTCTCGAGCCGCAACTCCGGTCAGAGCGCGCACACCTTCCTTGGCGGAGGCGTATGCAACGAAACCGGCCATGCGCTCGGTTCCCGCGCCAGACGAAAAGTTGATGATCTTTCCGCCTCCCTGCGCCTTGAAATGAGGGAAACAGGCCTGCATGAAGTGAAAACTCCCCTTCACGTCGACTCCGAGGATTCGATCGAAATCGGCCTCCGTATGATCCATGAAGGAAAGGTTCGAGGTCGAAAGCGTCACCCCCGTCGCATTGTTCACGAGGACATCGATTCTCCCCAGTCGTTCGAGGGTCTCGGCGACCGCGGCATCGACCTGCACTCGATCGCTGACATCGCACGCGATCGAGATCACTCGCCCCCCCTGTTTCTCGACCTCCCTTTTCGCTTCGTCCCCCCTATCCGCGTGGAGTTCGACGATCGAGAGTTCCGCCCCCTCCTTGGCCAGAGCAACCGTCATTCCACGGGCGACGCCGCCGCCGCCGCCCGTCACGATCACGACCTTCCCGTCCAGCCTACCCATTCGACTTCCCTCTCATGCCGATTCATGCGTTCGCGACGCACTCAATCACGCGCCCGAACGTCCTCCTCACAATAGCTCCGCATCGTCGCCAGCGTCTCGAGCTCGAAACGTCTCTGAAACATTCGAAAGAAGGGCGCTCCGAGACGTCCGATCCAGCCATCGGGTCTCGAGATGGCCGTAACGTCATAGTGAACACCAGCCTCGGGGCCGTCATCGAGAGTGAGCTGGAAACGCTCCTCCCCGGCTCCGATATGGCCGGGAAGTGTGCCGAGCGCGAAGCCGAAGCGCCTCGGGTCTTCTTCCCGAATCACCCGGAGGACGCGGCACGGGTGGAGCGAAGCGAAACCAAAATGCGTCGCCAGCGTAGCGAAGACCGTTCCCTCTTCGATCGAATCGGTTTGCGACACGACGCGGGTGAATGACGGCGGATAGTTGCCGAACCTGGCCAGGTTCGCGCAGGCGACCTCGAATACCGCTTCGCCAACACCGAGAGCGGTTCCATAAGAAGTCAGCCGGTAGTCGGGCGGCGCGACACGAATACGCTCGTCAGTCGCTCCGACCGGGTCGTAGTTGTAGGGCGCATGCGAAACGTCCGAGAGGATCTGCTGGATCTCCTCGTCGGTCGGCATCGAAAGAAAGAACACGCGTCCGATATGCCGTCAGGGCTTTGGGTTCGCAGCGAGATGGGCCCGGGCCGGAGGCAATGACACATCGCGATTCGGATTGCGCGGCGGGTTGTTGAACTCCGCTGGCGGTCGCCATTCCATCGCCCGCATCACCTGCCCGATGTGGGTCATGTTGAGCATGTCGTGGCTATAACAGAAGAGCCCGTCGCCCGCGTAGTAGAGGATCGAGAGGCCCGGCACCACCCACGGCGTTCCGTCCTCCTGGCGACCCAGCACCTGGTCCCATTGGCTGACGAGGCGATGTCCCTCTGCAAGTGTCCAGTTCTCGGGGGTGGACCAACCATGTCCGGTCAAGCCAGCCATCGATTCCTCGAAGAATTTCCGAATCGAGTCACGGCCTTCGACGCGCCCCCAGGCCGGATCACAATAGACGGCGTCTTCGGTAAAGAAATCCGCGAGCGAGGACCAGGTCTGTGTGCCCTCATCGATCTCATCGCGCCGAGCCACGAATTTCTCGTAGGTTGCAACGGCTTCGCTGGCGATCTGATCGGTCATTCCGGTTCTCCTCTGCGCGCATTGGCGCGATGCTGTGATCCCAATGGCTAGCCTGATCGCTCAGGAATACCGGCCCGTCGAAGAATCGTAAGTCGCCGCATCGGGCAACTTCTTCCCGTGCTTGCCGAGCCAATGTGCCGTGAAATGCGGCTCCCGCTCGAGGGTCTCCGTCAATTCGTAGACACGCTCGTACATGCCGTACTCGATCTGCCAGCACCCATCGACCTTCCGGTAGCGGTCGTGATAGATCCCGGTTCCCATCAAGAACTCCTTCGAACGAAAGTGATAGACCTGATCGTGGAAATAAACGATCCCCGTCGCGTGCGCGTCGTCGACGAGATCGATCTCGGGCCCGTGTCCGTTGTGCTGCGTCACGATCTCCTGATGAAAGCTATTCGCGGTCATCTCGAGAAACTCGGCCTTGCTGTCAGCCTTGTACTCGTAGTCCCCGCCCAGACAGAGACACGAAAAATCCTCGGTCAGCAACTCGGCGAGCTCCTTGATATTCGCAGTATCCAGACATCGAAAATAGGCCGCTCGCAGACGCTTGATCTCTTCGATGTCGGAGAGTCGTTGTAGCTCGCGGGCGAGTGTCGAAAGATCGGGGGCGGCCATGGCGAGGTTCTCCTGATTCCGGTTGCGCAGAGAGTTCAATTGAACGATATGCTACGTCGGACCTCCCCGACACGGGAGAGGTGCGAACCCGGAGGACCTGATGAGCGAATCCCCCGTCTATGGAGCCTGCCTCTGCGGCTCCGTCCGCTTCCGAGTCGAGCTCCCGACTCTGTTCTGCGGCCATTGCCATTGTACGATGTGTCAGCGCAATCACGGCGCGGCCTTCGTCACCTGGTTCGCCGTACCCTCGAACCAGACCGAGATCGTGAAGGGAGAAGAGCTGCTGACCCGCTACGCCTCCTCGTCCCACGGCAGTCGGAGCTTCTGCAGCCAGTGTGGAACGTCACTCTTCTGTGTCTCCGAACATCTGCCGGAACACGTCGATATCCCGCTCGCGAACATGGAAGGCGAGATCGACAAGGCTCCCGAGCTTCATTTCTACTTCGACAGCCACGTCAGCTGGGTCCCCCTCGACGATGGTCTTCCCCGCCGCGGCGGAGACACGGGGATGGAACCCCTCCCCGACGAGAGCCAAAGTGAAGGCGATCGCGAGAATCCCGGTGATGAAGGCTGAGTCAGTCTTCTCGGCCCTCGCTGCCTCGAGCCGCCCGACTTTCGGACTCGATCTTCGCGTAGCGAAAGGGTGCGAGTTGCTGTTGCCACCAGCCATTCGGAAAGGCCTCGAGCCCGCGGATCCCGACCTCGAAGGGCGACGCTTTTTCGCTCGGTAGGAATCGCGTCCCGAATACGGTGTCCCAGAAAATGAAGGTGTCGCCGTAGTTGTGGTCGGCCTCCTCCCGATTGGCGGAGTGATGCCAGCGGTGGAGTTCCCCGATACTGAAGATCCATGCGAAGGGCCCGAGCGCGAAGTCGATATTCGCGTGTTGAAAGAGGCCCCCCACCCGACTGAAGACCATCCAGTAGGCGAGCACCTCCGGCGGCGCGCCGAGGACAGCCAGAGGAATCGCACTGATGAATCCACGAAACAGATGTTCGCCCGGATGTGCGCGAATCGCGTTCAGCCAGTACACGCGCTTCGAAGAGTGGTGAATCGAATGGAAGCGCCAGAGGAATGAGCTCTCGTGCATCCAGCGATGCGGCCAGTAGGCAAAGAACTCGGCGGCGACGCAGGCAAGGACCACCTGAAGGGGAAGCGCCCATGAGACAGGCCAAAGAGGATTGCCGACCGCGTGTTGGATCTCGGTTGCGAGCACGAGGAAGAGCCCGGCCCACAGCGAAGAGAGTCCGCCGGCGACCACGAGATTCGTCGGAAAATAGATGATGTCCGCTTGGAGGTCCTCGTGCGAGCGATTCCACTCGGCATGCCGCGGGAGCAGTCGCTCGAGCAGGGCGATGCCGGGCATCAGTCCGAACCAGATCACGATCACCGCCTCCGGTGCCGACCCCGTCGCGAGGATCGCGTGGGCGACGAAGAGCGCCGCGACGAGCGTCGACGGAAAGATCAGGTGTCGAACGGCTTCACGCACGAATTCCTCCTTCGCGGTCGCGTCGAGCGAGCGAGTCGATGAGCCCCTGGTGGAAGACCTGTGTGCCGACCTCATTGCGTCCAAATACGACCTCCGGAAGTGCACCGGAATCCAGGCCGACCTGAATCGTCTCCTGCAGCGAAAAATCCTCGGAGCCGGCGATTCGCATCTGGCCGTCAAAGGCCTTTGTCAGCCGGCCTCGCGTTTCGGGCGCGTCGTTCAGCTGCGCTGAATAGAGACTCGTCACGACTTCGGACCGATTCGGAGAGGGCGAATAGAAGCGCCACAGGAGCAGATAGTCCCGGGTATAGGAGATCAGCGTACTCGGGGCGATGAACCATTGGATCGTGGCATGATCCGCCAGGTGCCATTCGGATTCGGGTTGGTTGGCGAGATCGGCCAGGGTCCGCCGAGCCACGGGGAACCGGAGGTTCCCGCAGAAAGCGTCAGGGACCATCGGATGCGAGAAATACCAGGGATGAACGGACTCTCGATGCAGCGAAAAAACGTGATAGGACTCGAGGAAGGTCGCCAACAAGAGCTTCCAATTGCATTTCCACTCGGTCTCACGTGTTTCGAAATGATGATAGTTGGGCAGATCGATGGCGCGAAGATCCGGATCGACTCCGCGAAGCGCCTCCGAGGCATCAATCGACTCGTCGCCTTCCACTCGAACGAGAACCACACCCGCGGCTTCCGCGCAGGCCAATCTCCTGAGTCCCCACTCTTTTCGGTCGATCGAATCGAATCCCGCCTCGGCATTGGGAATCGCCGCGAGTTCGCCCGAGACCGTGTAGGTCCACGAGTGGAAGGGGCATCGCAGATGGCCCCCTTCCGCGCGGCCACGCCCCCTCGCAACTGGACCCCCGCGATGGCGGCAGAGATTGACGAAGGCCCCGACGCGGCCATCGGCGTCACGGATGACGACGACCGGAACCTCCCCGATTCGGAGCGTGAGATAGTCCCCCGGTTCTCTGAGTTCGCACGAGAGACACGCAACCGCCGGCTGACGGCGGAACACGAAATCGCGTTCTTGCGAACAATGCTCCGCGCTCGTAAAGATCGAGGAAGGGAGGCGCAGCTCGGAGGCTGCGAGATCGGTCGTTCCCGCCTCCAGATGAGCGAGAAATCGGCGGATCCAATCGAGCTCGGCTTCGCGTTCCATTCCTCGTGGGGCTCCTCGTAATAAGAGTACACGGAACGGAATGAGCGCGCGTGGTCGGTACACAGGCGGGCGTCGTGGCTGGCGTCGCATCCAGCCAGTAGGCTTCGTGCCCAAAGGATGACCCCACGTAGGAGACACCGGCATGAATCGGCGCAATTTCCTCGCTGCGAGCGTCGTCGTCGGCGCCAGCCTCTCGGGCTGCACGAGTCTCGGACGTTCGCGGAGCGTCCCGGGAGATGGCGATTTCCTGGGAGTCGATGCGATCGATCTGGCATTGCTGGTCCGGCGCGGCGACGTCACTCCGAGTGAGCTCCTCGAGTGGTCGATTGCCCGCGCGGAGGCGGTGAACCCGAAACTGAACGCGCTCGTCGTCGAACATTTCGCTCGCGCGCGAGATCTCGTCGCGGGGGGGCAGCTGCCGGAGGGTCCCTTTCGGGGCGTGCCCTTCCTGTTGAAGGATCTAGGCGTCACCCTCGAAGGCACGATCACCTCGCACGGTTCGCGTTTCTTCAAGGATGCCGTTGCGGCCGGAACGAGTACGCTGGTAGAGCGCTACGAAGCCGCGGGGCTCGTGATTTTCGGCAAGACGGCCAGTCCCGAATTCGGATCGAGTTCGTCCACCGAATCGCTGGCCTGGGGCGAGACGCATAACCCCTGGCAGACCGAATACAGCTCCGGCGGCTCCTCCGGTGGATCGGCCGCCCTCGTCGCCGCCGGTGTCGTGCCCGCGGCACACGCCAGTGACGGCGGTGGATCGATCCGAATCCCGGCTTCCTGTTGTGGACTCTTCGGCCTCAAGCCGACCCGCGGCCTGACCCCCGTCGGCCCCAATTTCTTCGACAAGAATGCGGGGCTCTCGGTCAACCACGTCGTGTCTCGAACCGTTCGCGACAGCGCATCACTCCTCGACGTCACCGCAGGCCCCGCCCCCGGCGACCCCTATCTCGCCCCGACACCGGAACGTGCCTATATCGATGAGATCGGGCGGGATCCGGGATCACTGCTGATCGGGATCCAACGACGCGCGACGCTCCCGACCGACACCCACCCGGACTGCCTACGCGCCCTCGAAGAGACCGCACGCCTGTGCGAATCCCTGGGCCACCGACTCGAGGAAGTCGAACCTCCCCCGCTTCCCGGTGCTGAGCTCTGGTACACCTTCGGCGTGATGCGCGGCACTTCGATCGCGATGCTCGTGCAGGCGCGAGAACGTGAACTCGGACGAAAGGCGACTCCGAAAGACCTCGAACCGCAGAACTGGTCCGAGTACGAGCGCGCACTCGGCTACACCGCGATCGATCACGAAACCCAGAGACAGCTCGTCTACCGATGGGCTCGAGACGTCGTCGCCCACCAGGCGCGCTTCGATGTCGTGTTGTCGCCGACCCTCGCGGGCCCACCACCGAAGCTGGGCGTGCTCGATCCAGCCCACCCTGGCGAGGCCTTTGCGCAAGCGGCGATGTCCATGGCGGGCTTCACGATGGCATACAATCTTTCCGGACAGCCAGCGATGAGCGTCCCGCTCGACGTGAACGGAGCCGGCCTTCCGATCGGTTCGATGTTCGTGGGGCGCCTCGGCGGAGAGGGGCTGCTACTCCGGTTGGCCTCGCAGCTCGAAGAGGCCAAGCCCTGGCGGAATCGTTGGCCGACGCTCACCTAGGCGGAAGAGCAACACGGGCCTAACGGATTCGCCCCTGGATCGTCTCATCCGTCATCGGAGTCCAGCCTCCCCCCATCAGGTGGTTCCCGGCATCGACGTCCAGGATCTGGCCCGTGATCTGGCGAGCGTCCTCCGAAAGGAGAAAGACGCAGGCGTTCGCAATGTCCTCGGCCTCAGTGAGTCGACCGAGCAGGAGATTCCGCGCGGCGGCCTTCCCCCCGTCGGGCTCCCACATCTCGCGCGTCCCGGAGGTTCGAGTCAGTCCGGGCGCCACGGAGTTGACGCGGACGCCGAGCGGGGCGAGATCCCGGGCGAGGGTCTTCGTGATTGCGTTGAGCGCAGATTTCGCAGCCGCATAAGCGATCATCTTCGGTGTCGTCTTATGGACGGTGCCACTCGAGATGTTCACGATCGCCCCCCCTCCTTCGGCCAGGCCCCCCTCGATCGCGGCCTGTACGAGCGCTACTGCGCTCCAGGTATTCAGCTCGATCGTCCCGATCAGCTCTTCCCTGTCCATGTCCCGCGGCGAACCGAGGAAGCGATTCCCCCCGACCGTGTTGACGACAAAATCCAACCTCCCGTATTGCTCCTTGGCGGTCGCGACAAGGCGGCGAGCCGTATCCGTCTCCTCCGCCGATCCCGCCACTGCGGTCACCGAAAGCCCAGCCTCACAAAATGCGCGTTCGGTCTCTCGAAGGGGACCCTCTGCGCGTCCATTGATCACGACCGAGGCGCCCTCGGTCGCCAGCCGAGCCGCGGTGGCCCTCCCAATGCTCGGATCCAACGAAGATCCGGTAACGATGGCAACTTTCCCATCGAAACGAAGGTTCTCTTGCGTTTGGGGCATATGTCGAACTCCCACACGAGGGTGACTTTCTGACACACCATGCTCGAATCTTCTGGTCTAGGCTATCAGACGAACGAAAGTCCGCGCTGCTCCGCTCGCGACCCAGGAAGGAAGTCCATTGTCCACCGAAGCCTCCTCCAATCCCGCACACGACGCTCTTGGATTCGACCCCGATGCGCTCCGCGAGAGATATCAGCGGGAACGCGACAAGCGCCTCCGCAAGGACGGGAACGACCAATTCCAGGCGATCACGGGCGACCTCGGTCATTTCATCGACGACCCCTATGTCGAGCCGGGCTTCGAACGGGAGTCGATCGAGGAAGAACTCAATGTCGTGGTCATGGGCGGCGGGTTCAGCGGCCTCTGCACCAGCGGGCGACTTCGAGAGGCCGGCGTCGAGAAGGTGCGCGTCATCGAGACCGGCGGCGACTTCGGCGGAACCTGGTATTGGAATCGCTACCCGGGCGCGCAGTGTGATATCGAATCCTATATCTACCTTCCGATGCTCGAAGAGCTCGGAACGATGCCCACCTTGAAATACAGCTTCGGTCCGGAGATCTTTGCTCACGCCCAGGCCATCGGTCGACACTTCGACCTCTACCGAAACGCGCTCTTCCAGACACAGGTCACCGGATTGCACTGGAATGCAGACCGTAAGCGGTGGCTGGTCACGACGAGCCGTGGAGATCGCCTGCACGCGCGATTCGTCGCCGTCGCGAATGGCCCGCTGAGCCGCCCGAAACTCCCTGGAATCCCCGGAGTCGGAACCTTCGAAGGTCATTCCTTCCACACGAGCCGCTGGGACTACCGCTACACCGGCGGAGATTCGACCGGAAACCTCTCGAAGCTCGGCGACAAGCGGGTCGGCATCATTGGAACCGGCGCGACCGCAGTGCAGTGTGTCCCGCATCTCGGTCACGCGGCAGAGCATCTCTACGTCTTCCAACGAACGCCCTCTTCGATCGACGAACGCCGGAATTCCCCGACCGACCCGACGTGGGTCGAGAGCCTCGAACCCGGCTGGCAACAGGAACGAATCGACAACTTCAGCACGCTTCTCTCCGGGGGTCTGGCCGAGGAGGATATGGTGAGCGACGGTTGGACGGACATCATCCGGAACTTGTCGGGGATGGCTGCCAAGGTCGGCGACGTCGGAAGTTCGCCCGAAGACATGGCCCGGCTCGTCGAGCTCGCCGACTTCGAGAAGATGGAACAGATACGCGCGCGGGTGGACTCGACCGTCAGTGACCCGAAGACGGCAGAGACACTCAAGCCGTGGTATCGGCAATTCTGCAAGCGACCCTGCTTTCACGACGAATACCTTCCGACCTTCGAGCGGCCGAACGTGACGCTCGTCGACACCCAGGGACAGGGTGTCGACGAGATCACGAAGCGAGGCGTAGTCATCGCGGGCGAGGAATATGAACTCGATTGCCTGATCTATTCGACCGGGTTCGAAGTCGGAACGGACTATTCGCGTCGTGCCGCGTGCGAGATCGTGGGTCGCGATGGTCTGTCACTGAGCGAAAAGTGGAAGGGCGGCATCACGACACACCACGGATTGATGACCGATGGCTTCCCCAACATCTTTCTGATGGGCGGAATCCAATCGGGCGTGACGCCAAACTTCACGGAACTCTACAACGAGCAGAGCAAGCATCTCGCGTACATCATCGGCGAGAGCCTCGAGGCGGGTCATACGCAGGTCGAACCGACGCCGCAGGCAGTGAGCGAGTGGGTCCGGACCATCCAGGCGGCCACGTTCGGCACCGAGGACTTCGCCGCGTCGTGTACCCCCGGCTACTACAACAACGAGGGGCAGCCCGACGTTGGCCCCGGTTGGTTCGGCGGCACCTTCGCTGACGGCGCTCCAGCATTCTTCAAGGTGCTTCGCGACTGGCGTGAGAAGGGCGACTTCGCCGGACTCGATCGGTCCTGAGGCCGTCCCCATATCGTCTCGAAGCCGCCCCCCCCCTTCGAGGCGACCGCTGCCCCCTACCGTGCCCCACTGGCCAAGAGACGATCGACTGGTGCATGCTTGCGGTCATGAAATACGAAGTCGTGACTGCGGAAGCGCCCCTCGGTGAGGGGCCGGTCTGGTGCCCCGACGGCACCCTCGTCATCTCCCAACTATCGCCCGGTACGCTCCGTCGCATCCAGCCCGAGAGCGGTCGATCCGAGATCGTGGTGTCGGTTCTCGGTGGCTGTAACAGCGCACAACTCGCAGCCGATGGGGGATTCGTCATCGCCAACAACGGTGGCATCGATTTCACCGGCTTCGCCGGAGCCCTGGGGCTCGACGTCGAGAAGGTCGCCTACACCCCTGGTCCGCCCGGACTCCAGCGCGTCTTTCCCGACGGCGACGTCATCACTCTCGCCCAGGACGGACTCCAGGCACCGAATGACCTGATCGTCGCGGCGGACGGAACGATCTTTTTCACCGACCCGCCGCCCCACGGCGGCACCCAGACCGAGGGCGGCGAGGGTCGTTTCTGGAGCTACTCGCTCGCGACCGGGTTGCGCAAGATCGCGAGCGGCTTCGACTTCGACAATGGCGTCGCCCTGTCGCCCGAAGGACGCCTGCTGATCGTCGAGGCCCGCGGTCTCATGTGGATCGATCCCGAGACGGGTGAGCAGGAGTGGTGGATCGAGAAGCTACCGGGCGAATCGCCGGGTGACGGATTCGCCTTCGACGTCGACGGTCGTCTCTACTGTGCTTGCCCGATGGATCACTGCATCCGCGTCTTCGATCCGAGCGGCAAACAGGTCGACAATGTCGACCTGGGAGAAGGCGCGTTCCCGACGAATGTCTGCTTCGGTGGTGCGGATCGGCGAACGCTTTTCACGACCGAGCTGGCCCCCGGTCGCGTCTGTGCGATCGAAGGACTCCCGACGCCGGGCCTCGAGCTGAATCCCTGGCCGACGCCCTAGGAACCCGATCAGAAGATCGTGTAGCCGCCGTCGACCAGGATCGAATCACCGGTGTGAAAGCGCGAGGCGTCGGAAGCCAGATAGACCGCGATCCCCTCGAGGTCCTCTGGCGTGCCGAATCTTCGTGCCGGCGTCCTCGAGAGCAGGGCCTTCGAAGCCTTCTCGTCGTGCACGATGGGATCGAGCACTTCCGTCGCGATCCACCCCGGCCGGATCGAATTGACCTGAATGTCGTGCCGGGCCAGCTCCACGGCGTAGGACCGGACCATGGCGCCGACCGCCCCCTTGCTCGCCGCGTAATGCGGCTGTTTGGGAGCGCCGAATGACTCCACCATGGACGACACCGCGATCAGTTTCCCCCCGCCACCGCGTTCGATCATGTGCTTGGCGATCTCACGAAACGTGAGAAATGAACCGTCGAGATTCGTCGACAGGACCCGCCGCCACTGCTCGAGAGACATCCCGATCGGGTCGCTGTATGTGCCGAAGCCGGCGTTGGCGATCCCGATATCGATCCGGCCGAATTGCTCGACCGTCTGTGCGCAGGCGTCCACGACGGAGGATTCACTCGATACGTCACACCGAACGGAACTCGCGCGTACCCCGAGCGCTTCGATCTCGGCGACTGCTTCCGCGTTCTTCGTTTCGTCTCGAGACCAGATCGAAATCGTCGCTCCGGCTCGGGCGAGCCCACGCGCCATGCCAAGGCCGATCCCGCGATTTCCACCGGTCACGACCGCAACGCGACTCGTGAGGTCGAAGATCGAAGGGGTATTCTCGCTCATCGGGCTCGCAGTGACGCAACGGCGTCCGCAACCACCGTGCCCTCGAAGTAGTTTGGATTCGCGCGGAGCATGCAGGAAGCCACGTTGTCACACATGAAGGCTCGGAACTGGTCCGGATCGAGCAGACCCTTCTCGACGAGTTCCCAGGCCTCCGGTAGCACCCCGCGAAAATCCGGGACGTCCCAATGGCCGATATCGCTTGCGAAGACCGCCTGGAGTTCGATCTGACGCGGGATGATCTTGCTCGAGAATGCCAGCGCATTCATCGGATCGTCGGCCTCGCATCCAAAATAGAAACGCTCACGAAAGATCTGCTCGATGTCCTCGGGTCCGCTGATCCCACTCTCGGCAAACTCGTCGGGATCGGTTCCCGGGTCATCCGGATCATGAAGGAAGAGAAACCCCTGATCGATTCGATCGAGGCGCTCCGCGATCGGCTTCGTGCCGTATTTCCCGAGCAGTTCGAGAAGTAGAGGCCGATCGAGATTCGCCGGATTCAGGTGCTCCATCGCCTCCAGATTGCGCTTCTCGAAGACGCCGAGCAGTCCCGCGAATAGACTCAGCCCCCAGGCGACGCCGCCCTCGAGAAATGAGAAATTCAGTTTGGGGAAACGCTTTGGGACCCCGCCCAGGAAGATCGAACGCGCCGTGGCCTCTCCCGCGGCCGCAAAATGGCCGAGGTGGTTGTAGACGTAACTCTTGCGTGAAACGCGCGAGCCCCACCCGAGGCCCGCGTGGTGGAAGGTGGGCGAGACCCCGAGCTCTTCGCATCGCTTCCAGACCGGCTCGTAGTCCCGGTCGGAATCATGCCCGAGGGTGTCGATCCACTTCGCGCCGGGCACGTCCTCTGCACCGGGAATCGGTCGAAACGCGATTCCGTTCATCACGATCGTCTTGAGGCCGAGTTCGCCCACTGCGTAGTCCAGCTCCGCCAGCGCCTCATCGGGCTCGTGCATCGGAATGACGGCGACGGGCTCCATGCGATCACGATGTCCGCAGAAGAGCTCCGCGTAGTAGCGGTTGTACGCGCGAGCCGCGGCGCGGCGCAGTTCTTCATCCGGCGTGCTCAGCATGCCGAGCGCGCTGGTTCCATAGAGGATCGCAAAATCGAACCCGAGTTCGTCCAGCCTCGCCCGCATCAGTTCAGGTGCGATCGCCGTCGCCCGATCGAGGGTGTTGCGAGAAGGAACGCCCCACCACGTATATCGGAACGCGCCGAAGCGCTGCATCTGATCATGGGGGAGATCCCGAAAACGCGCCCCGCTCCCCATGAT
>JAPYTP010000011.1:0-22592 GCA_029941885.1 Myxococcota bacterium
GGCGAGGTCGAGGGGCTCGACCTCCTCCCGAACGAACTCGTCCATCCAATCGAGCTTCTCTTGAAAATCGGGCTCGGTGGCAAAATCCCAGGCCATGCAGAATCTCCCGTCGGTCGTAGTGAATTCGACTGCCCTATCGAGGGCTGATCGAGATGCTAGACCATCCGGGAAGCCCTTTTTCTGGTTCTTCTTCTCGATGGGGAGCCTGAGCCAGCCTCTCAAGATTCCGAACGGGATTCGTGCGCCCCTCTCTGGATGGAGTTGTACGTCGGGTAACAATTCACCCAGCGCCTGGATACCGATTTGGGATTCGAGCCGCGCCAATTGCGCGCCCAGGCAGAGAGGAGGAGACCCCCCTCCCGTGGCCAATTCTTGGGGGTCGCGAGCGAGCGACGGACATGAGGACCCGATCCCCGGACGGGTGACCGAAGGGATCGTTGAAGCGCTTGAATTGATCGATATCGATCATGGCCACCGATACGAGTTCGTTCGATCGGGTATGGCGCTTGAAGATGCGGGGCATCGTGGCGTCGAGCCATCGACGGTTGGCGACACCCGTTGGCGCATCGTAGAGCGCAGCCTTTTCGAACTGAGCGCGCAGCCGGCCAACCTCATACATCGATTGGTTGCTGCTTCTGAGCCGCTCGGCAGTCTCGAGGATGAGGTGGGTCGAAAATTTGTGCGAAGTGCCAATCAGAATCCAGAGCGTCTCCATCTTGACCGTTAGGATGTTCGCAGTCCGTCAACGCCCGCGCAGACGCCGTCGCGGGCTCCTGATCCAGGGCGGACACCTCGCCGACGGTCTCGCCCACCGAGAGGGTGGCGAGCGGGGGGCTCGAATCTTCCTGAATATAAACACCGAGCTCACCCGAGAGCACGATGAACTTGTTCGGATTGACCCGGTTGAAGCGAATCAGCTGATCCCCGGCTTCGAGATTCCGGCGCGGGCACCCGGAGAGGAGGTCGTAGACAGCCTCGGCATTGACGCCCTGTAGAGGGCCCGACCCCACGAACTCCGAGACGTCGAGTTGCGAGTTTTCTCTGGTCGCTCCAGATGTGGCTTCCGATCGCATCCGTGCTCGTGCCTCCCGCTGGCTCTATCGGGGGTGGCTCTATCGGGGGTGGCTCGATCGGTGGGTCTCCCGATGTGGATTGGGGTGACTTTTCGCTCGAGTGTCCGCCGATGTCTGGAGGTTTTCCGCGGCTTGCAGCGGCGATCACCGTCGCATGGATCTAGCTTCTCACGCGGGGAGTTGGCGATCCCCAACCCATCAAGCGGACGAGGGGCAAGCAGACCATGAGAGATCTGGAAGGAAAGACGGCGGTCATCACCGGTGGCGCCAGTGGGATGGGCCTGGCGTTCGCCGAGAGTTTCGGCCGCGAGGGCATGAACGTCGTGATTGCGGATATCGAGGAGAAAGCGCTTCACGTGGCTGCGGCGAAGCTCGAAGCGATCGGGGCGAGCGTGCTCCCCGTCGCGACCGACGTCGGCAACGAAGCCTCGATGGATCATCTAGGCCACGCGACGCGGGAGGCATTTGGCGCTGCGCATCTGGTCTGTCTCAACGCGGGGGTCTCCGCGCCGACGGGACCGATGGATCAGCTTACCGCGAAGGATTGGCGCTGGACCCTCGATGTGAACCTGTGGGGGGTCATCCACGGAATTCGAGTGTTCCTGCCGGAGCTCAAGGCCCGAGACGAGGGGCATATCGTGGTCACCGCATCAGTGGCGGGGCTGACCTCGTATCCATGGCTCAGTGCATACAACGCCAGCAAGCATGCGGTGGCTTCGATCGCCGAGTCGATGTACTCGGAGCTTCGGGAGGTGGGCTCGAAGGTGAAGGTCAGTTGCCTGTGCCCGGGCGCGGTCGCGACCAATATCGCCGGATCGGAACGCAACCGTCCGAAGGAATTGGCCAACGACGGGGAGGAGGGGGCGGAGCCCGTGGCGCAGTTGCCCGGCGACCTGAATGCGTTTTCCGAACAGTTCGAGAGAATCTCCAAGAGTCCCGCCCAGGTCGCGGAACTCGTACTCGCCGCGGTGGTCGAGGAGAAATTCTGGATCGAAACGGACGAGGCCTATCGCGAAGCGATCAAGGCGCGCCATCGATCCATCGAAGACCGAACGGACCCACCCGCGCAGGGCATCATTCTCGGTCCCTACCTGGAATCCTGAGCATCCGCCTGGCGCGGCCTCACGGCGTCAGCTCGACTGGGCGCCAGGACGCAGAGAGTCCGGGCCTTCGGGCCCGAAACGGGTAGACCTCACTCGAGGATCTCGATGCCGAATTCGCGCCTCAGTTCCACCAGCGGCACGTCGAGGTGCGCCTCATGATCGGACCAGGGCCACGGCTTCGTCATCTTTCTCGCCCGGAAGAAGGCGCGCGCGACCGCGGGCAGGGTGAGAATCGCAATCCAGGAAACTCGCAGCCAGCCGATATTCTCGACAGCCTTCAGCGCATCCGGCTGCCTGAGGTAGTTCGCGTAATCGAGCCAGGGGATGTCGACGCCGAAGAAGGTCCAGGAATCGGCCAGGACCTCGTGGCGCAGTTCGGTGGAGAGTCCGAATACGACGTGGACGATGTCGTGATTGTGGAAGAGCGCCACGGATTCGGGGGAGAGATCACCTTCCTCGAAGAATCCCTCGCCGAAATTTGCGGCGCGGTATTCGCGGAGGCCCTCTCGAAGTGACAGCGGACAATCTGCGTCCTGATAGCCGCATCTGAACACGCTGCGAGGGAGCGAACTCAGAGCATCGCGGTCGGCTGCGCCCATAGCCCCATTATAGGTCCCGTGCCGGCGTCTGGGAACGGCCTCGTCGCCCCGATGCTCTGGCCAATCCGATGCTGAGTCGCCGCGTCGATTTTTCGGGGAGATCGGTTGCATCGAGGGTATCGAAGAAGATCCGTTCCGCCGATGCGGATCGGAGACTTCGATTTTCGGCAACTCATGAAAGAGAATTAGACAGAGGGCAGACGGATGGACGCGGACAGTTATCTCGCCGAATCGCGGCTCTTTCAGGGTCTCGGCCTCGAGCAGTTGGCGGCGCTCTACCAGATCTCTGAGATGGAGACCTACGAAGACGGAGCGAGAATTTTCGGAGAGGGCGATCCGGGAGAGTCGCTCTACGTCGTCATGGAGGGCGGCGTTCGGATCTCGATCACCACGCCCGGGCAGGGCGAAGAGGCCCTCGTCATCCTCAAGCCGGGTGATTCGTTCGGCGAGATGGCCGTGATCGATCAAGAGCCCCGTGAGCGCAGCGCGAGCGCGGTCGCCCATTCGGAGTGCTGTCTGCTGACGATCGCGCAGAGACATCTGCGTTCGTTGTTCCAGCACGACCTCCAAATCGGGTTCATCGTGCAGCAGAACGTCCTTCGTTATCTCTCGGAGCAGATGCGCCAGACGAACCAGAAGATTCTGTTTCTGACCTCTGCGGGCATGTTCTCCTAGACGTCGGCAACTACCCGCTCTCCGCGGCCTCGCGAGCGTGGGGGAGAGGGGAATATCGGGGCATTCGTTTGTTAGTCACTCGTTTCTAGCTGGGCACGATAGACCCGCTCCGCGCTCTCGAAAAGTGCGATCATCTCGTCGCGTTGGGCCGGCGATTCGAAGCGGCCCTTGTTTCGGGCCCACCGGGTGGCGTCTTCCGCCCAACCGAGCAGGATCCGCGCGTCCTCGGGTGAGCGACGTGGAGCTCCATCCACACGAACATAGATGGGGCTGGTGTGTGCCATCACGGGCACGCCCGTGAAACCCGCGATCGAAAAGGCCTGGTAGGGAAGCTGCTCCGGAGAATAGGCGCGCGCCGCAAGCCACGTGCTGCGCTCGACCGGAACCGAGGCCTCGAGTGTGAGCTCGAGCTCTCCGGTGGGGTTCTCCACACTCGCCACGACCCGCGCTCCTTCGACGATCTCGAGCCGCGCAACGGGGATGCGGGAACGGGAGCGTGCCTTCACTCGAATCGCGTCGCCGTTCGTTGCGTCCAGGGTGTCGCCGATCTCCCGGCCATTCGCGCTGAAGGTCAGGATCGGAGCAGTCGAGACGAAGGTGCGTCCCGCACGAATGCCGTCCAGCCAAGCTGGATAGTCGAATTCGCCCTTCACGTGGACATAGACGCGGACCGAACCCGACACCTGGGTGTTGTACATCTTGTCCGTGCCCGCTGTCGCCGGCAGATCGAAGCCACAATTCAGGTAGCGATACCAGGTCGCCACGGCGGGCGGGGCCGGCATGACATTCTCGTTCGAAAAGGAATCGCCCCACGTAAAGACATCGACTGCGTCGAGTTTCCCAAGGGCGATATCGACTGCGAGTTCACCGTTGGGCCAGGGGAAGTGGGCGGCGGTCACGAGTCCCCCTTCCGCGTGTGCGGCGTCGGCCTGCGTCGCCATCGGCGGATAGTCGAATCCGCCCGGTACGCCTTCGGAGGGCCCGCCCCAGGTCAGTGGGTAGACGAGGCGCTCGATCCCGAGCAGGATCGAGTGCCCGAGCCATCCGTGACGCGTCTCTTCGCCGACATATACGATGTGCTCCGGAGTCGAGCCTCCACTCGGCGCCCCAGTGAAATGCTCCACGTTCGTGACGAGGGGCCCCCACTTCGAGGCCAGGATGTTGAGCACATGGAGATCCTCCCCACGCAGTTCGTGCAGACCCGCCTCGGGATCGACGAAGTGGACGTGGGTATCTCCGGAGTACCAACCTTCGCCACGGATATCAGACCAGCGCGCGAGGGTCACACGGAGGCTCGAATCCTTGTCCGCCTCGACCTGGAATCCCGTCGTCACGGGCGTGTACTCGAAGCCGCGCATGATCTCCATCGTGTAGGTCCCGGGCGGTAGTCGCAGACGGGTCTGCCCCGGCACATACGCCCAGGTCCGGTTCGCCACCACGACATCGTGGCCGACGTCCTCGCGCCAGCCCGTCGCGACGTCAGCCATATGACCCTCCGGCGCCCAATAGCGTCCCTCGCGATCCACCACGTTCATTCGGCTCGAGATCGGATTCCCGTTCTCGGCATCGACGATCTCGACCTCGATCGTCCGAAGCGACTGCTGTTCCGGATAGGTCCGCCGCGCCGAGGCGGGGATCTCGGGCTGCTGCGCAATGGCATCGAGTCGCCAGGTCCCCTCGATTCTCGAGAGGCTCGCTGTCAGTGAGACGCGGGTCGTCTGCATGACGACACCGAGGATGTCGGCCACTCGGGCGCGATCTCCCTCCACGGCGTACTGGGCGTGGCGCAGGTCGATCTCCTGGATCGGTGCCTCGCCTTCGGAGACCGCCTCGAGATAGCCCGCTCGACCCTCTGTCGGGCCGAAGAAACTCTCGTGCTGGAAGCCATTGGACAGCAGCGCCTCGACCTGGGGTCCATTCGCGCTGGCCACGCCGCTCGCCCAGTCGAGAAGGACGAGGCGGATCGAGGCCTGCTCCCCAGGATGAGCCGTGGCCGAAGCGCAGATCAGAAAAAGGGTCGCTCCGAGGAGCCAGCCAGCCCCGTTCGAAAACTGGTCACACCGCATTGCTCGGATTCCCCCGGCCCGGGCCCCGCCACGAGAGAACGGTCAAGGACCCGAGAGCCGAGAGGGTAGAGGGACAGGCAGCCGATTCAAGCTCGAGTCTCCGGATCGATTTCCGACGCCATCCTGTTAAGCCGTCTTCGCGGGTCGGCGGCACCTCGTCAACCGGAGTCACATGCCATGGGCCTGGAGTATTCAGATTCCCCCGTGCCGGGCGCTATATTGTGTTCCCAAGGAGACCCCGATGACCCCAGAGAATCGTGAGTTCGAGATCGTCGTGTGGGGAGCAAGCGGCTTCACCGGCAGGCTCACCGCCGAGTACCTGCTGGCCCAGTATGGCGTCGCGAAAGAGATCCGCTGGGCGATCGGGGGTCGCAACCAGGGGAAGCTCCAGACGGTGCGGGAAGAACTCGTCCGCGAGACCGGAGTGGAGGCAAGCTCGATTCCGATCGTCGTCGGGGACAGCGGCGATGAGGCCTTCCTTTCCGAGCTCGCGACGCGCACTGCCGTCGTGTGCACCACGGTCGGCCCCTACGCGAAATACGGCTCGAGACTCGTCGAGGCCTGCGCGAAGAACGGCACGAGCTATTGCGACCTCACGGGTGAAGTCCACTGGATGCAGCGGATGATCGAGGCGCATCAAGACGAGGCGCGTTCGAGCGGTGCGCGGATCGTCTTCAATTGTGGCTTCGATTGTATTCCCTCCGATCTGGGCGCGTTCTTCATGCAGCGAGAGATGAAGCTACGCCACGGGATCCCTTGTTCGCGGCTCCAGCTCCGCGTGAAGGGATTCAGTGGAACCGCGAGCGGAGGCACCATTGCGAGCATGCTCTCGATGCTGGAGGAAGCCGGGAAGGACCCCCAGGTGGGCCGTGCGATGAAGGAACCCTATTCGCTCAATCCGAAGGACGTCCGGACCGGACCGGACGCGGCCGAGCCCCTCGCACCGCACTACGATTCGGATTTCGGGCAGTGGACCGCGCCCTTCATCATGGCCGGAATCAATACGAAGGTCGTGCGGCGTTCGAATGCGCTGCTCGACTATGCGTACGGGAAGGATTTTCGGTACGACGAGGCAATGTTGATGGGACCCGGTCCGACCGGCTTCGCCAAGGCCGCCTCGACCAGCATCGGTTCCGCCGCGATGATGGCGGCGATGTCGATCGGGCCGCTGCGGCGGGCGCTATCCGGTCGCCTCCCGCAGCCGGGCGACGGTCCCACCCTGGCCCAACGAGAAGCCGGATATTTCGATCTCCTGCTGCGAGGAACGGGTAGGGATGGCCAGATCCTGCGTGGCCGGGTGAGGGGCGACCGTGATCCCGGCTACGGCTCCACTTCGAAGATGCTCGCCGAGAGCGCGGTCTGCCTCGCGAAGGACACCCTCGGCGTCGGGGGCGGAATCTGGACCCCCGCGAGCGCGCTTGGAGAAGCCCTGCTCGCGCGTTTGCCGAAAGCCGGGGTGCGCTTTCAGATCGAAGAGGAGGGAGCGGCCTCGACCGCGGCGGCCAGTCGATAGAGCATTGCCTCCTCGAAGTGGCGCCCGACGAACATACAGCCCACCGGCAACCCCTCGGAGGGGCCACTCGGGACGGAGATCGCGGGATGACCGGTCGCGTCGAACTGGGCAGTATTGGATACCCCCGCGGAGATCGCCTGGATCGATTCGCCGAAACCGGGATCCTCCGAGGGAAGTAGCGGGGCGGTCGTCGGCGTAGTCGGCATGACCAGCGCATCGACATCGGCGAGTGCCTGGTCGTAGTCGCGCCGCGCCGCGTCCCGCAATCGAACGGCCTTCGCGTAGATCGCGGGCCCGCCGTGGCGCTGCGCATAGGCGCCCGCCAACATCATCAGCTTGACGTTCGGTGGCATCAGGTCGTTATGGGTGTTCCAGCGCGCAAAGGCTTCGGCCTGTCCGAACGGGATCGGCTGGCAGGCGTGCGTCGGGAATCCGCCGCCCGCGATCAACTGGGATCCGCCGAGGAGGAGAAAGGGAAGGATCAGCGCACTGTGGACCGAGTGTTCGGGAACCGAGACACGATCGATGATGGCGCCCCGTGCTTCGAGGGTGGCGATCGCCGTGCGGACGGATTTGTCGACCCCCGGGTCGACGGCTTCGTGGAAGCCCTCGTCGAGTACCCCGATTCGCAACCCTTCGATGCCGCGTCCGACCGCTGTGCAATAGCGTTCCGTCCGGACCTCCCGTTGGCGCGGGTCGAGCCCATCCGGGCCCGCGAGCACCTCGAGCAGCAATGCGTTGTCCAGTACGGTCGCGGACATGGGTCCCGTGTGGTCGATATGCGCGTCGATCGACAGGATGCCCGTGTACGGCACGAGGCCATGAGTGGGCTTCATTCCAACGATCCCGCAATAGGAAGCGGGAAAGCGAATCGATCCGCCTTGATCTCCGCCGATCGCAAGATCGACCTCTCCGGTGGCCACCAACGCGCCGCAACCCGAGGAGGATCCACCGCTCGTGCGTGCCGGGTCGTGAGGATTGCGAATCCGACCACTCGCGCTCGTGTGGCTTCCGCCCGAAGCGGACAGATACTCGCAGGCGGCCTTGCCGACGATCTCCACCCCCTCGGCGAGCACCCGCCGCACGACCGTAGCGTCTTCCTCGGGTACGAAGCCCTCGAGGAAGTCGGTCCCCCCCGCCATCGGCACGCCCGCCAGGGCGATGTTGTCCTTGAGCGCGAGCGTCCGGCCCGCGAGTCGCCCCGAGTCGCGTTCGCGGACTGCCGTGCGCACGACCCAGGCGCCGAGTGCGTTGTCGTTGGCGAGCGGGCGACGCGAATCCCGCTGCGGGCGGGCGGGGCGTTCGGGCTCGGGCAGCGATTCGATGAGGCCGAGGCTTCCGACGAACCCCGATGCGAGCGCGTGGAGGGTGTCGAGATCGGCTCGTTCGCGGTCGTCGAGGGGGAGGCCGAGGGAGTCGGCGAGCCTTCCGAGGTCTTCTTTCGAGATCGGTGGGATGGACATCGGCGGGTTCCTCCACGGGATGTTCGAGGGGCGCGAGAGCGTGAGATTGGATTGCTCTGGTGTGCCGGAAGTCATGGAAGAATTCCAGAATCCTCCGCACCCCGAAAGGTGGCGATGGGCGAATTCGTCGAGCGTGACCAGACTTCGCGGCTCGGCTACGACGCCAATGCGCGTCTCGAGGACATGGATAGCGAAGCCATCGATCCGGCCGATCAACTGCCTCGTTCGAGTCGTGCTGTCAGCTCTTGCACGAGCGCGCGCCTGTCGATCTTCCCGGTGTTGGTGAGCGGAAGCTCACGGCTCTCCATCAGAAATAAATGTCTCGGAACCTTGTAGCCCGACAGGGATTTCCGCAGTCGCGTTCGGAGATCCTCGAGGTCGAGCGCAGCGCCGGACGTCGGCACGACTGCCGCCGCCACGTTCTGACCGCGTATCGGGTCCGGGACGCCGACCACGAGCCCCATTTCGACGTCCGGCAGCCCATCCAACACGCCTTCCACCTCGCTCGGCGTGACGTTGGCGCCCCCGGTCTTGATCATCTCGCCCAGGCGTCCGCTGAAGAAGAGCACGCCATCCGCGTTGAAATAGCCTGCGTCGCCCGTGTGGTAGAACCCATCGCGATCGAAGGTCTCCTCGCGTTCGACCTTGTGGAGTCCCTGTAGGAGACTGCGCCCGCGCACGCAGATCTCCCCCTCGACACCGGGCTCGAGAGTGGCTCCGGTTTCGGGGTCGATGATGCGGTGTTCGACGCCCGGTACCGGCCTGCCGAAGGATCCCCGGGAAGACTCCGGCAGGTCGAAGTCACTTCGATCGGCGGTGTGCGCGGCACAGCTCTCGGTCATGCCGAGCGAATTCGAGCGAAGTTCGACGTCCTTTGGGCGCAGGGACTCGGGAAGCAAGGCGGATAGGTTGCCCGCGCGAATCGACGAGAGGTCGCGCGAGGCGAAGCTCTCGTGCTCGCACATCGCCTTTTCGTGCTGCGGGAATCCGTCGACGATCGTGGCGCCTTCCCGTTCGAGCAAGGCGAGGGTCTCTCCGGCTTCGAAGGCCGTATCGCAGAGGATGCCGGCCCCCCGGACCATCGCGGAGACCAGCGTATAGACGAAGCCGCCGACCCAGAAGAAGGGCATCGGCGAATAGAGGCGATCCTCGGGGCCCAGGCTGCGTAGCGAGCTTAGATAGGTCGCTTGTCGAATCACCGCCCCATGACTGTGAATCGCTCCCTTCGGAGATCCCGTGCTGCCGGAGCTGTAGATCACGATCATCGGATCCGCGGGGGTGACGGTCTGTTCGAGTGCTTCGAGCAGAGCCTTGTCGTCGCAGCGACGGGGGGCGGCATCGGTTGCGATCTCGTCTGCTCGCCCGACCCAGGAACGACCGTGTCGGGCATTTCCCCAGGTGTGGACCGCGCGCAGGGCGGGAAGCTCAGGGACCGCCAGGGAGCCGGCGGTTTGTGCGCAGAGGTCGGTGGCGTGGTTTTCGAGATGCGACAGATAGTCGTTGCCCTGGTACGAAGCGAGTGTGAACAGGGTCTGGATGTCGGCGTGGCGCAGCACCCATGCGAGTTCGGGTTCCGTGTAGAACGTACTCAGCGGAATGACGACGGCGCCAATGCGTGAGGCGGCGAGCCAGCTCACCACCCAATCGGGCCCATTGGGCAGAAGGATCCCAACGCGGCTGCCCTTGCCGAGGCCCGATGCGATCAGACCACGGGCGAGTTCCGCGGAACGGTCGTCGGCCTCGCGGTAGGAGAGCCGCTGCTGGTCTCGCAGAATCAGGAGACCCTCGCCGAACTGGTGCGCACCGGCATGGAGCAGGGAGGGGAGAGCCGACGTGTCTTGATCAGACGGCATCCCCAATTGCTACACCAGCTCGGGTCAGGATGGAAAGGGCTCATCGGATGTCGTCGAACGCGAGCGAGGTGCTTCGATCCTCGATTCGAATAGACGATGGACAACGCCCACCGGCGGTTACTCTTGGATCCCCACTGCCCAACACGAGAGGAGCCCGCAAACGTGCCTGTCCACTACGAGAAGAACGGCCGAATCGGCCACATCCGGCTGGAAGGCCGTGGCGACTACAACGTTTTCAGTCCCGACTACGTCTACAACCCGCTGCACGACGCGTTGATGGACTACATCCAGGACCCCGAACAGTGGGTCGTGATCGTTTCAGCGGTCGACGGCAAGCAGGCGTTCACCTACGGCGGCGACATCCAGTCCCTCGACAAGTTGGCGCAGGGCAGCGGGTCCGGGACGCGGGGCTATGAGGGAGGCGAAAATCGTGTTTGGCGACCCAATCTCGATCAGCGAACGGAGCAACTCTTCAACGGTGAGCTCAAGCTCAACAAGCCGGTCATCTTTGCCGTCTGCGGGGATTGTATCGGCGCCGGCACCCTCCTGTTGATGTCGCTCGCCGACGTCGCCGTAGCCGTCGAAGGGGCGCGGTTCGGGTTGCCCGAGATCAAGCCGGCCATCGGACCGATTACCAGCTGGGCCGAAGCGTTGATCACGAGACAGATGCCCTGGCGGATCGCCATGGAGTTGCTCGTGACCGGTCGGTTGATGCCATCGGAGGAGGCACTGGGACACGGCTTCATCAACCGGGTGACCAGAGCGGACGAGTTGATGAATGTGGCGATGGACTACGCGGAACAGATCGCTGCCAACCCGCCACTTCATGTTCAGGGCTCGAAGATGCTTGCCAAGAATTGTCGCGAGGTTCCCTTCTCGTCCAGCCTTCTTCAGGGCGATCTGATGGGCGAAGTCCTGAAACATGTGCCCGATTCCAAAGAGGGGCCGCGCGCGTTCATGGAGAAGCGAAAGCCCGAGTACACGGGGAAGGTCGAATAGCCACAGGGAAGCGGCGGGGCCGCGCGCTCAGCGGGCCGCCAGCTCCGACACGGGCGCTCCGTATTCGCCTTCGATCGGGGGAGTGTATTCGGGAAGCGGAGTCGGCATCGCGGCACTGACCGTCACCTGATAGAGCAGCCGCGAGCCCTCGAAATCCGGAACGACGTAGTGCTGCACTCGGCGATTGTCCCAGAGCACGATCGTTCCGGGCCGCCAGTGGTAGCGGAGTCCGAAATTCGGTCGCTGGGTGAGTAGTTGCAGCCGTGCGAGCAGCATCTCGCTCTCCTCGGGCATCAGCTCCACGAAATCCTGCACGTGATGGGCGCTGTAGAGAAGACCTCGACGTCCGGTTTCGGGATGAATGCCGACCAGGGGGAAGTGCGCCTCATCGCGATTGCGGCCGCTGTTGCCGGTGTTTCGATGGACCGCGGTCAGACCGTCGAGGAGTGTCCGCATGCGCTCGGAAAAGCTCTCGTAGATTCGATACGCGCTCACGAAGATGGTGTCGCCGCCTCCGTCTGCCGCGCACTCGACCATGTTCAGCGAGCAGAGGCCACACGGAGTGAAGTCCGGTTCGTAGTCACAATGCCAGACCGCGGAGACGCCGCCTGAGGGCGTGATCACGACGACCTCCTCCGCGGATCCCTCGAGGATCTGCGGTCGTTCGGGGTGTTTCTCGATCTCGCCGAAATGTGCCATCAGGGTGCGTTGCTCATCCGACGAGAGATTCTGATCCGGAAACACGAGCACGAGTCGATCGAGTAGGAGTCGTCTGAGTCCCGCGACGGTTTCGTCGTCGAGATCGCTTCGCAGATCCATCCCCTCGACCTGGGCTCCAAGGGAGCCACTGAGGCTTTCGATTTTCGATCCGGAAAGATTCGCCATGGGTGCCTGCGCCTCCAATGGGTAGGCTATCGAATATTCAGTCCCTTCGAGGCACGTCGTCGAAACGACCCCGCGTACGGGCGGCCGATCGATCGCGGGTCGTTCGGAGAGGATTCGGAGCGCCTCGGCCCAAGGAGATCGCATGAGCAGCACACCAATCGAGATCGAAACGCCGGATGGAGTCGTGCCGTGTCACGTGTTTCATCCTCCCGGCGATGGACCCTGGCCGGCGGTCGTCTACTACATGGACGGGATGGGGATCCGGCCGACTCTGCTGGGCTCCGCCGAGAAGTTGGCCGAATCGGGCTACTACGTACTCGTCCCGGATCTCTACTATCGCGCCGGCGACTACGCGCCCTTGGATCACGCGACGCTGCAGGATGATCCAGTGCAACAGGCACGGGTGATGACGATGGTCGCGCTCGTCACGAATGAAGCCATCATGCGAGACCTGGCCATCTTCCTCGAGTTCTTCGATCGGGAGTCCCGGGTCCGCGGTCCGCGTATCGGCTGCGTCGGGTACTGCCTGGGAGGCCCCCTGGCGCTCTACGCGGCCGGAACATTTCCCGACCGTGTCGCCGTGGCTGCGTCGATCCATGGCGCGAATCTCGCGACCGATCGTCCGGACAGTCCGCATCTGCTCGCGGACAGGATGCGTGGGGCACTCTACCTGGGCGTCGCGGAGTTCGATCCCTATATCATTGCCGGCGAGACCCAACGAATCGATGCCGCGCTGCGCGACGCCGGGGCGCGCTACACGCTCGAGATGTACTCGGGGTGCCATCACGGATTCGCACTCGTGGGCGCGCATGGATTCGATGCGACCGCGGACGCTCGACACCGCCAAAGGGTCCTCGATCTCTTCGAAGCACATCTGTGAGATCGCGCCGGATCCGGCGCTGCACCGTCGAACCGAAAGGAAAACCGGAATGAAAAGCTATGTCGGGAGCCTTCCTCCCTGGGAGGTCGAGCGCGCCATTCGTCACACGATGGATCTCTATGCCCATGCGATGGACTACGGCGAGGAACAGCTGTGGCGGGATTGTTTCACGGACGACGCGCTCTTTCTCGTGAGCGACGCCCAGAAGGGCTTTGACGAGATCTATCGCGTGCAGGGCGGCGAGACGCTCTCGGCCTACATCGCGGCCTATCCGCGTCCCCCGGCGATCTTCGCCAAGCACATCTGCAGCCAGATCCTGATTCGAGTGGAGGGAGAGGTCGCAACCTCCGAGAGCTTCTGGCTCGCGGTGAATTCGGAAGGCGGACCGAAGGGGGGCGGACCCAACATCATGGCCTTCGGGCGCTACAAGGACCGGATGGTTGCCTGTTCCGATGGCCGCTGGCGATTCTCGGAGCGTGTCTGCGAAACCGAGGCCGCCAACTGGCCCGAGCCTGGGAGCTACACGGATCGAGAGAATTTCGAAGGACAGGGCTAGATCGGGCCCGAGAAAAGGGGTCGAATACGCCAAGATGGCGCAAATGAACAATTGTTTGGCATCTCCCCCGCAGGACACGACTGGCTCCAGCCCCGATCATCTCCGCATGACGAGGTCGTTTTTCGAAGTGGCCTGATTTCGAGAGGAAGAATCCATGCAGGCACCCCGGGTCCAATCGCATCTCGAGGCCATCGACCGAGACGGCTACACGGTGATCGAAGGCGTCTTCAAGCCCGAGGTCGTCGACCGAATGCGCCGGCGTATACGGGAGATCGAGAAAGAGACCCTGGGCGAAACCGAACGCGGCTATCAGGTGGATGGCGATTCACAGCTGCGCACCGCCGGCCTGTTGCGACTGGATTCTATGTTCTGGGACGTCCCGATCCACGAGGACATCCTGCCCGTGGTACTCGGGGTCCTGGGCGGGGAATGCCTGCTCACGTCGTTTTCGGGCATCGACGTTCTTCCGGGCGAGAATAAACAGCCCATCCATCCGGACGATGCGCTGATTCCGCTGCCGCGACCCCATCAGCCGATCGTCTGCACCTGCATGATTGCGATCGATGAGTTCACGGCCGAGAACGGGGCGACGCGGCTGCTTCCCGGAAGCCACAAATCCGCGGGAGCCCCGGATTACGGCACGGACTACCGCAAGGTCGACGGGATGGTTCCTGCTGAAATGCAGGCGGGCAGCGTACTCGCATTCAACGGCAGCCTGCTTCATCAAGCCGCGGACAACGAATCGGATGGCCCGCGGCTCGGATTGCAGGTCTCCTATTGCGCGGCGTGGATCCGGCCCTTTACGAACTTCTTCCTGTCCATCCCCCAGAAGGAGGTCGCGGCCTATCCCGAGCCGCTGACCGATCTGCTCGGCTACAAGACCTTCAATGGGATCGGCTCAGCGAAGACCGGCGTCTACAGCGGTAGCTACCGGGAGAACTACCGCTACGGCCGAGTCACTCGTCCCCCGCGGCTCGAGATCAATCCGAACGGCTGAGCGATCACAGTAGTCGTCCCTCGATATGCCGAACGAGCTCACAGCAGTCCGAACCCGGAGAAAACGATGAATCAATCCACACTCGAATCCCATCTCCACGATCTCGAGGTCGACGGCTACACGATCTTTCCCGACGCGATCGATGCAGAATTGCGGAGCGGGCTTCTCCGCCGGGTCCGTGAGATCGAGGAGCAGACCCTTCCCCCTCTCGAGGAGGGGGAGGACGACGATGATTGCTCGTTCTATCGAACGGGTGGTCTCATCGAGAACGACCCGATCTTCTGGGAAATCCCGATCCACCCCGAAATCACCGCGGTCGTCGAGGGACTGCTCGGCAAGGATTTCCTGCTCTCGCAGGTCTCCGCCATCGACGTGAAGCCGAACACCGAAAACCTCCAGCCGCTGCACCCGGACGATGCCCTGATTCCGCTGGTGCGCCCCCACCCGGTTCCGATCGGCTGCACGGCAATGTGGTGTATCACCGACTTTCGTCATGAGACGGGGGGCACTCGCATCCTGCCGGGGAGTCACAAGCTCGAATCGATTGGCACGAACTGGAGCGCGGATACGGCGGATGAGATGCCCGGCGTCATTCAGCCAGATGTGAAGGCCGGTGGCATCATTCTCTTCGACCACGCGACATTCCACGGCGCAGCGAGCAACTTCTCCGGCGACTGGCGGATGGGAATCCAGTGCTCCTACCACGCCGGCTGGATTCGGCCCTACAACAACTGGTTCCACATGATTCCGCGCGAAGAAGTCGCGAAGTATCCCGAACCGCTCGCGGACCTGCTCGGCTACAAGACCTTCAACGGAGCGATCGGCACGATCAGCGATCCGGGCACCAACCGCTTTGCGACGTCGGCCTTCCGACCCCCGCGCGCCGCACTCGAAGAGGCCGCTCGCTAGCGATTCGACTCGGAAGCCTCGGCGTCGGCGTCGGATCCGCGGCACAGCCGATAGGGGGATCGCCGGCTGCGCCGACCCCCCTCGAAGATCTATATTCCCTCCGTGCCCTCGAGCAAAGCGACTCATTCCCAAGGCGAGGACGCGGTCGGAACAGATCAGCTGAGCCAGCTCCTGCATCGACTCGCGCAGACCGGTCTCGATTCCGATCGACTCGCAGGGGAGGTGGGCCTGGACCGGTCTCGACTCTCTTCGACCGAGGCACGCATAGAGCGACGCTATTTCCGGGATCTCTTCGTGGTGGCCGAAGAGCTGTCCGGCGATCCGCTGATCGGCCTGCATGCGGGCTCGAAGCCCGGGCAGCATACGCTGCTCACTTATCTCACGATGGCACAATCGACGGTGGGCGATGCCCTGCGCGAGCAGGCCCGTTTCGCACAACTCGCCTTCGACTCGCTGCGGCTCGAGATCGTGGAACGTCCGCCCTATACGTACAACCAGGTCGACCTCGGACCCGATCAGACCCACCACGAATGCGAGTATCTGACCGCGCTGTGGATTCGGCCGCTCGCGGCACAGACCAGTCTCGGTGCGCGGGCCTCTGAGGTGAGTTTTTCACATCCGCCGAGCGGACCCAAACCCGAGTACGAGCGCGTGCTGGGCTGCAACGTTCAGTTTCGCAAGTCGGTCTGGGCGATCGCGTTCACGAACGAGGTGTTGAATCAGCCGATCGCGGGGGCGAATCCCGCGGTCGCGCAAGCCCTCGCCGGAGAGGCGTCCCAGCGCCTGGCCGCCATCGACTCGACACGGCTGCGGGTGCGAGTGGCGGGTGTGTTGCGGGCGGAAGTCGCGCTCGAAGCCCGCACTCCCGACGAGGTGGCGAAAGCCCTCGGCCTGAGCGTGCGCACCCTCCAGCGACACCTGAAGGAGGAGGGGACGAGCTTTCGCGAGGTCCGTGACGATGTCCGACGGGAGGAGGCGGTGGACCTGCTCGCCGATTCGAATCTCCGCATCTCCGATGTGGCGGAGAGGCTGGGCTTTCAGGATGTCGCGGCCTTCGACAATGCGTTCAAGCGCTGGACGGGCCGGACTCCGCGGGCGGAACGGCAGCGACAGCTGAGTGGCAGTGTCGGGCAGTCGGAGCGAAGGGGTAGAGGGGCCTCCACGGGGGATTGATCAGTCCTCGATTTCACCGCTCGCGATTCGCTTATCGTAGATCCCCTGGAGTTCGTAGAGATCCAGTTGCAACTCGAAGAAACCATGCCAGTGGGCATAGTCCGGAGCGCCCATCAATGCGCCTTGACGCGCGCGCCGCCCCTCGTGGTGCCATAGGTAATAGAATTTGATCTGAAACGGGTCCGTCCAGGGGTTCTTCCTCAACAGACCCTTCGAGCGAAGATCCTCGAGCAGCCGCTTCGCCGGCCGGTAGTAGCCCTCGTTGTACAGTCGAACCGCCTTGTCCCCCTGGCTGAAGAAATCGTCGGCATGCAGGCTCGTGTGGCAGGCCTTGCAGACGCGTTTCACCTGGCCGTGTTTGCTGTTCTCGAAAATTTCGATGTCTGGATGGTCCGGCCCGAGGTGACACGATGCGCAGGCTTGGGGCTTCCGCGATTCGGCGAGGCTGAATAGATGCCGCGTGTGACATGCGGTGCAGCTTCCGGTGCTTCCGTTCGGGTAGACATTTCCCATACCGGCGTTCGGCCACGTCTCCGGTGTGGGTCGGCCCTCGGAATCGAGCTCGATCTTCGTTCCGTGGCATTGCATGCAGCCGGTCTCGTCCGAAGCCGTATCGAGGCCGGCGATCCCCTGTCCTTCATGGACGCGAATCAGAGCATGCAAGTTTTCCTTCGGGACGATCTGGTGATAGGCACGAAAATGCCCACTCTCATCGAACTGCTCGAGTTCGAGAGGGTCGCTGCCTCGAGCTGGCCGTGGCAGGTGAGGCAACCCGAATCGTAGACGTAGTGTTCTCGGAGCGCGCGCTTCGCCTGCCAGTTGATCGACGCCAGATCGTATGTCAGCTGTGCCCAGACATCGTGAAAGCCCGTCTCAGCCTTCGCGGTCAGGTAGCTAATCGATCCGTCGTGGGGAAGATGGCAGCCCGTACATTTGGCGGCGGGATCATCGCGGGTCTACCGCTCGAGACCTTCTCAGAAGGCGCGGTTCAGTCCATCGTCAATAGCTTTGGCGTATACGGGATCGGGCATCTCCAGGAGGCGGTTGTCGTCTGGTTGGTGGTCTTCAGGTATCGGCAGTTGATTCCCCTCGTGCTGGCATTCTTGCTCGCGAGTCAGGCACTCGGGGTCGTGCTGCTCGCGTGGAAGCCCCTACCCGTGACACCACCGGGTGAGATCGCGGTGCATTTCTTGTTGCCGCTCTCACTTGGATTCTTCCTGCTTTCGATCAAGGCACCGAAGCGAAGTGCAGATCGTCGCTAAGCTCTCCAGCAATGCGCTTTTCAATCAGCTTTCCACCCCTGATCGACAGAGCCTCCCCCGAGCCCTATCGACAGACGATCGAGCTTGCGCAGGCCGCCGAACGGGCTGGATTCGACAGCATCACCCTGGGACAACACCATTTCATGGAGGGCGTCGTCAGCGATCCGTTCGGGGTGCTGATTGCGATCGCCGCCCATACCAGTCGAATCCGCCTCGGCACCTGCATCTACCTCTTGCCTCTGCACCATCCCCTGCACGTGGCCGAGCAAGTCTCCACATTGGATGAAATCTCCGGGGGGCGAGCGGTTCTCGGCGTCGGAGTCGGCTGGAGTCCTCACGAATATTCTGCCTACGGGGCTTCGACGAAAGAGCGCGGCGCGCGAATGGACGAGGCATTGTCGATCCTCCGCGATGTCTGGATGGAGGAGCAGGTGAGTCACCAGGGCCGTTTCTGGTCCTTCCCCGCGGTCACCGTCCATCCGCGCCCCATCCAACGACCGCGGCCTCCGATCTGGGTCGCAGGGGTGGCGCCGAAGGCGGTGGAGCGGGCTGCGCGTCTGGGAGACCTCTGGCTGTGTGATCCGGTGCAGACCCGACTCGAAGTGGATCGTCTGAGTAGAGTCTACTGCGATGAGTGCGTGGCGATCGGGAAGGAGCCCGCTTGGATGCTCCGGCGCTACGCCCGGCTGGGTGATCGTCGAGAAATCGAAGAGACGTGGCTGCCGGGCTTCGTCGAGCGCAATCTCGCCTATTGGCGCCAGTCGACAGAAGGCCCGAACGAGCGCCGGCTCTTCGATCGCATCGATGACGGCGAGGAATTTTCAGCTGTCGACATCGCGCGCGACCGCTTCATGTGGGGCTCGCCGCAGGACATCATCGAGGGGATCAACGCGTACAGGCCCTTCAGGCCGACTGAATTCGGTGTCAGCTTCTCGGGCGGGATGACAACCCATCGCTGGGAGCAACACAGCCCCACGGACTACTCGGACTTCCTGCAATCGATCGAGACCTTCGGGCGCGAAGTCATCCCGGCTTTTAGCGATTGATCGGATATTTCGTCAGCACGAGGGGGCGCCAGAAGTCCGGGAGAGGCGTGTCTCACTCGTTCCGTGCCGGTCGCTCGAGATCCCGCCAGCTGGAGATGGATGAGCATCGAAATCAATCAGAGCGTTGAGATCGGAGTACGACCTGAAGTGGTCTGGAGCGTGATCACGGACCTTCCGCGCTATCCCGATTGGAATCCGTTTGTCGTCTCCTGCGCCTCGACGCTCGTCGTCGGGGAAGCGATTGCCATGCGGGTGCGCGTCGTCCCATTCTTCGCGCAGCCCCAGACCGAGACCGTTTTCGAGCACGAACCAGGTCGGCTGCTCAGTTACGGATTGGGTGGGATACCGTTGGGGGCGCTTCGCAGCCGGAGAAGCCACCGGGTCGAAACTGCGGGCGCAGGCGGCACACGCTACGAGTCTCGATTCGAACTCGCCGGTTGGCTGGCCCCTCTGGTCCGGATCCTGGTCGGCCGTCACCTCGAACGCGGCTTCAAAGCGATGACGGAGGCGGTGGTCGTGCGGGCCGAACAGGTCGGCTCGTTTGACGAGGGTCGAGCGGCTCCATCCTGACCATTCTTCTTAGCCGCCGATGGCGACCCGATCCAGCTCCACCGGGCGGCCGTCATGGACCGGCAGAGCGCTCGCAGTTCAAGCAATTTCGAGAACCGGGCGATAAGAGCCGAATGCGACGATTGATCCTGCTCAGCCTTTTCCTGTGCGTCTCGACTTCGAGCGGCTGTATGGTCCTCGAGGAATTGGATGCCGCCGCCGTGAAGATGCCCTCTCACGGAAAGTCGGTGGACGTCGAAGCCGATGAGTCGCTCGTCGGCAACGTCGCGGGCGGCGCGAAGGAAAATCCTCTGCTCCGGAAATCAAAGCGGTGGTGGAGGAGCGCAACGTCCCTCGCACCGGGCGGTGTGAAATCGAGCATCGTGAGCTGTCGACTCAAGGACGGGACGCGGTTCATGGCGAAGCACGACTGCCTGAGCCGGGGTGGAACGCCGAAGAGCGTCTCGGGATGAGCTCAAAGGGGTAGGGCGGGGAGCCCTGGTTGGGTAGATCCCTCTGGCGGACGACCTGTCACACCCTGCGCTCTCGCTATGCTCCCGCCACTGGAGGAGCACCCACAATGAGCGCGACAGATCTACCGACCCCTTGCTTCGTGGCTCGTCCGAACGCTGAAGCCCGAGCGGGTGTGGTCGTCATGATGGAGGGAAACGGCCTGGGCTGGCAGCTGCTGCGCGTGTGCGAGCGGCTCGCCGCAGAGGGCTACGTCGCGGTCGCTCCCGACGTCTATCATCGATTCCACGCCGGGGATGGCGACTGGCAGAGCGCCTTTACGACGCTGTCCCATGACGAAGCGCTCGAGGATATCCGCGCGGCGGTGGCGGTTGCGCGCGAGAATGGCGCGCAAAAGGTGGGCAACACGGGGTTCTGCATGGGGGGGCGCCTCAGCTACCTGGCGGCGACGAGCAAGGTCGACGTCCAGGCCGCGGTTCCTTTCTACGGCGGCGGCGTGGACGGAATCCTGGGAGACGCCCACTGTCCTCTGCTCGCCTTCTTCGGCGGCAAAGACGAGTACGTCCCCATGACTTCGATCGAGAAGGTGAGAGCCCGTCACGGCGACGACGTGGTGGTCTACGACGATGCCCAGCACGGCTTCATGCGCGACGGATCCCCCGAATACCATGACACTGCGGCACCGGAGGCGTGGCACAGGGCACTCGGATTCTTCGCCGAATATCTCGCGTAGCCGACCTTCCCGCCCCACCGACTCCACACCGCAACGCTGAAACGCTGGCTGCTAGAATCAGGTGATGTTCGAGCGAACGGATCCCAACACGCTGAGGAATTGGCTGATCGTCGCGGCGGTCGCCTATTTCCTGTTGCCCCATGATCTACTTCCGGATTTCCTCGGCCTACCCGGGCGCATCGACGACGCCCTGATAATGGCCTGGCTCGCATGGTTCTACCGGAGCCACCTCCGGCAATACGTTGCGACGGGATTCGAGCAAGAGGCCTCCGACCCCGCGAGCGGCGCCGACTCCGGACGGGGCTCGTCGACCGGCTCGCCGCGCGCCTTCGATGCCTATCACGTTCTCGGAGTCTCGCGTTCCGCATCCAAGGACGAGATTCAGGTCGCCTACCGCTCGAGGATGAGGGAATACCATCCGGACAAGGTCGCCCATCTCGGCGAGGAGCTTCGCCAGTTGGCACATGCGAAGTCGCAGGATATCCAGCGCGCCTATCGGCAGCTGAACGGCTGATGTGAAATTACAGATCGAGCCGGACATCCTGCCATCATCTGCCTAGATGATGGCCAAGGAGGTCCAAATGACCAGAGATCAACGAGAAATTCATCGAAAGAAGAGAGTCCTCGAATACGCGAAGCGAATCGGAAACATCAACAAGGCATGCCGGTACTCCGGGGTCGCAAGATCTTCGTTCTATGAATGGCGAGACCGATATCGCGAGCTCGGCGACGAGGGTGAAGAAAATCTATGGTCCCATCGACCGGCGGTGTTCATCTTCAATCATCAGAGCGGACTCGATTCCCTGCTGATGGCTCAGCTCACCCAGCGGGATGTCGTCGGTGTTGCGAAAAAGGAACTGGAAACGACGCCGATCGTGGGCACCCTGATGAAGGCTGCGGGGGTCGTTTTCGTGGATCGCGGAGCCCGTTCCAAAGCGATCGAAGCGATGAAGCCTGCGGTCGACGCGATGCGGGAGGGGCTCTCGGTCGTGATTGCTCCTGAAGGAACGCGAAGTGCGACCCGAAAAATCGGAAAATTCAAGAAGGGCGCCTTTCACATGGAGATGGCGGCAGGGGTTCCGATCATCCCCGTCGTGATCAAGAATGCACTCGATGCGCTCCCGCGACACGGACTGGTGATTCGGTCGACCACGATTGATATCGTGGTGCATCCGCCGATCCCGACGAGCGACTGGCAACGAGAGGACCTCGAGGCGCGTAGCTCGGAAATCGAGGCGCTCTACGAGGCCACTTTGGCCGACTATCGGTTTTCGAGCGGGCTTCCCAGAAGGTGCGGGCGAAGGAGGACATGAAATGCGCGTAGCGGTGATCGGCGCCGGATCCTGGGGGACGACGGTCGCCAGTCTGGCCTCGAGAAATTGCTCGACGATGCTCTGGGCGCGTCGGACCGAGGTCGCGAAGGAAGTCTCGGAAGCCCATACGAACGAGAGATATCTGCCCGGGGTCGAGCTTCCGAGGGCTCTCGGGGCAAGCGCAGACCTCGAAGAAGTCGTGCGGGACGCCGATGTGCTCGTCGTCGGTGTGCCCTCTCACGGGTTTCGCGACGTAGTCGTCGAGCTCGCGCCCTATGTCCGACCTTGGCTCCCCGTGGTCAGTCTGACCAAGGGAGTCGAGCAGGAATCACTCCTGCGGATGACACAGATCATCGACGAATTGCTCCCCGGTCATCCGGCTGGGGTCCTGACCGGTCCTAACCTTGCGAAGGAGATCATGGCAGGACAGGCGGCCGCCAGCGTGATCGGTATGGAGGACCTCGTGGTCGCGGA
>JAPYTP010000011.1:22602-46704 GCA_029941885.1 Myxococcota bacterium
CGCGGAGGCGTTGCAAGACGTATTCGCGGGAGGGCTCTACCGGGTCTATACCCATCACGACGTGATCGGATGCGAGCTGGGAGGGGCGCTGAAGAATGTCATCGCGATCGCCGCGGGAATCGCCCAGGCGATCTCGGTCGGGGATAACACCCGGGCGATGGTCATCACGCGCGGCCTGGCAGAGCTCACCCATCTCGGCGTGGCGCTCGGTGCAGAGCCCGCAACGCTCGCCGGCCTGGCGGGCATGGGCGATCTTCTCGCGACTTGCATGAGTCCACAGAGTCGCAACCGGATGGTCGGAGAACAACTCGGCCGGGGCCTTTCCATCGAAGAGATCATCGCCGACATGAACATGGTGGCGGAGGGCGTGAAGACGACCAAGTCAGTCGTCGAGTTGGCGGGTCGCCACGATATCGAGATGCCGATCGCAGAAGAGATGCACGCCGTTCTCTACCAGGGGCGTACGGCCGCAGACGCCTATCGCGGCCTTCATCTACGCAAGGCCGGTCACGAGAGGGATATCGGCTGAAGCCTCACGATGGCCGTTCGAGCACAAGAAGAGGAGGATCAAATGAGCATTCTGGATCGCTATCAGGCCTATGCGGATGCCTTCGAGGAGACCTACCTGGATGACGACTGGTCTCGAATCGCACCCTACTTCTCTGAAAATGCCGTTTGCGAGAGCGGCGTGGGGGATGCGCGTGGGAAGCGGGCGGTGCTCGCGATGTTGAAGGCGGGTCTGGACGGCTTCGATCGTCTGATGGACAGCCGTGTTCCCGATTTTGCTACGCCGACTGTCGACGGAGACACGGTTCGAGTGAGCTGGAGTGTGACCTACACGAAGGGCCGTGCCCCGGACCTGGCTCTCTCCGGCGTCGAGTTCGCGACCTTCGAAGGCGACCAGATTGCGCTGCTCCACGACGACCTTTCCCCGGAGGCAGAGAAGGCGATGTCGGAGTGGCTGGCCGCACATGGCGCGCTCCTGCAAGGGGACTAGTCCTCCCCTCGCTCGCGAGCCCTGGCCCGGGGAGTCACGTCCCGGGAAGGCCCGCTAGGGCTCGATGAATTCCTTCCACACACCGAAGGGTTCCCAGATCCGATGGAGATCGTGTTCGAGCGTTTTCGGATCCTCCCTCAAGACATCCCGCCGATAGCGGAACAGGAAGGCGGAGACGCGCATGTTGGCGGCGCAGTGGACGAGGACGCGTTTCTCGCCCACTCGGACCATTGCCTCGCAGAACAGCGCGAAGTCCTCTTCCGTCGGGCGCTGGAAATCGACGGGGATGTGGATGTAGTCGATCCCGAGCGATCGCAAGGTTGCCGCTTCGTCGGGCAGAGCGTTCTCTGCCTCGTGAGGGGCGAGGTTGATGACGTTGCGGTATCCCGCGTCCCGGACATATCCAAACTGGGCTTCGGTCGGCTGACCGCTGCTCAGGATCGAGTCCCCGATCGGTAGATAGTTGAAGATCCCTTCGAGGGAACCGCTCGATAGATCGAGGGGCGTATATCGCGTGATCACCGTCCTCAGGAAACCGACGAAAGTCTTCATCGTGTTGACGGTCGACCTGATCTTGGCCGACATCAGGCGCCCCGAATCACATGCCCGCGGCGCACGCCCGTGAGTTCTCCCCCCTCGATCATGACGCCCCCATTCACGATGACTGCTTCAATTCCATCGGCACGAGTCACCAGCCGCTGGTTGCCGCCGGGGAGATCGGCAACGAGCTCGGGCTCGTGGTTGAGGATCCGTTCCGGGTCGAAGAGCACAACGTCGGCGAAATAACCCGTTCGGAGCACACCGCGCTCCGGGATTCCGAAGAATTCGGCGGGCACGCTGGTCAGTTTCCGAACGGCCTGTTCGAGGGGCATCAGCCCCCGTTCGCGAACCCATCGGCCGAGGAAATAGGTCGTGTATGCATGGTCCGCCAGCAGGGTCAGATGGGCGCCGGCATCAGAGAGTCCGATCATCTGATTCTCGTCCAGCAGCCCGGGCCCGCGCCCTTCGTCACCCGAGATCGTGTAGCCAAATTGCATGTGCAGGTCGTCTTCGACGGCGACATCGAGAAAAGCATCGAGGGGATCGACGCTCCGTGCCGCGGCGATCGTCGCGACGCTCGCGCCGACATGCTTGCGTAGCTCCGGAATGCTTGCGGTGAGAACCGAGACGCCATCCCAGTCGCCCTGGAAGAGTCGGTAGCCTTCGAAGTCACCCTCGATGTCCCGACGAAAGCGCTTCCGGAACGAGGGATCGCGGAGCAGGGCGCGCAGCTCGGCTCCCTCGAGCTTCGCCGTCTCCTGCCAGCTCGGCATCTGATCGAAGACGCCCATTTCGTCGAGCCGGAACTCCATGCTGGTCGGTCGACAGGAGGTCTGGGGGATGATGCGGTGGCCTTCGTCGCTCGCCCGATCGAGCTTTTTCTGCTCCTCTTCCCCGACGATACCCAGAATGGTGACCGGCCTTCCGCTGTGTTTGGCCACCGCAATCGGGACGTCGACGTCCGTGAGGTCGCGCGTGACGATCTCGAAAGCGCCGCGACGATACTCGGCCAGTACCTCGGTGAGTTCGATGACCTCTTGATCGCTTGCCAGGCGACTCGGTACGGGCTTTCCGTCGCCGCCGATATGCGTCGGTGCCATCGAGGTCGAGAACCCCAGCGCACCCGCCTCCATCGCCTCGCGGACCTGCTCGCGCATCGCATCGATCTCTTCGGGAGTCGCTTCCCGCTCGGTCGCATCCTTGCCCATCACGAAGGAGCGGATCGCCGAGTGACCGGCGAGCACACCCACGTTCAGTCCTGGTGATTTCGCTTCGAGCGCGTCGAGATACTCCGGGAAACTCTCCCAATTCCAGTCGATGCCCTCACGCAGGGCGTCGAGGCTCATGCCCTCCACGCGGGTGAGCATGCGCATGACGGCGTCGCGGTCGTCCGGGCGGCAGGGGGCCAAGGTGAATCCACAATTGCCCATGACGACGCTCGTGATGCCCTGCCAACAGGACGGTGTGAGGTCCGGATCCCAACAGACCTGCGCGTCGTAATGGGTGTGGGGGTCGATGAAGCCCGGTGCGACCGCAAGCCCGGTGGCGTCGATCTCCCGCTCGCCGGGACCCACGACGCCACCCACCTGAGTGATCCGTTCACCATCGATCGCGAGATCCGCTGTCTCTCCGGGCTTGCCGGTTCCGTCGTAGAGGGTGCCACCGCGAATTACGAGATCGTGCGCCATCATTGCCTCCAGAGACGGCCTGTCGTCGGAGTCAGAGGTCCGGGGGCCGACTTGTCGCACAGTATAGAAAACTTGAGGGGCCCAATGGCACCCCGGTTTTCGACCGCTTCCACGAAATCTCACACGCCGCGCCCGTCGGATCGCGTGCGTCTGGCCGGAGTCCTTCGAACGCGGCATGCTGGGCGTGTGGAATCGTTGAACGAGAAGATCGATCTGAGTGATGTCGGCCTCTTTGCGCGGGGTACACCGCATGAGGTCTTTCGTCGCTTGCGGAGCGAAAGTCCCATCTACTGGAACGAGCAGGTGGATGGCTCCGGATTCTGGGCGCTCACCCGACATGCGGACGTGCTCGAAGTCAGCCGTGATTCGCGGGCCTTCTCCAATGAACGGCACGGGATCATGATCTACGACGAGTCCTTCGAGACCAGTGGCCGCGAGCGTACGATGCTGGAGATGGACGCCCCGCGACATACCCGGCTACGGGCGCTCGTGAGCCGAGGCATGAAGCCCGGGAAGGTCCTCGAACTCGAGGATTTCGCCCGTCGCAGCTTCGATCACGTGCTCGAGCGCGCCCTCGAACTCGGTGATTGTGATTTCGTGACTGACGTGGCGGGGCAGCTACCCGTCCAGGTCATCTGCGAAATGATGGGGGTCCCAGAGAGCGACCGAGCCCATCTCGGCCTGCTGGCCCATCGCATACAGGGCTTCGACGATCCCGAACTCGGGGGCGGCGGCGGAGGCGAGAACAGCGACGCGATCAAGGAGATGGGCAACTACGCCCTCGAGCTGGCGGCCTCCCGCCGACGAAGGCCGCGATCGGATATCGCCACGGCCATTCTCGAGGCGGAGATCGAGGGTTACGCGATGGACGACGCGGCCTTTGCCGCCTTCTTCATGCTCCTCGTCACCGCCGGGATCGAGACGACCAAGAGTTCGATCTCCGGCGGAATGTTGGCCCTCGCCGAGCGTCCAGATCAGTGGATCCATCTCTCGAAGGACCCGACGGCGCTGCCCGCCGCCATCGAGGAGATGATTCGTTGGACCACGCCGATCCACCACTTTCGGCGTACGGCGACCCGGGACACGACGATTTCGGACCAGTTGATCCGGGAGAACGATCGGGTCGTCGTCTGGTACTCCTCCGCCAATCGCGACGAGTCGGTCTTCGACGATCCCTTCCGCTTCGAGATTGCTCGCGAACCAAACGATCACCTCGCTTTCGGCTTCGGGAGCCACTACTGCCTGGGTGCGAACCTCGCGCGGCTCGAAATGCGGGTCGTCTTCGAGGCGTTGATTGCGCGGGGAGTCGAGGTCGAGCGCCGTGGGGAGATCGACTACATGCTCTCGAGCTTCACGAATTCGCTGAAGCGGATGCCGGTTTCGTTGCGGGCCTCGAGTTGAACAGTGTGACCCGAGCGCGTTGAGAACGGCTGCTCGGCGGAGTTGTCACGATGTCTGAACAGAATGCGGTGCCAGGGAAGCGTGTCGCCGCCGCGCTAACGCCCCTGCCGCGCCCCCCGATCCTTCTCGACAGGGCCTTCGAAGATCCCGACGTGATTCTCGCAATGGTTCCGCGTCACGCACCCTATTGGCCGGTCATGCGCTATGCCGCGGCTGCGGGCGAGCTCGTGGCGATGATTGGGGACGTCCAGTTTTCCGTGGAGCCCTGGTTCCGCGGGGACTGGGCCGGCGACGCGCAGCCGGTCGAGGGCGTGGAACCCATCCTGTCGAATCCCGTCTTTCTCGAAGCGGCTCGGATGCTCTTCGACGCCGAAGTCGTGGTTCCTCGCAGTGTCTACGTGAACGTGATGGCGCCGATGGCCTACCAGGCGACCGCACACTCGGACATCCCCGTCTTCCGCGGAATCGACAAGCCCGCATTTCCGGTCTGGCTCCTGCATGTGATGCATCGATCCGGCCTTTTCGTGGAATGGCGAGTCGAGATCGCGACCGCGGTGGCATGGTTCTACGAAGCGGAGGGCGGCGAGTTCGAGTTCTGGGCAGATGGACCGATGGAACCGCCGGATCGCATCCATGCCCCCCTTTCGAATCGAGGCATCGTGGGCGACAACGAACAGATGTTCCATCGGATCGCGGCGATCGGGGCGCCGGGCGCGAAGCTGCTGACCGGGGCGACCGTGGACTCGGAGCTCCGGCCCATTGGAGACGGTTCCGGCGCCTGGCAGGTGGTCTCGAACGGCGAGGAACTGATCCGCTACGACCTCTCCGATCTTCGAATCAGCATTTCGTGGAAGGCGGAAGTCTTCGGAGACGACGAGTCCGCTCGAGTTCGACGCGAGGGCACGGACGATCTGGATCTCGAAAGGGTCGTCGATGTCTTCATGGAGGCGCTGAGAGCGAAGGGAATCTTCTGCGGGCGTCCCGTACAGCCTCTTCACGACGAGGCGTTCATCGCGCAGCTGAACGCGCTCTATCCGATGCCCACGCTGCGTGGTTAGGCGCAGGGATCCGAAGAGGGCGCGACGCCGCGTGGTTTCGTAGAGTCTTGACAAGCGGAGGTCGACCGCGCGGAGGCAGGGGCGGACGAAATGGGTGTACTGGACGGAATTCGGGTGGTCGAGTGGGCCTCGTGGCTGAGCGTTCCGTCGGCCGCCAGTATGCTAGGCGATCTCGGTGCGGATGTGATCAAGATCGAGGATCCAGTCCGCGGCGATCCGTCTCGTGGCATGCAGTCGGGAGAGCTGCCGGGCGGGCGCGGCGTCGCCTACGAGACGGTGAACCGAAACAAGCGGGGGATGACGCTGAATCTTGGTGAGTCCGACGGGCAGCGAATCCTCCACAAACTGGTGGCTGATGCCGACGTCTTTCTGACCAGCTATAGCCGTCGACTGACCAAGAGCGTCTCGGCTGACTACGCGACGTTGTCTGCGCACAATGACCGGCTCGTCTACGGCTACGGTGGATCGGGCTGGGGGCCGCAGGGTCCCGAATCCGATCGACGTGCTTACGACGTGTTGATGCAGGGGATCTCGGGAATGATGTGGAGTACGGGAGATGCCCGATCCGGCATGCCCGAGACCGTGGCGGGCGGTCCGATCGACATGGCCTCGGGCCTGAGCCTCGGATACGCCGTGTTGGCCGCGCTTCTGGCTCGGGAGAGAGGGGATGGCCGTGGTCAGGAGGTGACGTCCTCGCTACTGGGGATCGCACTCCATCTTCAGGCCCTCAACGTCAACACGACGCTCTGGACCGGCACGCCGCTGGACCGTTTCACGGACACCTTCGGCAGTCCGATGCTCTCCTACTATCGCTGCGCCGATGACCAGTGGATCATCATCTGCGAGCCCCAACTCGAGCGTTATTGGGCCGAATTCTGCGCGGCCCTCGATCTCGACCGAGCGACGGCCGACACGGCGCTAGCCGCGGAGACGACGCGTGAACTTCTCGACGGATGTTTCCGACGGCAGCCACGAAGCCGTTGGCTGGAACGATTTTCGGAACTCGACTGTCGCTTCGCGCACGGACCGGTGAATACGATGGAAGAGGCGACGGCGTCGCTCCAGGTCCTGGCAAACGACTACGTGACCGATCTCGATCACCCGACACTCGGCCCGATCCGTACCCTCGGGTTTCCCATGTCCTTTGGCGTAGGGGCGTGCTCGATCCGCCGTCCCGCCTGTGACTTTGGAGAGCACACCGAAGAGATCCTGCTCGAATCGTGTGACTCGAATTGGGACGAGATCGCGGACCTCAAGAAACGGGGCGTGATCGCCTGAATTCAACGCTGGAGACTATTTCATGACGATTCGTTACGACGTCCAGGATCATATCGCCGAGATCGAGATCGATGGAATCGGGGAGCACAATTTCTATAGCCCGGAGGATGTCTATCTCCCGCTGGCGGAGGCGTTTCGCGAATTTCGGGACGACCCGGAGGCGTGGTGTGCCCTCGTCTACGCACCGGAAGAGAAGGATGCCTTCACCTACGGCGGCCATTTGAAAGCGATGGACAACGTCTGGAACGAGGGCGAGGAAGATCGTGGATACAAGCTGCCGACTGGCTACGACCGGGTGTTCCGACCCGAGGCGCCTTCGGACGACGTCTTCTCGTGGTCCCATCTACTCGAAGTCGACGGATCGAAGATCTACAAGCCGATGGTCTTCGCCGTCGCAGGGCCATGCTATGGCGCGGGAATGCTTCTCGTCGATGCCAATGCAGACCACGTCGTGGCGAGCCCAGAGACCCGCTTCGGACTCCTCGAAATGCGCTGGGGGCAGGGCAGCTTCACGAGCGGCGTCACGCGCTCTCTGCCCTGGCGGATTGCGATGGATCTGGCGCTACGCGGGCGACAACTCGAGGCGGAGGACGCGCTCCGTCATGGTTTCGTCAATCAGATCGTACCGAAATCCGAAGTGTTGGCAGAGGCGCGTCGGGTCGTCGCGGACTTCGCCAGCGTGCCTCCTCTCGACGCACAGATGGCGAAGCGCATGGCGATCCTCGGCCGTGAACATCCTGACCACCTCATCCGGTCGATGCGCGACCTCTACTATGCGGGTGGATTCAACTCGTCGGATGCCCGTGAAGGCGTTCGGGCTTTCGTGGAGAAGCGTAAGCCCGTGTACACGGGAAAGCCGGACTAGCTCGATCCCGCCTGTCTCTCGTTTCAGCCGCGGGCCAGGGTGACCGTCAGACCCCCCACATGGCAGTCCAGCTTTCGGCCCGCAGCGGCGATTCCGGGCATGACCGCCGCGGAGCGTTCCACGGCGGCCTCCACGCCAATCGGGCCAACGTCGTAGAGTGTCAGGAATCGGGTGCCCCGTTCGCCCTGCGTTCGACGTCGCCAACGGCTGACGGTCGCGAAGGCATCGGACGCCAACATGTCCGGCATATGCACCTCGTCGTTCCAGCGATCCCATTCCGCCTCGCGCGTCGGATCGTTGCACATGACGTAGGCCAGGATGTGCCCGGTCAGATCCTCCGAGGGGGCGGGCTTCTGATTCCAACGACCGTGCGCTTCGAGGAGGTCGACGTTGATGACGCAATGGTTCGGGTCGATTTCGTCGGCTTCGCGCAGCTTCCGCTCACATTCGTCGAGCGCATTCGCGGCCGCATCGACCTCGCCCATCAATTCGTAGAGGGTGACATGGGAGAAGCCGACTGAGGGCATTCCGGGGACGGGCTGCTGGGTGAGTGCCCAATGCGTTGCCGCTCGCACACCGTCGACCGCAGCCATCGCAGGGAGATGTCGTGCGTGCATCCATCGTCCCCAATCATTCGCGCGCGCGGGGGCGTTGCATCGTGTGAAGTGCAGGACCAGTCCTGTGGCGGGGTTCATTCTCGCTCCATTGCTTGGCTTTAAGATAGGCCGCGAATGGCAGACACGCGTTCGGGTCCGTAGGATTCGATGTCATGGCTCGAGTACTCCTTCCCCTGCCCGACACAGACTTCGATATCACCGAGGTCGCGGTCCCCTGGCGACTGCTGGTCGAGGCGGGGCATGAAGTCGTCTTCGCCACCGAGCAAGCGGGAACAAGAGCATGCGGCGACCCGCTCCTACTCGCCGGGGTTCTCTTTGGCCAGCTCGGGGCGGAACCAGAACCTAAACATTTCTATCAAGAAATGATCGCAACTCTCGAATATCATGAAACAATGGCGTGGCATGAGATCGATCCGGTGTCCTTCGACGGCCTCCTCCTTCCCGGAGGCCATGCGCCGGGCATGCGCCAATATCTCGGCTCGTCCGTCCTGCAGGACAAGGTGGCGGGTTTCTGGTCGCTCGCGAGACCCGTCGGAGCGATCTGCCACGGAACGGTGGTGCTCGCCCGGGCGAAGTCCAAGGGGAGATCGGTTCTGTGGGATCGTTCGACGACCTGCCTGCCGAAATATCTCGAACGATTCGCCTACTACGTGAGCGCATGGAAACTCGGCCGCTACTACCGGACCTACGCGGCCTACGTAGAGGACGAAGTGAGGGCCTCCCTCGCGGATCCGAGGCAACAATTCGAACGCGGGCCATTCAGCGTGGGGGCGAGAGATTCGCGGGAGGATCCGACGCCCGCCTTTCTGGTCGAGGACGAGCACTACCTGAGCGCCCGCTGGCCCGGAGACGCCTACGCCTTCGCCCGACGTTTCGTCGAGATGCTTGGCGGCGATTGATTACCAGGGAGTCGCGAAACGATCCCGGCTCGTGACGTCTTTGATCGGCCTCCGGCGTGGCTTTCCCAGCTTGCGAGCCGGATATCCGATCGGCAGCGTCGCCAGCGGAACCACGTGCTCCGGGAGGCCGAGCGTCTTGGCGAGGGCGCCGTCCGGGGCGAAGAGGGGAAGGTTGCTCATGAGCGAGGCCAGGCCGAGGGCGTTGGCGGCCAGGAGGATATTCTGTGCCGCCGGAAAGATCGAAGAACCCATCTGTTCGAGCGGCAACACCTGCGTATCGCCACAGAGGACGATGATCACCGGAGCCTCCGCGAGACCGCCCATGGCCCATTGGTCGACCGCCTTGAATCCCGGTGTGGTCTGGTCTTTGGTCATGTCGCGGGCGAATCCCACCCACGCATCGCGGGCACCCTCGGAGATCGCACGGCGGACCGACTCGTCCTGAACGACGACGAAATGCCAGGGTTGACTGTTCATGGCGCTCGGCGCGTGCGTTCCCGCCTCCAGGATCTTCTCGATCCAGTCTTCCGGAATCGGATCGGACCTGAGATCGCGCTGGGCCCGTTGACTATTGACCAACTCGAAATATCCCGGGCTGGTGATCGTGTCGCTCATCGTCGATGTCCTCACGGTTACACTGATTCTATTGGGGCGTCGCGAAGCGGGTCGCATCGGGGCCGACTCGTTCCGCGATGGGCCCGAGCACGGAACGATCGAAGCCGTAACACTCGACAGCGTTTTCTCCCACCATACGCCGTACCTCAGCCTCCGGTAGTCCGACGAAGGCATCACTCAGGAACTGGCGCGTATGCGGCCAGGTGCCCTCCACGTGTGGGTAGTCCGAGCCCCACATGACGCGCTCGATTCCGATCTCGTGTCGCATGTCCGTTTCTGCTCGGGGCATAAACGAGGCTCCCGCCCAGCACTGTCGATTCCAGATCTCACTCGGTGTGGCGCCGCCAACCTGTGGCTTCAACCGGACGTGCTTCGTGAACTCCTGCGAAGGCTCACCGGTCCACGCCACATTCAGCGCTGCCAACAAGGGCGGAATCCACTCGACACCCGCTTCGGTCACCACGAACCGGAGATCCTCATGACGGTGGAACACCCCCGCGAGCATCATGCACCAGAACGGCCGCTGCGTATGGAACAAGGACTCGTGGGTCGTGATCGATGGGCCGCCGGGTCCGGAGACCGGATTGCAACTCGGAAATGCATGGGTGTGCACAGGCATCTCGAATGCTGCGCACGCGGACCAGAGCGGCTCGTATCGTTCGTCGTTGTAGAGCGGATGGGAGCCCATGTGAACCGGGAGGAGCACGCCGCGTAGACCGGCCTGGCGCGCCCATTCGATTTCGGCCACCGTGCGATCGATGTCGTCGATCGTGATCAACGCGATGCCCGCGTGCCGACCCGGATTCACCGAAACGCGATCTGCGAGCCAGCGGTTATAGGCGCGCGTCCCAGCCAGCGTGAGTTCGGGCTCCGGCTGGCTTCCACAGAGGGGGAAGGCACCGAAGGGCACACCCGGATTCGGAAAGATCACTTCGGCCACGACGCCATCGGCTTCGAGCTCACGAATGCGTCGATCGAAATCCCAATAGCCATCCTCACCCCCCGACTGAACCGAGGAATGTTCGTTGTGCGTCGAGAGGCTGTCCTCGTGGAAGAACGCGGGAAGTCCACTCTCATAGCTCGGCAAGAGTTTTACCCAGTCGTCGAAGAGGCCACTGTGTTTCGACTCGATGTAGGGCCGGTAGTCCTCGCTTCGAGCCATCACGTGGCAATCCGATGAGACCATCATCACTCGGGACATCGTGGTTCCTCCCTCGATCTTACGATTCGTCGATCGGCACGCCGGTCACGGCCGGCGCCCGCCTAGATGATAACGAGAATACCATCCGAGGCAGGCCCTCCGACCCGTTGAAATCTGCGAACGACCGGCGCATTCTCGCGAGATCATTGCAAGGGCCAAGTTCGCCCGAGGAGAATTCCAGTGCGGATCGTCCGAAACGTGTGGGTCGCCCTTTTCACCCTTGCCTGCGTGGCCCTCACCCCGACACTCTCACTCGCGGACGACCCACCCGCTCCCTTCATCACCGAAGCCTACTACCGAATCGAGTGGGGCCAGTTCGACGAGTTCATGGATCTCTTCAAGAGGAACCACTACCCGATCCTCGAACGCTTGAAGGAGGAGGGGCATATCGAATCGATCGTCGCGGCCTTCCCCGTCAACCATGCGAGCGAGGAGTCACGCTGGGATTTTCGTCTCACCCTCGTAATCCCCGACACGGATGCCTTCGCGAGCGCGATGCCTGCGATCGTCAAGGAACTCTATCCGGACGCCGAAAAGCTCAAGCGCGAGGAGCGACGCCGATTCAGCCTGCTCACGGCGCACACGGATATCGTCGTGCGCCATGAGGATGTCTCGAAGTGGTGACAATCGGTCGCTAGGCCGCGGGCGGCGGATCCGTCACCTTTCTCAGATTGACCGGGATGGCGCTCATCAGCGGCTGGCCCGAGCGGTGATCGAAGCGACTGGTGTTCGAGACCAGGCGGCCCGTATTCGAACCGATCGTGCGCAGCTTGGCGTCCTCGCTCGGCGCACCCCCCCCACGCGTGCGCCATCGAGATAACGCCGGGCCGGACGGTCGGGTCCGCTTCGACGATCCCCTGGATCTGCCGCTCCGCTGCGCGGATCTCGATGATTTCTCCCGGTTCCAGACCGAGTTCGGAAAGATCCTCGGGATTCATGAAGGCCGGGTTGTAGGAGTAGTCGCGGGTGAGACGCCGTAGAATCCGAGCATCTCGTGCATCTGTGTGGTCGCCGGGGACTCGAGAGAAAGCCTGGGCGCGATGATGTAGTCACAGAGTTTCGCCGTGGCGGACATCGTGAGGTCGAGGGTCAGGGCGACGGAGCGGGGTCCATGCTCTTCGATCAGCTGACCCCGCTGCGTGGACGACGAATTCGGGACGATTCTCCATCAGGAGCGCGACGACCTCGTGCCGGCGAAGCCCGCGACTCTGGGCCCACCGGGCCACCTGGTTGGCCGCCTGATCGAGTTCGCCGTAGGTCATGGAGCGATCTTCGAAGACCAGCGCGGGATGCCCGGGAGAGGCTTCACCTTCTCCTCGAAGGCGTCCACCATCGTGTAGGACGCGTCCGGTCGGCACCGGACAACCGTGGGGAGGATCCGCCCCCAGGCCCTCACCATACGCACATCCCGTGCGATACGCGCTCCGATGGACATGAGTCGTTCTCCGATCAGACCTGGATGTTAAGGCGTATTTCCGGATTCGACTCCGTCCCGGCGAAGATCGGAACGAGAAGGGCGGACCCGGGTGCCGAGATCCGCGCGCGGCCGGAGGGCCTACCCCAGGGATGCGTTCAGGGTGCGGACTTCCCCATGCGTCCGACCACCGATGCGCAGGCCTCACGGAGAGCCGGCACGAATCGATCCGGCCGCGTCACACAAGCCCCGTGATCGCCCTCGACCGGGTAGAGGATCGCACCCGGGATGCGGTCGGCCATTTTTCGCTGGCCCCGCGGCCGCACGAGCCTGTCCAGTTCCGTGAGCACGACCGAAGTCGGCACATCGACCTGGTCGATCCATCCGGACGAATCAAAACGCATCACGGCCGCGGCCGCCTGTCCGATCGCGACCGGATCGCTGGCGTACACCTCCGACAAGATCCGCTCGCGCATGGCTTCGTCGCCGATCCTCTCCGAGATCCACTGTCGCGACATTCTCCGCAGGAATCGCCTGGGCGCGACGTGTCCCGCCACGTTCAGCACCGGCGCCAACGCGAAGGCCAGCCGCCGACGCTCGGTCGAAGCAAACCGGCAGGACGTGGCGCAGAAGACCAGCCCGGCGACGCGTTGGGGGTGTCGTTTCCAGAGCAGCTGTGCGATCGGGCCGCCCATCGAGTACCCGACGGCGATGACTCGGTCGAGCTCGAGGACGTCGAGCAGCGCGGCTGCATCGTCGGCGCAGTCCGCGAGTCGAAAGGGCTGGCGAATCCGCATGCCTCGCCCGTGGCCCCGATGATCCATCACCACGACCCGGTAGTCGCGGGCGAGACGTTCGAGACAAGGGCGCCAATTCAGCAGCCCAGTCGCGGCGAGACCATGAAGGAGGAGCAATGTGGGGGCGTCCGCAGGTCCCGATGCCTCTCGAACGTAGGTCTCTCCTCGTCCGGGGAGTCGGATCTTCCCGTCTGTCCATTCCGAGTCCGGCGACATCGTCAATCCTTCCTCCCGGCGTGGAGACGGAACCGGTTACGCGTTCGATTCGCTGCGAAGCTATTTCGAATCGAGCTTGGAGAAGAAGGGGTCGAGCTCGATGTCTCCCGGCGGCGCGATAAAGGTCCGCAGCCGGTTCACCTTTCCCGTCGACCCGAATCCCCAGACCTCGAGACTTTCGATTACGATCTCGTTTCCGTCGACGTGGCCAACGTTCTTTACATGGATGGCCGATTCCCCACCGCAAACTTGAACGAAGACCGGGTTCATGTTCCAGATGGCTCCGTTTTGGAAGGCATTGTCCCAGGTCTCCTCGACGCTGATTCAACCGACATTCTCGGGTCCGCCGACGGGATCCTCCATGCGAACGTCGTCCTCCCAGAGCGACAGCCAGGTTTCGCGATCGCCCGAATTCCAGGTTTCGAAATGGGTCTTCAACGTCTTCTGGATCTGCTCATCTGTAGGCATCGTCCTTTCTCATTGCCCGCCGCCCGGGATCGTGACGGTGCGGGTGTCCCGACCCGATCGAAGGACGCCACCGGGGGTCGCGCCGGTTAACTCGCCCGCGTGAACGATCTCGGTCCCACCGACGAACACCGCCTCGACGCCCTCGGCCTCGGCGTAGAGTCGCGAGGCGCCGCCGGGCAGATCCGGGCGATTCTCGACCGCCGCGCGATCGACGCGATCGGCATCGAAGATCACGAGATCGGCAACCGCCCCCTCGCGTAGTTCGCCCCGATCCTCGAGTCCGTAGAGGCGCGCGGGCACCTGGGCCAATTGCTGGACGGCCTGCTCGAGGGTCATGATGCCACGTTCCCTGACACCTTCGGCGAGCAGCGTCGTCGCATAGGCAAAGGCCGTACCGATGTCGAGATGAGCGCCGGCATCGGAGGCCCCCACCACCACACGCTCGTCGAGCAGGACCTCGGCTCGCAGTTTCCAGCTCGCCTCGTCTGCGCCCACCCGCACAGGGACGAAGAGCGTTCGGAGTTCGTCGGCGAGCGCGACATCGAGCAGCGCATCGACCGGATCGAGGCCGCGTTCGCGGGCGACGTCGCCGAGCAGACGCCCGGCGAGTCCCTCGTTCGGGGGTAGGGCGGTGCGGGCGATCTCCATCTTTGCAAAGTCGACATAGGGTCCAACGGGGCCCCCGAGAGCCTCCGCGACCGCCGCCTTGATCGGAATTCGGTATTCGGGGTCGGCGAGGGCCCGCTTCCTTTCATCGAGGGGCAGCGTCATGACATCGTGAAAGCCCGGCAGTCCACCAAAGAAGAAGGGACTGACGAAGTCGATGTAGAACTCCATCGGATGGGGCACCGAGAGCGGAACCACCCTGGCGCCCCGGGTCGACGCGAGGTCCGAGAGCGCGAGCTGCCTCTGATAGTCCTCGGGACGGTTGCTATCCACGATGAGGACATTCCAGTTGATCGGACGCCCCGCCGTAAGCGACATCCGAATCATGAGTTCACCCGTCGCGTCGAAGTCGGCCAGGGAGGGCGCAAATTCGAGGGTCGTGCCGGGGTGATCCCGCACGACGCGGCAGAGGGCGAATAGCTCCTCGTCGGCGGCGTGGAAGGAGGGTACGAATTCGCCCTCCCAATCTTGATGCGCTTGCGTCCGTCCGCTCGAGAGTCCGAGTCCCCCGGCCGAGAGACTCACGTCCAGCAACGCCGCCATGGCATCGATCTGATTCTGGCTCGCGCGCTGACCGACCGCCGCGTTGCCCATGATCGCGCGTCGCAGGGCCGAGTGGCCGACCAGAAAACCTGCATTGATCGCGAGTCCGTCGTCGATGCGATCGAGGTAGTCACCAAAGGATCGCCATCCCCAATCCCCACCGGACTCGAGCGCTTCGAGGGGCATCCCTTCGACCCGCGCCAACATACGACGGATATAGGATCCGCCATCGTCCTCGAGCGGGGCGATCGTGAATCCACAATTGCCGCCGATGACCGTCGTCACACCGTGAAAGCAAGAGGGCGTCGCCGCGGGGTCCCAGAGGAGCTGGGCGTCATAGTGTGTGTGGACGTCGACGAAACCCGGCGCGACGATGGCGCCGTCCGCGTCGAAGCTCTCGCGTGCAGGCTCGTCGACCTGGCCGATCGCCACCACACGTCCTTGCCGGATGCCAACGTCCGCACCGCGCCGTGGCGCCCCGGTTCCGTCGATGACTACACCCCCTCGGATCACTCGGTCGAGCATCTGCACCTCCATGGATTCGAAATCGGTCGGGTCTCGCGAGCGCGGAACTCGGTGGCCGATCTCCGGCCGCGTGTTCGGGGCTTAGCCGGCTCCGCGAAACGACGGCAAGTCGCATTCTACACGGACTCCGCGAGTTCCAACTTCGTGAATTCCATGGGGAATGATGTCCGAAAATCGCTGCGGTCGCATTCCCATCGATCGAAGGCGTCCGATCTCGGCTGAGCCAGATCACGCGTGCTGACGCGGGCGGCGTCGAAAACGGATCGTTTCCAGAGCGCTTTTCGAGGAATGCGACTGGATTTTCAGCGGGAGCCCTTTCTTTTGGGTTTTCAAGGGGTTCAAAACTATTCATCATGTGAGAAATGCGACTTGCCGTCGCTTCGAGAAATGGGCTAGCCCCGATCGGTCTTCCCGATGACGAGTGCCGAATGACAACGCTGTTCAAGAGTAAACAGGAGTCCGTCCTCCTCACCCCTGCTGATGACTATCAGATTCATCAGGTCGGTCTGCCCGTGCGTCACGCCGGAACGAGCGATCGGAATTTCTACGATCGCTACTACTTCACGGGACACGGATTCGGAGCCGAAGGCGGTGGCGCGTTCCTTTCCTGCGGTTTTGGGCAGTATCCGAATCTCGGCGTCCAGGACGCGTTTTTCTGCATCGTCGAAGGGCGCAAACACCGAGTCGTCCGCGCCTCTCGCCATCTCGACGACAGAATGGACTCCCGAGTGGGTCCGTTACGGGTCGAAGTCCTGGATCCGCTCCGAAAGCTCCGCATTACGGTCGACGACCCAGAATCGGGCGTCTGCGCGAATCTCATCTACACCGCGAGCATCCCCGCCTATCTCGAACCCCGGCATTTCATCCGAGAGAACGGGCGCATCGTGATCGACACCGAACGTTATTCGCAGGTGGGCCATTGGCATGGAACGATTCGGGTTCCCGGGCGTGAGATTACGTTGTCGCCCGAGACCTGGAACGCCTATCGGGACCACTCCTGGGGCATTCGTCCTGTCGGTGAGCCAGAGCCCGGGGGAATACGCGAGGACGACGGGCACCAGAGCCAGCTCCGCCTTTCTGGCATGTGGAACTACTCGACGATGCAATTCGACGACTTCGCGCTTCTCTACATGCTACACGAAACGAACGAAGGGGTTCGGCACATGCAGGAAGCGACGCGAATCTGGAAAGATCCGGAGCGGGAGATCGAAGATCTGGGGGAACCGGTGCCCACCCACGAATTGGTGCCCGGAACACGCACGGTGGCCCGATCGACTCTTGATTTTCCCGAAGCGCCGGGGGGTGGATTTTCGGTCGAGGCGATCCCGCTCAAGCGCTGTTACCTCTCGGTCGGTACGGGCTATGGGGTCGAGGACGAATGGCGGCATGGCAAGTACATGGGGGCCGACTGGTGCGACTACATGGAGCGCGACCTCGATGATCTCGATAAGTGGGCGCACATGCTCTACGTGGAGAACCTCGCCCGATTCGAGATCGACGACCCTCGCATCGGTCGCCACACTGGCCACGGGTTTCACGAGACCGGCTGGATCGGCCCTTATGAGAAGCTGGGTTTCATGACGGACAAGGACGTCGCCGATTGAGCGGAGCGGCCGATACACAGGAGTACCGATTTCATGTCTGATCCGATTGGGGTGCGTCCGGAGATGGGTGAGGCGTTCGATACCTGGGCGCCCGAGGGCGGTCGGGGTTCGGTACTCGAATGGAGCTGGGTCCAGGACAAGATGTATTCGGCCCGAAGCTATTGGGTGGTCACCACGCCGAAGAGCGGACCTCCCCACCCCATGCCGGTGTGGGGCGTATTCGTCGACGACGTCTTCTACTTCAGCACCCCGAGCACGTCTTTGAAGGCCAGGCATATGGCTCGAACCGGGGAAGCGGCGGTCCATCTCGAGAGCGCCGACGTGGTCGTGATCCTCAAGGGCGATACGCGTGCCGCATCAGAGCCTGCCCTGCTCGAGCAGCTGGGGAAGGCCTTCTTCCACAAGTACAACATCGAGATCGTGGGCAAGTTTCCGGATCAGGTCATGTTTTCCTTCAGACCGCGCAAGGCCTTCGCGTGGCAGGGATTCCCCGAATCGGAGTTCATGCGAACGATGACTCGCTTTGACCTGCCCTGAGACGAAGGGCAGCGACCAGGAGAGGTTTCGTGGAGAATGGAAGCATTTCGATGAGAGACGTCGACCGCTGGGTTCGGCGTGATGGGTCCCATGTGAGCGGAGCGATCTTCTCGAGTCGGGAGATCTACGAGATCGAGAGTGAGACCGTCTTCCTGAAATGTTGGCAGTTCGTTGGTGTGGAGAGCGAGATTCGAGAGCCCGGAGATTTTGTTCGCTCTCGCATGGGCCAGCAGGACGTGATCGTCACGCGGAGCAAAGATCGTCAGATCCACGTGCTCGCGAATATCTGCCGCCACCGAGGCTCGACGCTATGCCGCGTAGACCGTGGCAACAGCTCCCGGCTCACCTGCACCTATCACGGTTGGTCCTACGGGCTCGACGGCGAACTCAAGGGCGTCCCCATGGAACAGAAACTGGGTTGGAAGATCGACAAGAGCAAGCTCGGTCTCGCCAAGGCAGCGAAGGTCGAAACCTTCCGGGGTTTGATCTTCGCCACATTCGACCCTGACGCCGAGCCGCTGGACGATTTTCTGGGTGACGCGCGCTTCTATCTCGAGACCATGCTCGGTCGGCGTGATCAGGAAATGATACTGATCGGCGGGCCCCACAAGTGGGAACTGGAGGCGAACTGGAAGACTCCGGCCGAGAACATGACCGGGGATTTCTATCACGTGAACGCCTCCCACGCCTCGGCCATGGCGCTCAACCCCGGTCTTGGCCAGGCGATCGAGATGATGACCACAGACGAAGTCGCTCGATTCGTGACCACGCCGGAAGGACACGCGCTCAATACGTTCCTGATGCCGGAAGGGCTTCCCTCCGATCTCTATCTTCCCGTCGAACCGCGTTGGGTGGAGACGCCAGGGGTGGGTGACTACTATCGCGGGATTCAGCCGGAAGCGGAGGAGCGACTGGGTCGATTGCGGTCACGATTGCGCATGAACACCTGCACGATCTTTCCGAACCTGTCGATTCTACCGGGGGCTTCGTGTCTCCGTCTCACGCTGCCGAAGGGCCCCGATCGCAGCGAGTCCTGGTGCTGGGTACTCGGCTACGAGGACATGCCCGACGAAGTCCGGCAATACACTTTCACGGCTCATCTGGACGTCTTCGGTCCCGACGGCCTGCTGGAACCGGACGACGCCGAGAACTGGGCCAACGTCGTCGCGGGTTTGGCGGGACCCGTCGCCAGCAACATGGACTTCTACACCGGCCTCGGAATGGGAACGGAGAAGACCGATCCCGAACTGCCTGGCCTCCACGCTCATCCCATGTCCGAATCGGGACATCGTGCCTTCTATCGTCGCTGGCGGCAGCAGGTCGCCGCCGCCGCAGGAGCTTGATTCATGTCCGCGATGTCGTCTTCCCCGAGCGAGCAAGTCGAACTCGAAGAACATTTCGAGATCGCGCGCTTCTTGATCCGCGAGGCGCAGTTGTTGGACGATCGGCGGTATTCCGACTGGCTCTCCCTGCTAGCGGATGACGTCGAATATGTAGTTCCGATCAGGAGAGTTCGTCAGGCCGAGGGGGTCGATGATGATTGGGACGTCTCCAAGGAGTTGGGTTCGGAACGCGATCTCCAAATGACGATGAGCCGACTCCCCGAACTCAAACTGAGAGTGGGACGACTGTTGTCGGGCAAGGCACATACCGAGAACCCGCCTTGGTTCACCCAGCGACTCATCAGCAATATCGATGTGCGACATGGCTCGGCGCCGGACCGATTCGAAGTCGATTCCAAGTTCCTCCTGAATCGTTTCAAGGCGGGGAGGGAACAGACGATCGTGGGTTCCCGCAAGGATCGCCTCAGGCGTATCGGCGGCAGCTTCGAGATCAATCGACGCTGGGTGCTCTACAACGCCGACTCCTATCGATGGGGTTCCTATGTCCTCATCTAGTGATCTTCATACCGGGGACCTCGGGCTCTGGCTGGCCGAGCGGTTCGGCTCGAATGCATCCGTCTCGGTGAGCGACCTCCAATCGCCCAAAGCGGGATTCAGCAACGAAACGATCTTCTTTCGCGCTCTTTCAAAGGACGACCATGGCGAGTCCGACCGTCGCTACGTCCTTCGCCGCGCCGGGACGGGCACCGCGATCTACCCAGTCCAGACGCGCGAGATGCCTTCCTCTGTGGCGATGCAGTCTCGTGTGTTGCGGGGACTCGCATCGGCGAGGTTTCGACTATCCCCCCGAGTGATTGCCGAAGAACCGACGGACCAGCCGCTGGGTCGGCCCTTCTTCATCATGGATTTCGTCGAGGGTCGAGTCCTGCCTGATTTTCCGAGCTACGTAGCCGAGGGATTCTTCAGGGACGAGGCCACTCCCTCCGTCCGTAAGAGCCATACCGAGACGGGGCTGGCGGCGATGGCCGGTGTGCACCGGCTCGATTGGCGAGCGGCCGGGCTGAAGTGGCTCGATCGCTCGACCCCGGACGCCTCTCCCATGGACTGCCAATTGACGCTCTGGCGTGACTATGTGGAGTCGGTGCCCGACTGTCGAGAGAACCCACTGCTCGAGAGAAGTCTTTCCTGGCTGGAGCGGGAGAGACCGAGCGGGCCGGAGCCCGCGCTCAGCTGGGGCGATGCCCGAATCCAGAACATGATCTTCGACGACGACGGGGTGTGTCGGTCGATCGTGGATTGGGAGGGCGCAGCAATCCTCCCGCCGGAGGTCGATCTGGCCTGGTGGCTCGGTGTCGATCACTTCATCCACGAGGGTTCGGGTGTCGAGCGCCTGTCGGGGGAGCTCTCCCAGGATGAGCAGATCGCGTGGTATGAGGGCCAGCTGGGCCGGCCTACTCGCGACTTGCCCTACTACCGGGTATTCGCGGCCTTTCGCACGGTCGCGCTGATGATCTCGACCTTCGATCGGCTCGCCGCGATGGGCGTCGCGGACGGCGGGTCCACCTCGGACAATCCGTACGAGCCCATGCTCGCCGAGGCTCTGGAACGCGCGAGCGGGGTCGGTTGACGTCGCCGCGATCACTGAACAATCATCGGCCGAGGTGCCGATGTTACGAGACCCATGGAAGAGAGGATAATAAAATGAGCGAAACGGCCCCGAGTGAACTTTGCATTTCGGCGGACTCCCACATTACGGAGCCGCCCGGAACCTACATTGACCGAATCGATCCCAAGTTCAAAGATCGCGCCCCACGGATGGCCCACGACGACAATTTCGGCGACGTCATGCTCATCGATGAAGGACACTCCGTCGTGCCTTTCTATCTGATCGCAGCCGCCGGTGTGCCCGACGGAGAGCTCAGCCTCGACGGCGACAAGAAGTTCGAGGATCTCCACAAGGGAGGATGGGACCCGAAAGCGCGGTTGCTGGATCAAGACGTCGATGGAATCGCGGCCGAGGTCATCTATCCCTCCGTCGGAATGCTGCTCTGCAATCACCCGGATTTCGACTACAAACACGCCTGTTTCGAGGCGTACAACCTCTGGATCGCCGAGTTCTGCGAAACGAGTCCCGACCGGCTGATCGGACTCGGGCAGACCGCTCTGCGCACGGTAGAGGAGGGCATCGAGGATCTTCGGAAGATCAAGGATCTCGGCCTGAAGGGCGTCATGCTCCCGGGTGTTCCCGCTGTCGAGGACTTCGACTCGAAGGTCTACGACCCGTTCTGGGAAGCCGCGATCGACCTCGAACTGCCCCTGTCCTTTCACATCCTCACGACCGGGGGGAGTGGGAACTTGATGGATGTCCAGGTGCGCGGCCCGAAGTTGAACAGCTTCCTCACGATCATCAGGGGCTGTCAGGACATCGTGGGCACGCTGATCCTCGGAGGCGTATTCGAGCGCCATCCGAATCTCAAGATGGTCTGTGTAGAAGCCGACGCCGGCTGGGCTCCCCACTACATGTATCGCATGGACCATGCGATCAAGCGCCATGGCAGCTGGATGGGGGAGGACGTGACTCTCTCGAAGAGGCCCAGCGAGTATTTCAAGGAAAACATCTACATCACATTCCAGGACGACTGGGTCGCATTCAAGATGGTCGACATGGTCAATCCCGAGCGGCTCTGCTGGGCGAACGACTTTCCGCATAGCGACGCGACCTGGCCGAATTCCCAGAAGATTCTCGAAGAGCACACGAAGGATCTCACCGATCATCAGAAGGATCGAATCCTGCGGCGGAACACCGCCGAGCTCTATCAGTTGAAGCTCTAGATCGATCGCGCGCGAGGGAGCAGGATGCCCATTGCGCGGGCGCCGTCGAGGAGAGAGTCACAGTGAAAGCAGCGGTCATGCGAGCGCAGAACGCTCCGCTCGAGATCGAGGAGGTCGAAATCGACAGTCCCGCTCCAGGGGAAGTCCTGGTGAAGACAGCCGCTTCGGGGATCGGTCACAGCGATCTACACATGATCACCGGCGACATCCCGATCGAACCACCGTGTATCCTCGGCCACGAACCCGCCGGAATCGTGCATGAGGTCGCGGCGGGGGGGGGGGCTGATTTCGTCGAAGGCGACCATGTCATCGGCTGTGTTTCGGCCTGGTGCGGTGTCACGACGGCCCTTCTCGCGTCGTGCCTTCCCGCAGCACCCAAGGATCTCGCGTCTCGCGTGTCGGAAGTCGATCCACTGGATCTCTGGCAACTCAACGCGGAGAATCGGATTCCGCACTCGGCTTCCTGATGGTCCACCGGGAGAGTGATCTTCTCCATAGCTGCCTCAGAGGTGATAGAAAACCGAAAACGTCCAGCGCAGATCGAACTCTTCGTCATTTGTGATAGGCAGACTGATTCCGCTACCGATTGCGAGCGCGTGATCTTCGAATGGCATCACTTTCAGCCCCGGACTTACGTGCGCAACCGTTTCACCGTCCTCTTCGCCGCCCCATACCCGCTCGCCGTCGAACTCGAGAATCGCCTCAACCCTTGGAATCAAGGGATAGAGAAGAGACGCGTTCCAACTCAATTCCCAATCGGAATCCTCCGCATTACTGTTCACGGGAAGTCCGAAGGCCACGAATCCAATGACTTCCAAACTGCCGTACTTGACACCGACATCGACGAAGGGCTCGATTTCAACCAGACGGTCCGTTCCGATCTCGTTGTCCGAATTTCCGGTAGGAAGTTCGAATTCGAGACCTCCGCCGAACAGAATGCCCCTCTCCTCGAGAAGAAAGCTCGCCAGTTTGATGGCAGCCTCGAGATCGTCGACGTTGTGTCGATTCGGCTCTTCGTCCCGATCGGCGACGGTGTAGGGAAGGTCGAACTCGAAGCTGAGCCATCGAATGGGGGAATATTCCGCCTCGATCCGGGCTCGATGTAGGAGTGCTCTTTCTTCTTTGGTTTCCTTCCGCAGTGAATAGTCGATCCGAATCTTGGTGTCGGGCGAGGGGGACTCACTGAAGATCGGGTCGGAGAAATGCAGTTCCTCGTCGGTCGTACGTGGATGGTCGGCACGAGCTGAATCAGCCACCACGAACAGGAGCAGAGTCGCGATGAGGACATGGCTGGATCGAGGCTGGTCTCTTTGATATGACATTTACATCGGGACTCCCGGATATTTTGCCACCCACACAAGAGTGAGCAGGCGGGCGACATCCACTTGAATAATCGGTTCGCATTTCGGAGGAACGGCGCCCGGGCTAGATCCGAATCCAGGGCCGATCTGGAACCGCGCTGCAAGCCTCGGCCTAACCATCCGTTACAGTGTAAGTCGTGTCATCGAAGGCATGAATACGGTCCTCGTAGAAGGAAAATCAGCGGGAGCCCGACAACCCATGGGAATAGCACGTCGACCCTGCTGCTCCCACCGATGAGTGGTGCGCCCACCGCACGAATGTGGCGAAAATGCCGCCACAGGGGTCTCCGGCAGGGTCCTGGCGATCTCGTGGAGGGCTCTCGGGTTCGAGAACTCGAGAATGCCGGTGAGCTGCGTGCGAATTTGAATCCGCCGAGCGCCGCTAACGTTGGGCGTTCGCAAGGTCCTCGCGCAGAGTCCGCGCGGAAAGGATGCCGAATACCGCCGCGACGACGTGGGGCACGCCTATGATGAGCATGGACACTCGAATCGCTTCGATTCCGAAGTGCGGAGTGAGCCAATCATTCATGAAGCCGATGACCGTCGGCCCCAGACCGAGGCCGCCTAGATTCATGACGAAAAGAACGCTGGCCGCTGCCAAGGCGCGCATATGCGGCTTCGCCAACCCCTGTACCAT
>JAPYTP010000011.1:46714-58573 GCA_029941885.1 Myxococcota bacterium
AAGGCCGAGAAGATCTGGAACCAGACGGCGTCATCGGTCGGCCAGAGAATGAAGGCGTAGCTGAAGGGCATGGCGATCATCGTCGCGATCGTCGGAAGCCACATGTACCATCGCAGGTCCCGCTTTCCCCATTTGTCGACCGCCCAACCCCAGAAGAGACCTCCCGAGAGTGATCCGATCCCCACCACCGGGCCGAGCCAGAAGCCCGCTTCGCTCGCCGTCATTCCGTGGATCCGCATCAGGAAGGCGGGTGTCCAATTCGCGGCTCCGAAGCCGGCGAATACATGCAAGGTGGCGGCCAGGGTCATCCAGCGGAAGGAGCGAATCCGAAAGAGTGTCGTGAGGACCGTCCGCAGCGACTCGCGCGGGGGCGGGGGCCCCGCGTCGAAGCGCCCCCGAACCGGTTCGCGGATCGTGAAGCGGACGATCAGCGCAACGACTAGACCGGGCAACCCGACGATGACGAAGGCCATCCGCCATCCGTAGAGATCCCCGAGCCGACCGCCGAGCCACATGCCGAGCATCATGCCGACGGCGCCGCCGGCAGAATAGATCGCCAGGGCCCGTCCACGCTGATCGGGCGGGAAATAGTCCGAAAGCAGGGCATGGCCCGGAGGCCCCGCGGCGGACTCGCCCGCGCCGACACCAAACCGCGCGAGGAGGACCCCAAAATAGGTCTGGCCAGCCCCGGTGAGCGCCGTCGCCGTGCTCCAGACCGCGAGTCCACCGGCGATGATAGAGCGGCGCACACCGCGATCCGCCCAGCGCGCGATCGGAATGCCGAGGGTCGCGTACACGACCGCGAAGGCGACCCCCGTCAGCAACCCCATCTGCCCGTCGCTGGCACCGAGGTCCGCCTTCATGTCCTCGAGCAGCACCGACGCGAGCTGGCGATCGATATAGCTCAGCACGTAGACGGCAAACAGAATACCCATCACATAGCGCGTGTAGGGGTTCGCGAAGCCGACTCGTTCGTCCCTATCGGCAGAGGGGTCTGTTGTAGGCGAGTCCGTCAGAGGTCGATCCTGGTGTAGGCGATTAGTCGATCCACGAGATCCTGGCTTTCCACGGTAGAGATGTCCGGGACGAACCGCACCCGGGAACGAGCACGAAGACCGGGCGAGGGGGCGCCGTCGGCCTCAGGACCGTACCCGGCCTGCCCGACCGGGAGAGATGCTCGACGAGTCGATCGCCACGTCGGGAATGATCGTGAGCGAGTGACGCGTGGCTTCGCAGAGATGTGCCCGGGATAGCGAGCGCACCGATTCGCTCTCGCCTTGCTCCACCGCGTCGATGAGCACTGCATGCGCATCGACGTGGGCGCGGCGGACAGCCTCGGTCACCGCGTCCGCGGCCAGATCCTGGGCATGTGCCAGCCAGAGAGCCTCGAGGGCACCTGCCAACAGAGCCATCGTCGGAGAACCCGCGGAGGCGACGAACTCGCTGTGGAGTTCGTAGGCGAGGGATCGATATTCGGCGATTTCGTCGATCGCCGCAGCGGAACGCTCGTTGAGGGATCGCAGCACCGGGATGACCGCCTCGTGCCGGTCGGTCCGTCGCGCGGCCATGGCGAGGCAGGCGGACTCGATCTCCTGTAGAGCGATCGCCACGTCGGGTAGGCCGACGCGGTTGGACTCGAGAACCGTCGCAATCGCATACGCGGCCGTGGCCGGCGTCGGATGGGAAACGATCGATCCGCCGCGTTTACCTCGCTGGACTCGGATCAGGCCTTCGGCCTCGAGGATCCGAAGTGCCTCACGCAGGGTGGGCAGGCTGACGCCGAATTCTGCGAGGAGGTCATCCTGCTTCGGCAGCAGCGCACGGTCCCCGAGAGCGCCGCTCAAGATGCGGCCGCGCAATTCGGCGGCCACGATCTCGGCCAGGCGAGGGGCGGAGAATCCGGGCGAGGGCGCAGCGGGCTGAGCGGTCGAGTCTTGCACTTCTGCTCCTTATTCTCTAAATGATTTAGATGAAAAAGGCCACGAAGTCCACCGCCAGGAGTTCCCGGTTGTCCAATTCCGCCCCCAGCGCCTCTCGGGACATACGCTCCCAACTCTCTCATCCCGTCGTCGATGCGGACGGGCATGTGCTCGAAGTCGAGTCCGCTTTCGAGGAATGGTTCTTCGAATTCGCCCGGGATCTCGGCGGACAAGAGGCGGCGATCGAGCTGGCCCGTCGCGACGGACTCCTCTACGACCAGCGCGTACAGGGTCGCTTCGACGCGATGAGCGTTTCGGAGCGCCGGAGGCTGGGCGTGAATCGTCCCCCTTTCTGGTCCTTGCCGGCGGACACCCGGGATCGCGCGACCGGATACCTGCCGCGATTGATGTACGAGCGCCTCGACGAGTTCGGGATCGACTTCGCGATCCTCTTCCCGTCGCGAGCGCTCCCGATGGTTTCGATTCCCGAGGCTGAATTGCGCCAACTGGCGATTCGCGCGCTCAACGCCTACCACGCCGAGGTCTATTCGGAGTTCAGTGATCGGCTGCGACCGGTCGCGGTGCTCCCCGCGCATACGCCCGAAGAGGCGATGGCCGAGCTCGAATTCGCCGCCGTCGAACTCGGCATGAAGACGGTGCTGATCAACGGAATCGTCCATCGCCCCCTCGAGAGTGGCGGCACGCGACTCGACACCCTGGCTCTCGACAGCGAATACGACTATGAGCCTCTCTGGGAGAAGCTCGTGGAACTCCGCGTGGCTCCGACCTTCCATTCGAGCGGACAGGGCTGGGGAAGCCGCCGTTCGCCCAGCAGTTATGTCTACAATCACATCGGCTCCTTCGCCGCCTCGGGAGAGGCGATCTGTAAGTCCCTGTTTCTCGATGGAGTGACCAAGCGGCATCCGGAGCTCTGCTTCGCTCTGCTCGAAGGCGGGGTCGGCTACGCATGCAATCTGTATGCGGACATCGTTTCGCATTGGGAAAAGCGCAACGGCGACGCCATTCACGCGCTGGATCCGGCAGCGATCGACCTGACGCAGATGCGCCAGTATTTTCTGGACTATGGGGACGAACGAATCACTCGAGCGCTCGAACCGACGTCCAAGCGACTCGCGGCGGGCGAAGTCAGGCCGGACGAGCTCGATGAGTTCGCGGCCGTCGGCGCGAAAACGGTCGAGGAACTACGCGATCTCTTCGTGCCACGGTTCTATTTCGGCTGCGAGGCGGACGACCCGATGGTCTCCTGGGCCTTCGCGACCCACGTCAATCCAGCCGGTGCGGCGCTTCGCCCCATGTTCAGCTCGGATATCGGGCATTGGGACGTGACCAATATGAACAGCGTGCTGGCGGAGGCACACGAACTGGTCACCGAAGGACATCTCGATCTCGAGCAGTTTCGGACCTTCACCTTCGAAAACGCGGTGCGGTTCTACGCATGTCTCGATCCGGGGTTCTTCGAGGGCACGGTCGTCGAAGAGGAAGCCGCCGCGGTCTTGTCGAAACGGGATTCGGAGCGCCGCGTGCGCGGACCGTCGGTCGACGGACAGGGGAATCGCCCGTGAGAACGTTGCTGCGCGGAGGCAAGATCGTGGATGGGAGCGGATCACCGGCTCGGTTCGGTGACGTTCTGCTCGAGGGGGATCGGATCGCCGCGGTGGGCGACGTGGACGAGGATTCCGGCAGACAGGCCACCGTCGTCGACTGTTCGGGACTGGTGGTCGCCCCGGGCTTCATCGATGTTCACACCCACTACGACGCTCAGGTGTTCTGGGATCCCGATCTCACGCCATCTTCCTGGCACGGAGTGACGACCGTCGTCATGGGCAACTGCGGCTTCGGGATCGCGCCGACGCGGCCGGGGGACCGCGCAACCGTCGCGCGCATCCTCGAGAACGTGGAGGGCATGTCCTACGAGGCGCTCGAGAGCGGCATCCGTTGGGATTTCGAGAGCTTCCCCGAATATCTCGAGTCGGTTTCGAAGCTTCCCCTTCGCATCAACGTCGCGGCCTACGTCGGACACACGCCGGTGCGACAGTTCGTGATGGGGGACGCCGCGTGTGAGCGCGCGGCGATTCCGGAAGAAGTCGACGCGATGCGGCGGATCGTTGGCGAAGCGATGGACGCCGGGGCCATTGGCTTCTCCACGTCTCACGCGGCTTCACATGTGGGGGCCTTCGGCAAGCCCGTGCCGAGTCGGTTGGCAGAGTTGTCCGAGATCTGGTCACTCGCAGCTGAACTCGGTCGACGAAAGCTCGGCGTAATCGAGGCGACCTGGGGACCCGACCTCTTCGTGGAGGAGTTTGCGCAGCTCGCGAAACAGATCGATCGACCGGTATCCTGGGCGGCGATCATGGCGACCCGCCGCGATCCCGATTACGCACCCGATGTCGTTCGGAGGACGGAAGCGGCCGGGGGATTCGTTCGACCGCAGATCGCCGCACGACCCATCGTCGTCCAGATCATGCTGACGGAGCCTGGGCCTTTCGCAAACGTCAGCAGCTTCGTCGAAGTCCTGTCGCTCCCAAAAGAAGCCCGCCCGGCGCGCTATCGCGACCCAGAGTGGCGAGCGCGCGCCGAGAAGGAAATCGAAGGGGCCTGGGGCGATATCGTCGATCGGGCTCGTATCTCGGAGAGCGAACTGCACGCAGCGCTCGTCGGCGGCCCGACGCTCGGCGAACTCGGACGAGAGCGCGGCTGCAGCGGCTTCGAGACGATGCTCGATCTCGCGCTCGAGGAAGATCTGGCGACCCGTTTTCATGTTCCGATGACCAACGACAACGAAGAGCAGATCGCGGAGATGCTCAACAACGACCACCTCCTCCTCGGTCTTTCCGACGCCGGTGCGCACACGAGTCAGCTCTGCGACGCGGATTTCGCGACCTATCTTCTGCAACACTGGTGGCGCGAGACGGGCGCGATCACCCTCGAGCGGGCGATCTGGAGGCTGACGGGACAGCCTGCGGATTTCCTGGGACTCTCCGACCGGGGGCGGCTGGTCTCGGGGGCCGCGGCGGATGTCGTCGTGTTCGACCCCGAAACCGTGGGGACGACCTCCCTCGAACGGCGCTACGACCTCCCAACCGGCGCCGATCGGTTGGTCGCGAAGAGCACCGGCATCCTGCACGTGTGGGTCGGCGGTGTAGCCACACGCCGCGCCGGTGACGATCTCGAGAGCAAGGGGACAGGCCGACTGGTCCGGCCCACGGCGAACTGATGGCCGAAGACGCGTTTTTCACTCGGCCCGGACGACTCATCACCCCCACACGACACAACGAAAGGAAACTCTCCCATGTCAAGTCTCCCCGCTGATCTTCCCGAGAATTTCGGCGCCGCCTTTGGAAAGCTGAGCGGCCTCACGAAGCTCGAGGTCGAAGACATGAAGCTCATGATCTTGCTCGAAACCGCGGGCGAGCCGCTCTACGAGGCTCTCTCGGATGGCGTCGAGAGCGAAGAAGCGAAGAAGCTGCTGCTTCAGAACGGTCGCGAGGAAACCGCTCATGCTCATCGTCTCAAGAAGGCGATCGAGACGCTGACCGGCGAGAACTACGAAATCCCCGCGCTCGCCGACAATCCCTACGGGAAGAAGCCTGCGGCGATCGAAGTAAACGTCGAAATGCTCCGGGGGCTGGTACAGGGCGAGACCGGTGGATTCGCCCTCTACCAACTCTACGCGGACAACGAAGAGAATGCTGAAGTGGCCGAGCTACTGCGCCAGAACGGTCGAGAAGAAGCGCGACACGGCGAGCGTGTCGAAAAGGTCATCGAACTGCTGGCCGGGTGAGCAAATAGGAACTAACGCCCGGCTTTTTCAGCGATCTCGGCGAACTCTCGAGCGACGAGGTCGGTCGCGTAGCGTTGCGGCCCGAGACGCCATTCGCGCCAAGGCAGCCAGTCATACCAGGCCGCGAGCTGATCGAAGTTGAGCGTCGCAACGATCAATTGTTCCTCGCGTCCCGCCTCGGCCAGGACCTTTCCGAAGCCCGGAAAGTGTGGACCTCCGATCACGCTATTTCCCGCCCAACGCGCGCCGCCCTGTTCTCCGACGCGGTTGGCCGAGACGGCATAGACCAGGTTTTCCTGGGCCCGGACGAGCGTGGTGTAGGTGATCATCGGCCCTTTTCCGGGCAGGTCCGTGCTGCCGGTCGGATTGATCAGGATGCGCGCGCCCTTGAGAGCGAGGATCCGCGACAACTCGGGATTGTTGTAGAAGTCGTAACAGATCGAAATGCCGATCGGCCCGAGCCGCGTCTCGAAGACCGGCACACGGTCACCTGGCGTGAAGCGGTTGGTCTCGAGGGGGATGCCCAGGTGAACCTTTCGGTAGGTTCCAACGAGCCCTTCCGGCGCGATCAAGACCGCGGAATTGTAGAGTGTGTCGAGCGCATCGGGGTCCCGCTCCTCCATTCCAAAGATCACGTGGAGGTCGAGTTTCCTCGCTTGTTGAGCCACGGCCTCTGTCGCGGGACCCGGAATCAGCTCCGCCTGCTCCAGATGCCAGTCACACGGCCGGCCCCGATCCGAGCAATCCTCGCATTCGCCCCAGGCGTTGAGGGCGAGTTCGGGAAAGACCACGAGATCGCAACCCTGGTGTGCGGCGTCTCGCATGAATTGCAGGATCTTTTCGAGCGTGGCCGCCTTGTCGCGCGGGACGGAATCGAAATTCACGCTGCCTACGGTGACGAGCTTCGGATGTGCCGGATCGTTGATCGCGTGCGTCATTGAGCGGTTCCTCGTGCCCCGGGGTCGCGGGCCGGGGTCGCGGGCCGGGGTCGCGGGCCGGGGTCGCGGGCCGGGGGTCAGGCGTCAGGGGTAAGAAGCGAGAGACGCCCCTCAGTCATTCAGCGCAAGAAAGAGCCAATTGGTCTCGCTCTCGCCCGTCAGATCGTTGTCGAAGGAGATGGGCTCGACATCGCCGTGGGGGAACACCCTGCGCAGGGCAGCCGAAAAGGGCGAACTCGGGGCGTAGGACCACACCCCGAGCAGACCGCCGGGAGTGAGGTGCTTCTTCGCGCATTCGAGTCCCGCCTCGGTGTAGAAGAAGGCATTCGTTTCGGCGAGTGGCTCGTCCGGTGCATGATCGACGTCGATCAGGATCAGGTCGTATTTCCGCTCGGGAGGGGCCGCGAGCAGGGCGTAGATGTCTGCCTCGATCACCCCGAAGCGTGAGTCGGAGTTCAGCGCGTCAGAAAGGGGGACGAGCCCGTTCCGCACCCAATCGATGACTTGAGGCAACAGCTCGATCGTATCCACGTGCTCCACCGCGGTCGATCGAAGCGCCTCCCGAGCCGTGTAGCCGAGCCCGAGACCGCCCACCATCACGCTGAGGCCAGCGTCCCCGCCGTGGCGCTCGAGCGCGCGACGTGCGAGCGCCCGTTCCGAGGCGGTGTGATGGCTGCTCATCAACAGGTGTTGATCGACCGTGATCTCGGTGACGATCGTGCCGGGCATCGACAGCAGTTCGCGTCGTCGCAGACAGATCGCTCCGATCGGACTCTGTTCGTAGGCCAGCACTTCGAGATTCGAGGGCGTCATGTCGAAAGCGAGGCTAGCAGGTCGATGGGGTTGCCGGCGGATTCTCGTTCCTCTCGGACCCGTTCCTCGCGAGAATCCAATGCCGACCGGTGACCAATCTGACTCTCGTCCACCCCTCGGCGGTGGAGCACGTTAGTCTTTCGGGGAATATTCTGCTCGAATCCACAGGATGCGGTCCACCCGACGATGCACGTAGAACCCGTTCCCGATCTCACGACGCCATCTGTCTGCGCCGCTCTCGGTCTCGATTCGCCAGGCGAGTTGGTCTCGATCGTGGGTGGCGGCGGCAAGAGTGCGCTGCTTTTCGGCCTCGGTCAGCAGTTGCCCGGGCGCACCATCCTGACGACGACGACTCGGATCTTTGCGTCCCAGACCGCGCGTGCAACGCAGACCTGTCGAATGGACACGCCCGAGTTTCAGACGGTGATCCAGTCCTCGGACGAAAACCTGTTGGTGATCGGCGAAGTCACGGGCGAACGAGCCAGCGGCGTCGGGGTCGACGTGCCTGGCACGCTTCTCGCCACACCGGGCGTCGACTTCGTGATCGTCGAGGCGGACGGCTCTCGCATGCTCCCGGCAAAGGCCCCCGCCGAGCACGAGCCGGTCGTGCCCGCCGAGACGACGCTGCTAGTGGCCGTTGCAGGGATCGATGCCCTTTCGGGCCCGATCGCACAGACATGTCATCGCCCTGAACGGGTGGCGACCCTCCTCGGCATCGACGTCAGGGATTCCCTCGACCCGGCATCGCTGGCGAGACTATTATGCGATGCCGGCGCCGGCCTCAAAAACGTACCCCCTGGCGCCCGCGTGGTACTTCTGATCAACAAGATCGAAGATCCGGAGCAATGGGAGGCCGGCCGGGCAGTGGCGGCCGCGGCGAGGCGGAATCCTCGGGTCGAGCGGGTGGTCCTCGGTGCCCTCGAGCCGGGAGGAATCGTCGAACGTCGTGGTGAGGCGGACTTCGAAGTCTGGCTCGGGTCCAACGGGAATGAGGTCTGACGCGTATCAGCCAGGCGGGACCCGACTCCAGGTCCTTCCAGTCTCGCGTCCCTCTACTCGTCTTGCTCGCCCTCGATCACGAGCGGGGGCGCGCCCGCCTTGGCCATTTCGTCCCTCCACCGGCCCAGCCAATACCGATTCGGATCTTCCGCGCGTGTCGATTCGATCCTCCCGACGTCCCACAGCTTCGAGAACGTGAATGCCCGCGGACAATGAGAGAGCGCCTGGTCGACCACGACCAGGATCCCCTGCAGGATCTTCGTGTTGTCATCCGGGTCGAATACGTCGGGTGAAATCCCCGAGAGTCCCGCGCCGTCGGCTTCGAGGACTTCGATCCGGCCATTCACTCGAACCGTCCAATCGCAGCCGGGGATGAGGAAGAGCAGTCCCGCTCTGGGATTCGATTCGAGGTTCTCGTAGGACTGGAAGAGCTTGTTGCCCGCGATGTCGGGAACGATGAGATGCTTCTCGTCGAGAACGCGAACGAATCCAGGCCGACCGCCCTTCGGCGATGCATCGCAATCACCGTCCTTGTTGGCCGTGGCGAGCACCACGAAGGGCGCGTTGCGGATGAAGTCCTGGACCATCCCGTTCATCTCGGGAAAGACCTTCTTGCGAACGATCTCGATCGGCTCGCCGAATTTTTTCTGAGCCTGGTTCATTGCATCACCTTTTTCGGAAGAGGGCGACGGGTCGAGTCCATTCCTACGGCAGAGGCACCGAGAGGCTCGGGCGTCGCCCGTTTCTACCAGGTTAGTGGGGACTGCTCGCCTTTGCAGGAACCGATCGCAGCCCCCCCAACGCTTCAGACGCCCGTCGGATGAGACTCCGACACTCGGGCGCGATCTTGTTCTGGTGGCTGGAGCGGGGGATGGTTTCCTGCAGACGCAGCGCGAAGTCGGCGAGAAGAAGATCGAGGGTCTTCTCCAGCCCGCGCAGCAGTCCCGCTCGCCCAGATCCACGCAGTTGCCCACCCCCGAGTTTTCGGCGCTCGCTGAAGCGGAGGAGGGGCGTGTCCGTAAGCGAATCCCGAATGACGACCTGGAGTGTGACGGCCCCCATCGACGTAATGAAGGTCACGTTGGCCCCCCGTTCGATCTTGGACATGAGTTCGTCGATTTCGACGTCCTTGATCGAGAAGGCCATGGTCATCGCGCAGGGCCCGGCAGCCGACGCCACGCCGATCCCACCGGCCGCGGCGCGGGCGCGGAGCCTCTGTCCGAGATTGACGCTGAGCACGACGGTTTCCCGCATGTGAAGCCCCGATCGATTCGCGTGATGTGAGACTTGGATCGGCGGGAAGAAGGCCTGATCGTACCCGCCGATGTTGTGGTCCACCTTGAGATAGAGCTCGCCGTGGCTCGAGTCCGCCCTCAGGAGTCCGTCCTCCGGAGCCGGGGCAGCGGCCGGAAGGGGTGTCGCCGCGCACCCGCCGAGCATCATCGAGACGGCGAAGAGGACGATAAAGAGGACGGCGAGCATCCAGAGCGGGTCGAGGTCGGCATCGACATGGCAGTCAGTGTCGGAGTCGGAGTCGGATGAAACGGGGGGTCGCCTGCGCACACTCCCACGCGTTCGAGAGGGTCTTGGGCTCATGGTTCCAGCTCCTCGCTGCTCGAGAAGGATGGGCGCAATCCCTCGGGTCTAGTCGAGTTCAGAGACGGATCACAGCGAAGTCTAGGCATCCTTCATCGAGGCGTCCAACGGCCAGCGCCCGAATCACTCCCGCCGGCGAGAGCTGTCGGTATCGCTCGAACTCATGGAGTGGCGTGGCGTCACGCCGACGAGGTTCGGCGCCCGCTCGGCGACGGAAGGGCGCGCAAACCGCACACCGCCCGTGCATCAGCGAAATCGTCGAACGAGCTGCTCGTAGTGATCGAGCGTGGCCCAATCTTCGTCGCGTCCCTTGCGGGGAATGACAAAAAGTACCCGGCCGAAGCCCAGTTCGATTACCTCGTGGATGCGAGATTCTGTGACCTCGGTCATCAACCCGAGCCCGACGGTGAGATCGAGTGAATCGAATGCACGCCCCGCGCGCGCTGCCTCCTCTCGAATCGCCGCGAGAGGCGCCTCGAGATCATGTCCTCCGTCGAGGGGGATCCAGCCGTCGCCGAACTCGACCACGCGCCGGGCGATCACCGCGGGCTTCACACCGCCGCCGATCAGAATGGGCGGCCCGCCGGTCTGCACGGGCTTGGGCCAGCACCAGAGGGGATCGAAATCCACATACTTTCCGTGGAACTGGGCTTCGTCGTGGGTCCAGATCTCCTTCATCGCGAGGACGCGCTCCCGCGCGACGACCCATCGATCGGGGAAGCGGATCCCATAGTTCTCCATCTCCGCGTCGTTCCAGCCCGTTCCAACACCGAGAATCACGCGGCCTCCCGACAGGTGGTCGAGTGTCGCAACGGTTTTCGCAAGGGTGATCGGGTGGTGCTCGGTCAAGAGACAGACGCCCGTTCCGAGCTTCAGCCGATCCGTTACGGCGGCCGCGAGTGACAGACTGACGAAGGGGTCGTAGAACTTCTTGTAATCGTCGGAGATGGCATCGCCGTATCGGTGGGGGGCCATCGGGAGATGCGTGTGCTCTCCCATGAAGAGGGCATCGAAGCCGCGCTCTTCCGCGAAGCGGGCGAGCTCGACGGGCTGGAGAGTGTCCTGGGTACTGGCCTGGAGCAGGCCGAACTCGATCATCTCATTCCTCCCGGGCTTCTGCGTAGGGGCACGAGCATCGCAGACGTGAGGGTTAGGCGACAGCCGGACGAACTCGATTTTCGACGCTCGCCACTCTCGAGCGGTCTTTCCGATGAGAGGTCTTGTTCGAATCGGCATCTTCCCAGAAGATTGGGATCGAAACGGGGCCGCGAAAGCGGCCAGCTAGGAGAGTGCCCCATGATTCATTCCAGGATCCAGAGGATCGACGTCATCTCCGTCGGACTGCTCTTGTGCCTGTGTCTCGCGTGTGCGAGACCGCATCCGCGCGAGGCGATCGATCCATCCGAAGACTCGGCTCGGCAGCGCGCGATGGTCGATGCGATCGGAGCGGCGCTCGCCGGACCAATGCAGAATCGGAGCCCCCAAGAGGCGCTGCTCGTACGACTCGAGGACCTCTACGAATCGCTGTCGCCCGATCAGCGGCGGTTCATGGAGGCGATCCGCAATCTCGACGGAGCCGATCCGGCGCTCCCGGTTGCGAGTGGGATCACCTGGCATCAGGTCGAGGGTCAGCACGTGACGGGCCCCTCGGGAGATCAGGAAATGGGCCTGCAACTGCTGCCACCCGAAGTCTGGAACGCCTTTCGCGACATGAACGAGGCGATGCAGACCGATCTGGGGCGGGGCCTCGTGATCGGTTCCGGATACCGAACCCCGGCGAACCAACTCTTCA